>NZ_JBIWJA010000010.1:0-195526 GCF_044764905.1 Streptomyces sp. NPDC093586 | reverse complement strand
TGCCGGTGTCCGCGCCGATCGAGTTGATCTCGGCGTTCGACCGCGGGTCGTTCGCGTAGTCGAGCTGGTTCGTGCACTTCAGGTCCAGCGCGAGGTCGCCCGACGAGGCTTTGCCGCCCTTCGGCGCGGGGCAGGTGCCGGTGTCCGCGCCGATCGAGTTGATCTCGGCGTTCGACCGCGGGTCGTTCGCGTAGTCGAGCTGGTTCGTGCACTTCAGGTCCAGCGCGAGGGACTTCGAGGGGGCGCCGGCGCCCTTCTGCGGCTGCGGGCAGGTGCCGGTGTCCGCGCCGATCGAGTTGATCTCCGCGTTCGACCGGGGGTCACCGGTGTAGTCCTTCTGGTCCGTGCACTTCGTCCCCTCCTCGCCGGAGGCGCCGGACGCCGAGCCACCGCCGGACGCCGAGCCGCCGCCGGACGCCGAGCCGCCGCCGGTGGCGCCCGTCGTGGCGGTGGGGGACTGCTTGGCCGTGGGGGGCTGCGTGGCCGTGGAGGACTGCGTGGCGGCCGTCGCCGTGGTGGAGGACGCGGCGCCGTCGGCGGTGCCGCCGCCGTCGCAGGCGGTGAGCGTCAGACCGGCGGCCAGGACGGCGAGGGCGAGCACCGGGAACTTGCGAGCGGGCATGACGTTGTCCTCCACGGTTGGGGGCCGTATCGACCGGCCTTACGGTTCAGAGGAGCGTCCGGCACGAGATCCGGTTGCCTCGCCCGTGGCGTCCGGACAGGTCTGTGACATTCGAAGACATCCTCGTGACATCGGCGTCAGGCCAGGCGGTCCGCGAGGGCGCTCAGGAGGGTCACCACCCCGGCCGGGCCGTCCACCTCCAGGTCCGCGCGTTCCCTCAGTTCCGTCACCTCGTCACTTCCGCTGCACACCAGGAGGCCCGGGGTGCCCTCGGTGCGAAGGGTGCCGACCGCCGCGAAGGCGGGGAGGTCGCCGAGGTCGTCGCCGGCGAACAGGACGGACGCGGCGCCCGTCTCGCGGGCGTACTCGCGCAGCGCGACGCCCTTGTCCATGCCGGGCGGGCGCAGTTCCAGGACCAGGCGGCCCGGTTCGACGACGAGGCCGTGGCGGGCGGCCAGGTCGGCCAGGGGGGCGCGCAGGGCGTCGAAGGCGGCCTGCGGGTCGCTCGCGCGGCGGGTGTGCACGGCGACCGCCCGGCCCTTCTCCTCGACCCAGGCGTCCCGCCCGACGCCGACGGCGTCCAGCAGCCCCGGCAGCTCGGCCCGTACGGCGGCCACCCCCGGATGGGGCGGCGGGGCGGTGACGGTGCCGGTCGCGGCGTCCCAGCGCTCGGCGCCGTAGTGGCCGAGGACGACGAGGTGGTCCAGGCCGGGGACGTCCGCGAAGCCTCCGTGGTGGACGGCGACCTCGGCCGGACGGCCGGTGATCACCGCGACGGAGGCGACCTTCGGGGCGAGGGCCGCGAGCGCGGGCACCGCGTCCGGGTGGGCGCGGGCCCGGTCGGGGTCCGGCACGATCGGGGCGAGCGTGCCGTCGAAGTCGAGCGCGATCACCGCGCGGCCGGGGTGCGCGAGGAGGGCGGCGAGCCCTTCGCGGCCGGCCTCGGTCGCGGGCGTCGGCAGGTGGTCCGCGGGGACCGGGGAGTCGGGGGTGGATTCCTTGTGGCTGCCCATACGGCGAACCTATCCCGCGGGCGCGGGAAACAACCTCAGCGCTCGCCGCGCCGGGACTCCCGCACCCGGCGCAGCCGGTTGACCGTCACCGGGTCGAAGGCCAGCGCGCGCGGGTCGTCCAGGAGGGCGTTGAGGAGCTGGTAGTAGCGGACGGGGGCCAGGCCCAGTTCCTCACGGATCGCGCGTTCCTTCGCGCCGGGGCCCGGAAAGCCGCGGCGCTCCAGCGCGAGGATGCCGCGCTCCCTCGCTCCGAGGTCTGCGGGGCCTGCGGGGTCTGCGGGGTCCATGTACGGCACCGTAACGCCCGCCGCCGACAGCGGCGCTACTCGCCGCTGTCGGCCAGGTTCGCCGTCGCCTGGATCTGGCCGAGCACCTCGGCGGGGCTGCCGCCGGGGGCGACCGCCTGGCCGATGCGCTTCTTCACGTCCGCGCTGACCGCGGCCCAGGACGTCTTGCCGACCGGGTAGAGCTCGGAGAGCAGCAGTTCGTCCAGGAAGGGCTTGAGGTCCTTGTCCTCGGACGCGACGCTCATCACCTCGGACGCGGAGGTGGTGACCGGCAGCAGGTCGTACTTCCGGGAGAAGTCGAGGACGTTCTCGTCGTCGTAGACGAAGTCGAGGAAGTCGCCGATCTCCTTCTGGTGGCCGTTCTTCCTGAAGGCCGTCATCCAGTCGGTCACGCCGAGCGTGTTCTTGCTCGCGCCGTCGACGCCGGGGGTGGGCACCATGCCGTACTTCACGCCCTTGGCGGAGGCGGTCTTCATCAGCGAGGGGTGGCCGTTGAGCATGCCGACGTCGCCGTTCGCGAAGGCGGCGAAGGCGTCGGCCCGGTCGAGTCTGCCGGGGGCGACGGGACCGGTGAGGCCCTTGCCGACCAGTTCGTCCTTGAGCCAGGTGAAGGTGGTGACGTTCTGCGGCGAGTCGACGGAGTAGGTGCCGACGTCATCGGTGTAGCCGCCCTTGCCGCTGAGCATCCACTGCATCGTCTCGGCCTGCGCCTCCTCGGCGCCCAGCGGCAGCGCGTACGGGTACTTCACGCCCTTGTCCTTGAGCGCCTCGGCCGCCTCGGCGAGTTCGTCCCAGGTCTTGGGCGGGGTGACGCCGGCCTTGTCGAAGAGGGTCTTGTTGTAGAAGAGCACGCGGGTGGAGGCGGCGAACGGCAGGCCGTACTGGGCACCGTGTACCTGCCCGGCGGCGGCCAGCTGGGGGACGAAGCCGGCCTGGACGGGGATGGAGAGCAGGTCGTCGGCCCGGTAGAGCAGGTCCTTGGCCGCGTAGTCGGCGTAGGCGCCGATCTGCGCCATGTCGGGGGCCTCGCCGGCCTCGACCATCTCGCGGACCTTGCGGTCGACGTCGTTCCAGGAGTAGACGGTGACGTCCACGTGCACGTCGGGGTGCTTGGCCTCGTAGGACTTGACCAGCTCGTTCCAGTACCCCTGGGAGCTGTTGTCCTTGCTGTCGCCGTAGTCGGCCGCGACGAGCTTCAGCGTCACCTCGTCGGAGCCGCCGACGAGTCCGCAGCCGCCGAGGGCCGCCGTCATCCCCAGGGCGGCTGCCACCGCGATCGTTCCTGTCCTGCGCCGCCGCACGTTCCTGCCCCGCCCTGCCCTGTGTCGATCGAACCGCTTGTCCGTTTACCGGACTAAGGTCTACACCACGCGAGTGGACTAGACCTCTCCCGGGTGTACGGGCCACACTGTCCCCGTGAGACATGTCATCGCCCTCGACGTGGGCGGCACCGGGATGAAGGCCGCCCTGGCGGGGCCGGGGGGCGAGCTGCTGCACCGGACCCGCCGCGCCACCGGGCGCGAGCGCGGCCCCGAGGCCGTCGTCGCGGGCATCCTCGACTTCGCCGCCGAACTGCGCGCCCTGGGCGCCGACCGGTACGGCGAGGACGCCCTCGCGGCCGGTGTCGCCGTCCCCGGCATCATCGACGAGGAGCGCGGCACCGCCGTGTACGCCGCCAACCTCGGCTGGCGCGACGTGCCGCTGCGTGCGCTGCTCGGCGAGCGGCTCGGCGGCATCCCGGTCGCCCTCGGGCACGACGTGCGCACCGGCGGACTCGCCGAGGGGCGGATCGGTGCCGGGCGGGGCGCCGACCGGTTCCTGTTCGTGCCGCTGGGCACCGGCATCGCGGGCGCCATCGGCATCGGCGGCCGGGTGGAGGCGGGCGCCCACGGCTTCGCGGGCGAGATCGGCCACGTCGTCGTGCGCCCCGGCGGCGCCCCGTGCCCGTGCGGGCAGCGCGGCTGCCTGGAGCGGTACGCGTCCGCGTCGGCGGTGAGCCAGGCGTGGGCCGAGGCGTGCGGCGACCCGGAGGCGGACGCCGCCGACTGCGCCAAGGCCGTCGAGTCGGGCGACGCCCGCGCCGCCCGCGTGTGGCAGGACGCCGTGGACGCGCTCGCCGACGGGCTGGTCACCGCACTCACCCTGCTGGACCCGCGCGTCCTCATCATCGGTGGCGGCCTCGCGGAGGCCGGGGAAACCTTGTTCACACCCCTGCGGGACGCCGTGCGGCGGCGCGTCACCTTCCAGAGACCGCCGCGGATCGTCCCCGCGGCCCTGGGGGACACCGCCGGCTGCCTCGGTGCCGGGCTCCTGGCCTGGGACCTGCTCGACCCCACTCCCACGACCGCGACTCCCCGGAGGTAACCACCTGATGGCCCCAAGCAAGGTTCTCGCCGGTGCCCGGGTGGTACTGCCCACCGGCACCGTGGACGGCGGCCGCGTGATCGTCGACGGCACGCGGATCACGGACACGGCGCCCCCGGACGCGGAGACCGTCGACCTCACCGGCCACTGGGTGGTCCCCGGCTTCGTCGACCTCCACAACCACGGCGGCGGCGGCGCCTCCTTCGCCGGCGGCACCCCCGAGGAGATCCTCCGGGGCGTCCGCGCCCACCGCCTGCACGGCACCACCACGGTGGTCGCCTCCGCCGTCACCGGGGACCTGGACTTCCTCGCCCGGCACGCCGGGGTGCTCGCCGAGCTGGCCCAGCAGGGCGACATCGCCGGCATCCACTTCGAGGGGCCGTTCATCTCCCCGTGCCGCAAGGGCGCGCACGACGAGGAACTGCTGCGCGACCCCGACCCGGCCGAGGTCCGCAAGCTGATCGACGCCGCGCACGGCCACGCGAAGATGATGACGCTGGCCACCGAGCTGCCGGGCGGCCTGGACTCCGTACGCCTGCTCACCGAGCACGGCGTGATCGCGGCCGTCGGGCACACCGACGCGACCTACGAGCAGACGCTGCAGGCCATCGACGCGGGCGCGACCGTCGCCACGCACCTGTTCAACGCCATGCCGCCGCTCGGCCACCGCTCCCCCGGCCCCATCACCGCCCTGCTGGAGGACGAGCGGATCACCGTCGAGCTGATCAACGACGGCACCCATCTGCACCCGGCCGCGCTCCGGCTGGCCTTCCACCACGCGGGGGCCTCCCGGGTCGCCTTCATCACCGACGCGATGGACGCGGCCGGCTTCGGCGACGGCCGCTACATGCTCGGCCCGATGGAGGTCGAGGTCGCCGACGGCGTGGCCCGGCTGGTGGAGGGCGGCTCGATCGCCGGTTCCACGCTCACCCTGGACCGCGCGTTCAAGCGGGCGGTGACGGTGGACGGGCTGCCCGTCGAGGACGTCGTCGCCGCGATCTCCGCCAATCCGGCCCGGCTGCTCGGCCTCGCCGACCGCGTCGGCTCGCTGGAGCCCGGCAAGGACGCCGACCTGGTGGTCCTCGACGCCGGGTTCGACCTGGTGGGCGTGATGCGCCGGGGTGAATGGGTGGTCGGTCCCCACCTGGGCTGATCCGTCCCCGGGCCCGCACGGGCCGCACCCGGCCCCGTGCCCGGACACGCCTCCGGGCCGCCGATCGCGGCCGGTCCGGGGGCTGGGCCGACGGCCGTCCGTTTGGCATGATCGTGACTCCGGACGACGCAGCTCCGGACGACGTGGTTCCGGACGACGTCTTCGGACGGCGTCTTCGGCACACATGGCGGACACAGACCACCGGGGGAGGTCGGCACGGGTGATACTCACGGTCACGCTGAACGCCGCTCTCGACATCACCTACCGCGTCCCGGCCCTGCGGCCCCACGCCTCCCACCGGGTCACCGGTGTGACGGAACGCCCGGGCGGCAAGGGCCTGAACGTGGCCCGGGTGCTCGCCGCCCTCGGACACGAGGTGGCGGTGACCGGCTTCGCGGGCGGCACCACCGGACGCGCCGTACGGGAGGGACTGGCCGGCGTGCGGGGAGTGACCGACGCGCTCGTGCCGGTCGCCGGGGCGACCCGGCGCACCATCGCCGTCGTCGACGAGCGCACCGGCGACACCACGCAGCTCAACGAGCCGGGCCCGGCCGTCGCCCCCGCCGAGTGGAACGCCTTCCAGGGGGTCTACGAGGACCTGCTCGCCGGCGTCTCGGCGGTCGCCCTGTGCGGCAGCCTGCCGCCGGGCGTGCCGGTGGGCGCCTACGCGGGGCTGGTGCGCACCGCGCGCGCGGCGGGCGTACCGGTGCTGCTGGACACCAGCGGGGAGCCGCTGCGCCGGGGCGTGGCCGCCCGTCCGGACATGATCAAGCCGAACGCCGACGAACTGGCCGAGCTGACCGGCTCGCACGAGCCGCTGCGGGCCACTCAGGCCGCCCGCAGGCGCGGCGCCCGGTCGGTGGTGGCCTCCCTGGGCGCCGAGGGCCTGCTCGCGGTGACCCCCGAGGGCCGGTGGCGGGCGGCGCCGCCCGCGCACGTCCGGGGCAATCCGACCGGCGCGGGCGACTCCGCGGTGGCGGGCCTGCTGTCGGGCCTGGTGGAGCACCTGCCCTGGCCGGACCGGCTGGCCCGCGCGGTCGCCCTGTCCGCGGCGACGGTGCTGGCACCGGTGGCGGGCGAGTTCGACCGGACGGCGTACGAGGAACTGCTCGGCCGGGGGGTCGCGGTCACGGCGGAGGCCGACGCGGCCTGACCCGCTAGCTCTTGACCTGGCCCTTCTTCAGGGAGAACTGGTCCAGCAGTATGTTGCACCTGTCGCCGTCCGCGCAGGACAGCGAGAGCGTGTTGGTGCCCTTGTTGAGCGTGGGCCAGACGTAGGTCTTGGTCCAGCCCTTGGCGAAGTCGCCGTCCGCGGCGTGCGCGAAGTTGCCCAGGTTCATCTTGCTGCCGAACGGCTTGCCGTTGACCGTGAGCGTCATCGACTGGTCCTCGCCGGCCGCGCTGTAGCGGGCGAAGAGGGTGTAGACGCCGTCCTCGGGGATGCCGTTGACGGTCCAGGTGACCGAGGCGCCGGGCTGGTTGAGGTTCGCCACGTAGGCGCCGCCCGCCGACTGGGCGCCCTCGACCTCCGAGGCCGTCGCCACGCCGGGCGACAGCTGCAACGCCCCCGCCTCGGCCGACGGCAGCTTCACCTCGTCGTCGGCGCTGCTGCTCGCCGACGGGCTCGGGTCGGTGGTCTGGGACTGGGTCGGGACGGTGTCGCCGCCCGCCTCGTCGCCCTTCTTGTCGTCGTCCGAGCCGCCGTTGGCCATCACCACGGCGATCCCGACGACGACCGCGGCGACCACCGCGACCGCGCCGATCAGCAGGCCCTTGGTGTTGGGGCCGCGGCGTCCGCCGCCACCGGCGCCGCGGGGCGGCTGCTGCGGGGCGGTGGGGGCGCCGCCGCCGGGAAGCGTCTCCGGCGCGGCGTAGTGCGCGTTCGGCCTGCCGTAGGCGCCCTGCTGCTGCGGGGCCGCCTGGCCGTACGCGGCGGTCGGGGCGGCCTGTCCCTGCGCCCCGTACTGCCGTGTGCCGACGGGACGCACCCGGTTGACGGAGTTCGGATAGCCGTAGCCGCCTGACGGCGGCTGGGCTCCGTTGGCCTGCCCGTCGGCGTACAGGTAGCCGAACGGGTCGTCGTCCTCGGGCGTGCTCGCGCCGTTGTTGCCGGGCGTCATCCCTAGGTCTCCTAACCAGATGCGGTGCGTGTGCGGTAGAGGTGGTGAGAGAGCGAGCCTACCCTCCCCCGTTCTCGAATTCGTTCGAACGGGGAGACCCCCGGCCACCGACCCGGAAGGGCGACTCGGGCCGCATCAGCGCACTGACCTGGGGATCAACCGGCACGGCGGTGCTGTTTGGGCCGAGATCGTTTCTCCACGTACATCCGCTCGTCCGCGGACTTCAGGACCTCGTCCGCCGTCATGCCGCAGTGGGCCCATCCGATGCCGAAGCTGGCGCCGACGCGGACGGCCCGCCCCTCGGCCCGGATCGGCTGGATGATCTCGTTGCGCAGCCGTACGGCGAGGTCCTCGGCGTCGGCCCGGCCGAGTCCGTCGGCGAGGATCACGAACTCGTCGCCGCCGAGCCGGGCCACCGTGTCGCCGTCGCGCACCCCGCCGCCGAGCCGGCGGGCGACCTCGATGAGGACGGCGTCGCCCGCGTTGTGCCCGAACCGGTCGTTGATCGACTTGAAGCCGTCCAGGTCGCAGAAGAGGACCGCGAGCCCCTTGGTGCCGTCGTCCGGTCCCTCGCCGGGGGCGACGGTGTGCACGTGGTGGTCGTAGACCCCGTAGGGGTCGGAGCCGGAGCGGAAGTCGAAGGTGTGGCCCCCGGAGTCGGTGACGGGGTGCCCGTAGGCCGCGTCCATCGCGTCGGCCACGGCCGCGTGCGTGGACTGCGGGCGCCGGCACAGCCGGGCGGAGAGCCGGGCGCGCAGCTCGGCGGAGTTGGGCAGGCCGGTGAGGGAGTCGTGGGAGGCGCGGTGGGCGAGCTGGAGCTCGCGGCGTTTGCGCTCCTCTATGTCCTCGACGTGGGTGAGCAGGAAGCGGGGCCCGTCGGCGGCGTCGGCGACGACGCTGTTGCGCAGGGAGACCCAGACGTAGGTGCCGTCGCGGCGGCCCAGGCGCAGCTCGGCGCGGCCGCCCTCGGCGGAGGTGCGCAGCAGGGTGCCGATGTCCTCGGGGTGGACGAGGTCGGAGAAGGCGTAGCGGCGCATCGCGGAGGCGGGGCGGCCCAGCAGGCGGCACAGGGCGTCGTTGGTGCGCAGGATGCGGCCGTGCTGGTCGCCGCCCATCTCGGCGATGGCCATGCCGGAGGGGGCGTACTCGAAGGCCTGCCGGAAGCTTTCCTCGCTCGCCCTGAGGGCCTGCTGGTCGCGTTCGAGGCGGACCAGGGCGCGCTGCATGTTGGAGCGGAGGCGGGCGTTGCTGATGGCGATGGCGGCCTGGAAGGCGTACATCTGCAGGGCCTCGCGGCCCCAGGCGCCGGGCCGTCGGCCGTTGCGCGGACGGTCCACGGACAGGACGCCGATCAGTTCGCCGCTGGTGTCGCCGCGCTGCGGGCCGGGTGCGTACATGGGGGCGAAGAGGCGGTCCGAGGGGTGCCACTCGTCCTCGAAGCGGGGCGCGGGTCCGTCGGTGTACCACTGCGGGACGTCGTCGTCGTCGAGGATCCAGCCCTCGGTGTGGGGTATGAAGACCAGGTCGCCCCACCGCTCGCCCATGGCCAGGCGGCGGTCCCAGGACTCGCGGGAGCCGACCCGGCCGGTGATCAGGGCCTCGGCGGCCTGGTTGCCGGAGAAGGCCGCGACGACGAGGTCGCCGTCGGGACGGACCAGGTTGACGCACGCCAGCTCGTACCCGAGGGCCTGGACGACGCCGTCGGCGACGGCCTGCAGGGTGTCGGCCAGGCTGCGGGCCTTGTTCATGTCGGCCATGACCTGGTGCAGCTGCCGCAGGGACGCAAGACGGACGTAGGGCTCCGACTCGGTCTCCATGCTCGCCCTCCCCCCGAGACCTCGCAGCGAATCAAGGGTTCTCTTCGGCGTATCGTCCTACCAACCTCCGCCACTGAATCACAGCGCGCTGCCCACTCGGTACACAGGGTCAACAATTACCGCCCCTTGTGACTCAAGTCACAACCAAAGATGAACAATTGAGTGGTGATTCTGCGTTTTCCGCGTGCGTTTACCGAACGCAATGTTTGTAGGTATGCGCACGACTCCTCCCGCGCGCTTCTCGGACGCCCTCCCCGGACACGCCCCTCGGACACGCCCCTCGGGCACGCTTCTCGGACACCCTCCTCCGGAGGGCCTAGGCCGGTCCTAGGTCCCGGTTCGGACCGGGGGCCGATGCCGCGCCGAGGGCCCGGCGGCTAGCGTGGCCGAGTGTCGAACACTCCCTCGCTCGCGTCCCCCACTCCCCCGGCGCCCCCGTTGCCGTCACCGGCCCTCGGGCACCCTGAAGGGGTGAGCAACGACGAGTTCCGCGCCGCCATGTCCCGGCTGGCCTCGGGCGTGGTCCTGGTGACCGCGCAGGAGCCGCCGCTCGACCCCGACGATCCCGGGGCGCCGCGCGGCGAGGACGCCGGGATGACGGCCACGGCCTTCATGTCGGTGTCCCTGGACCCGCCGCTGGTCCTGGTGGGCCTGCGCGAGGGCTCCCGCATGGACGACCTGCTCGACGAGCAGCCCGTGTGGGCGGTCTCCGTCCTGTCCGAGAACCAGCGGCACATCGCGGGACGCTTCTCGATGAAGGGCCGCGTCAGCGACCGGCTCCTCTTCGAGGACATCCCCTCGGTACGGGGTGAGGTCTCCGGGGCGTTGCTGGTGGGCGGCGCCCTGGCGACCCTGGAGTGCCGCACCGAGCAGCGCGTGCCGGCCGGGGACCACACCCTGGTGATCGGCCGCGTCCTGACCGCCTCGGTGCCGAGCGCGGACGGGGGGCCGCTGACGTATTTCCGGGGACGGTACCGGCAGTTGGGCTGAGCGGTAATCCGCTCGTCCGGCGCGAGGTGCCCGCCTAGGGTGCGGGCATGACGACCGGTACCACGCTCCGCCTGGAAGAGATCACCCCCGCGAACATCGAGGCCGCCCTCGCCGTACGCGTGCGCCCCGAGCAGGAGTTCGCCGTCTCCCCGGTGGTGAAGTCCCTCGCCGAGGCCTACGTCCACCCCGCCAAGGCCTGGCCCCGCCTGATCCTCGACGGCGACCGTCCCGTCGGCTTCCTCATGGGCTTCTTCGACATCGACTGGTACGACGACGGCAGCGCGCTGCGCTCCGGGCTGTGGCGCCTGAACATCGCCGCCGACGAGCAGGGCCGGGGCTACGGCCGCTTCGCCGTGGAGTCGGTGGCCGCCGAGGTCCGCCGCCGCGGCGGCGAGGAGTGCTACGTCACCTGGCACCCCGGGACGGACGGCCCCGAGGACTTCTACCTGCGCCTCGGCTTCCGCCCGAACGGGGAGAAGGCCGAGGAGGAGACGGTGGGCGTGCTGACCCTGGACTGAACGCGCCCCGAAGGGGCGCGGGGCCGTGACGTGTGCGGCTCCGCCGCGTGGGCGCGCCCAGCCACGACGGACCCGCAGGGACACGCGGCATGCGCCCCCTCAGCCGTTCATCCCCAGTCCCGCGCGGAGCGCCCCCGCTTGGTCTCCGACCGCTGCTTCTTCTCCCGCAGCCGCCGCTCGTTGATGCCGCGCGGGATGCGGGTCGGCCGACGCGGCTTGGGCGGCGGCGCCGTCGCCTCGGCCAGCAGCGCCGCGAGGCGCACCGCGGCGGCCTCGCGGTTGCGCCACTGGGAGCGGTGCTCGGAGGCGCGCACGGTGACGACCCCGTCGGTCAGCCGCCCGGCCAGCCGCTCCAGCGCCCGCCGCTTCCACACCTCGGGCAGGGCCTCGGTGCGCGCCAGGTCGAAGCGGAGCTCCACCTGCGTGTCCGTGGTGTTGACGTGCTGCCCGCCGGGCCCCGAGGACCGCGAGAAACGCCAGACGAGCTCGGACTCGGGAAGCGAGACGGAGCCGCGGATGACATGGGGACCGGACATGCCGTCCATGTTCCCGTCCCCGGGCGGGCCGCGTCACCCGATTATCCTCGGTCCCGAATTCGGTAAAGAAAGTAAAGAGAGCTGGAACCTTGCGTACCCCTCTCGTCGTTCATGGGGGTAGCTGTAGCTTTCTTGCCGTACGTACACGAAGGAAGGGACTCCCAACAATGGCTGTAAGCCTGTCCAAGGGTGGCAACGTCTCGCTCACCAAGGAGGCTCCGGGCCTGACCGAAGTCACCGTGGGGCTCGGCTGGGACGTCCGTACCACCACCGGCACCGACTTCGACCTCGACGCCTCCGCGATCGCGGTCAACACGCAGGGCAAGGTCTACTCCGACGCCCACTTCGTGTTCTTCAACAACAAGCAGACCCCGGACAACACGATCGTCCACACCGGTGACAACCGCACCGGCGAGGGCGCCGGCGACGACGAGGCGATCAACGTCAACCTGGCCGCCCTGCCGGCCGACATCGACAAGATCGTCTTCCCGGTCTCGATCTACGACGCCGAGAACCGGTCGCAGAACTTCGGCCAGGTGCGCAACGCCTACATCCGCATCGTCAACCAGGCCGGCGGAGCCGAGATCGCCCGCTACGACCTGTCCGAGGACGCGGCCACGGAGACGGCGATGGTCTTCGGCGAGCTGTACCGCAACGGCGCCGAGTGGAAGTTCCGCGCCGTCGGCCAGGGCTACGCCTCGGGCCTGGTCGGCATCGCCCAGGACTTCGGCGTGAACGTCTGACGTCCGCCCGCCCGACGACACGTACGAAGGCCCCCCGGTCCGCTTCCGCGCCGGGGGGTCTTCGGCGTCACGGCAGCAGGCGCTGCTCCTTGGCCACCGCCACGGCGCCCGCGCGGGTGTCGACGCCGAGCTTGTCGTAGATGCGGCGCAGATGGGTCTTCACCGTGGCCTCGCTGATGAACAGGGCCCGGGCGATCTCCCGGTTGCCGGCGCCGGTGGCGAGCTGGGCCAGGATGTCGCGTTCACGGCCGGTGAGGGAGGGGCGCGGACTGCGCATGTTGGCCATGACCCGGCCGGCGACCGGCCCGGACAGCGCCGTACGTCCCCGCGCGGCGGCGTGGATCGCGGCGAACAGCTCCTCGGGACGCTCGGCCTTCAGCAGGTAGCCGGTCGCGCCGGCCTCGATGGCGCGGGTGATGTCGGCGTCGGTGTCGTACGTGGTGAGCACCAGGACGTGCGGGGAGGGCCCGCCGGGGGCGGTGAGGCGGCGCGTGGTCTCCACCCCGTCGATGCCCTCGCCGAGCTGGAGGTCCATCAGCACCACGTCGGGCGCGAGCCGCGCGGCGAGGGCGAGCGCCTCCTCCCCGGTGCCGGCCTCGCCGGCCACCTCGATGCCGGGGGCGCTGTCGAGCAGGGCCAGCAGCCCGGCGCGTACGACGGCGTGGTCGTCGCAGACGAGGATGCGGACGGGGGCGGGACCACTGTCTGCCGGGTCGGTCATCGGGGTGCCTCCAGTGGGCCGGTCCGGGGCGGGCCGGGTGGGTCGAGGGGGACGGCGGCGGACAGGACGGTGCCCTCGCCGGGGGCGGACTCGACGGTCAGGGTGCCGCCCAGCCCGCGCAGCCGGGCGCGCATGGCGGGCAGCCCGTGCCCGCGCACCCCGGACGGGGCGGACAGCGCGGCCGGGTCGAATCCGTGGCCGTCGTCGGTGACGTCCAGGACGACCTGGTCGTCGAGGAGGGTGAGGGTGAGCGCGGCGGTCGACGCGCCCGCGTGCTCCCGGACGTTGGCCAGGGCGCCCTGGGCGATCCTCAGCAGGGCCGACTGGACGCGGTCGGGCAGCAGCGGGGACCGGCCGCCGTCGTCCACGTGGACCCGCACGGCGAGGTGGTCGCCGGACTCCCGCTCGGCCAGCGCCCGTAGCGCCGCCACCAGGCCACCGCCGCGGGCGAGGTCGGCCGGGGCGAGGTCGTGCACGAAGCGGCGGGCCTCGGCGAGGTTGTGCTCGGCGACGGACGCGGCGCCCCGGACGTGGGTGCGGGCCTTGCCCGGGTCGGACTCCCAGACCCGCTCGGCGGCCTGGAGCAGCATCCGCTGACTGGACAGGCCCTGGGCGAGGGTGTCGTGGATCTCCGCGGACAGCCGCTGGCGTTCGGCGAGGGTGCCCTCGCGGCGCTCGGCGGCGGCGAGTTCGCGGCGGGTGCGGATCAGGTCGTCGATCAGGGCACGCTGCCGGGCCGCCTGCCGTTCGGTGTGCAGGAACACGGCCGTGGCGATGGCGGCGACGGCCGGCGGGGCGAGCAGCAGGTTCGGGTCGAAGCGCCCGGCGAGCCGGAGCTGCGCGGCGACGACGAACACCGTCAGGACGGTCACCAGCACGAGCGCGGCCCGGGCCGGCAGGGTCCGCAGGCCGGTGTAGAAGAGGGGCACGGCGCACCAGGAGAAGCTGGGCGCGAGGACGACGAGCACCATCCACACCGCGACCACCGCGCCCAGCCAGACCAGGCGCCGCCGGGCGGGCCGCGCCCCGGCGCCGCTCAGCACGGGCCCGAGCAGGTGCAGCGCGGCGAGGACGAGGGACAGGGCGATGATCCAGGGGGTGCGGGGTTCGCCGGGGTGGCGCAGCAGGAAGCGGGCGAGGGCGCCGCCGAGCAGCAGGAAGAACGCCGCGTGCAGGACGGCACCGAGCCACCGGGTGTCCGGGTCGTCGGGCTTCGGCATCCGCGCACGCCTCCTTCGCATCATGGTGTCCTGCCACGCTGAGCTGCGCGTTCACTCCCATGGTGACCCGTCCGGGCGGTCGGCGGGTCAGCCGATCGGACGACCCCGCCGTCACCCGTTCCGTCGCCGGACAGCAGCCGGAACGGCGACCGCGCACCCCGGGGGCGGGGCGGAGGGTGGAGAGCAGACGGACGGAAGCGGCCCGCAGGGGCCCAGGACCTGCCGTCCGGGCCGCTCGGAGGGCACCGTCCCTCTCCGCCGGCCCGATCCGAACGGCAGGCCTCGACGCGGACCGTCCGCCCCGACCCCGAGGAGCAGATCCCCCATGAAGAAGACCCTTTCCCGGCGTGCCCGCATCGCCACCGGCGGCGCCGTCCTCGCCGCCGTCGCCGCCGGCACCTTCGGCACGGTGGCGGCCAACGCCTCGGCGCCGGAGTCCGCCCCGGACACCGCGGTGGCCGCCGCCCCCGCCGCCGCGGCCGGCAAGCGCACCACCACCACCTCCACGCACCTGACGATCGGCGCCGCGACCGAGGCCGCCCAGGCCGCGCTGAAGGCGGCCGCGAAGGACGGGCAGCGGATCACGGTCGCCGTCGTCGACCGCAACGGCAACACGATCCTCACCATGCGCGGGGACGGCGCCGGCCCGCAGTCGTACGAGTCGGCCGTGAAGAAGGCGTTCACCGCCGTCTCCTGGAACGCCACGACCACCGAGCTGGAGGGCCGCCTGGAGAACGCCCCGAACCTGAAGGACATCCCGGGCACGCTGTTCCTGGGCGGTGGCGTCCCGGTCACCGCCGACAAGGCGCCGATCGCCGGTATCGGCGTCGCGGGTGCTCCGTCCGGCGCCCTGGACGAGAAGTTCGCGCAGGCGGGCGCGGAGGCGTTGCGCTAGGAGGTCTCGTCGACTCTCACGCCCGCATCAGCGGTGATGCGGGCGTGACGGCCACTTGCGGACCCGCTTGTCGAAGGCCGGCGGGCGTCCGCCACGGCTGCCGTGCCGGAGCCGGCCCGCTTCCGACCGGACCGTTCCGGCCCCTTGAGGGCCGTCCGGTCGTCCAGCCGCCTGCTGCCCCGCTCGTACCGGGGCAGCAACGGCTGCGCGGAGGTCCACTCGGCATCGGGGAGTCCATGGCGGCGTATCACCCGGCCATGAACCCCGACCGGAGACCATGTGACGCCAACTCCTAGCTCCCCGATGCGATCGTGGCGAGCCCGGTGAGGATGGCCCGCAGGGCGGGCAGCCGGTTCAGGTCCTGGGGGAGGATGGCGGAGAGCTCGGCATGGAGGCCGGAGGCCGCTTCGGCGTACTCCCGGTTCTTCGCCAGCAGGGTGTTGCGGTCGCCGATCTTGAACTGGTAGTCGGCGAGGACGGTTTCGCGCTGCTGCCGGAGCTGTCCGAGTACCTGCGGCGCGCCCTTGATGCCGGCGGCCTCCTTGAACGCCCCCGCCCCGGACAGGTCCAGGGCTTTGAAACCCTGGAGGATGGTCCAGCGGGACTTCATGAGCTCGCGCTGATCGGCACCGAGGTCGACCGCCGCTTTACGGCGTTCGCCGCGGAGCGTGCCCGGCTCGTCCGTGAGCCGGTAGTCGACCGGGGTCTTGCCGGGATTGCTCTGGGTGAACTCGTCGAAGCCCTGGTGGATCTCCTCCGCGATGCGCGCCTGCGTGGCCCAGGGGATGACGAGCTTCCGTACGAACGTGTCGATGGCGGCCCGCTCGCCGGCACGGTTCAGTGTGCCCTGGGGCCGGGCCTGGTCCTTCAGCTCCTGCGGTGCGTTCTTCCAGAAGAATTCCTTCACATAACTCTGCGTCACCGGTTTGTCGCCCTTCTCCAGGAGAGAGGGGTTGCCGGTGTGGGCCGCCGCGATCCGGCGCAGCTTCGAGGTCTTCCCGGCGTACTTGGCGTGGCTGAGGAACTCACCGCTCTTCTCGGTGAAGACCGGAAAATTGGCGAGGTTGGTCTCGGGAACGCCGAGCTTCTCGCGCAGTTCACCCGTTCTCCGCACATCGCCCCAGGAGTCCGGGTTCCCCTGGGTGTCGCCGTCGGTGTAGGTGCGCAGCGATCCCGGCAGCGCGTACTGCCGCAGCTGCTCCAGCGACCCGGGGTCGCGGATGCCGAACTGGTTGGACGCGAAGTGCTTGTCCACGTTCAGGTCTTCGGTGCGGCCGCCGCCGGAGTTGTGTTCGGTGACGGCTCCGCGCGAGATGGCGTTGGCTATGTGCAGCGGTACGAGGAAGGACCGGATCATGGGATTGCCCGCCTTCCCGTGGATACGGTACTTGTCCACCCACTTGAGCTGGCGCAGCGGCTGGCCGATGCTGACCCACAGCACCTTCTCGCCGGGGGACGGGTCCCCGGTGTGGATCTGGACGAGGCCGTGCTCGTCCTGTCCGATGTCCTTGTTCTTGGGCGCCGGATCGATGAGGGCGTCGGCGTACACCGCGGAGTAGACGGGGACGTAGGGCTGTTTCTCGATGACGACGACCCCGGGGATGTCACGGTTGATGTAGCCGTTGCCGATGGGGTCCGTCACATGGCTGGCGGACACGTAGTGGGCGCCGGGGACGGCGAGCGCGGGCCGTGTGTGGTCGTGCTGGTCGAGCGCGGCATGGGCGGCGTTGACGGACTCCTCCGGGAAGTGGTCCGGCAGCCCGTCGATCAGGCGCCGGGCCTTCTTGAGCCGTTCGGCGCGCTCCTCCGGGCCGGTACCGGCCAGAAAGCCGCTGATCAGCGGGGAGAGGGTGGCGGGGGTCGCGCCCTGTCTGACGGTGGCCTGGCGGATCTTCTGTTCGAAGGCCTCGAAGCTCTTCTTCTCCGGGTCCTGAGCGCGCTGGATCACCGGCGCGGCCCCGGGGCCGGTGCGGTGCGGACGTGCCGCCTCCGGCCCGCGGGCCCCGTCCCGGCGCACCATCCGCGCCACGGCCGCGTTTCCGGCACTGCCCTGGAGGTCGAGCAGCGACCGGGGTGGCCGTCCGCCGGGGCGCGCTGAGGCACGGACCGGTGCACGGCTGTTCTCGGTGCCGGGCTGCCGGGCGTTGTCTCGGGCGTGCACGGGGCCTCATCTCGCATATGATCCGTCCGCTTCTCTCTGCATACGCGGCGACGTGATGGCGGGCCAGGTACCCGGGGGCAGTGCGGTATGTCCGAAGAGGCAGTACCGGTGCGCCGTCGGCGGGCAGGCGGGGGTCGGCACGGCAACCGTGGCGGACGCCCGTCGGCCTTCGACACGTGGGTCCCCAAGCGGCGCGACGGCGTCGAACGGTGCTTCCACCGCCTCGAGCGGTGGCGCGGCACCGCCACCCGCTACGGCAGGACCACCGGGTCCTGCCGAGCGGCCGTCACCCCCGCAGCCCTCGTGGGGCCAACGGCCGATTCCGGCGGGTGTTTCACGTGAAACGCCCCATAGGATCACCGGGTGCGCCTTCCCCGACTGCTCGTAGCCGCCGCCACCCTCACCGCCCTCGGCGCGTGCAGTGGCGGCGGCGGTGGCGTCGACGGCACCCCCGGCGGGTCGGGCGTGCGCGATCCGTACTTCCCGAAGGCGGGCAACGGCGGCTACGACGTCGGCCACTACGACCTGGTCCTCGACTACGACCCCGACGCCGAGCACGTCACCGGCACGGCGACGATCACGGCACGCGCCACCCAGGACCTGTCCGCCTTCAACCTGGACCTCAAGGGCCTGGACGTCGAGAAGGTCACCGTCGAGGGCCGGGCCGCCCGCTTCCACCGGGCCGGGCAGGAGCTGACCGTCCGCCCGCCCGACGAGCTGGACAAGGGCCGGAGGTTCCGCGTGCGGGTCCGCTACTCCGGCGAGCCCGGGACCGTGACCGATCCGGACGGCTCCGAGGAGGGCTGGCTGCCCACCGACGACGGCGCGGTCGGCCTCGGTGAACCGGTCGGCTCGATGGCCTGGTTCCCCGGCAACCACCACCCCTCCGACAAGGCGTCGTACGACCTCACGGTGACCGTCCCCGACGACTACGGGGCCGTCTCCAACGGGCAGTTGACCAGCAGGACGACCAAGGGCGGCCGTACGACGTTCCACTGGCACACCGCCGAGCCGATGGCGAGCTACGTCGCCACGGTCGCCGTCGGCGACTGGCGGATCAGCCGCTCGGTCACCGAGGACGGCCTGCCGGTGTACACGGCCGTCGATCCGGAACAGGAAGACGCGAGCCGGACGGTCCTCGCACAGCTCCCCGAGATCGTGAAGTGGGAGCGGGACCTCTTCGGTCCGTACCCCTTCTCCTCCACCGGCGTGATCGTCGACCGTCCGGGCGACGCCGGCTACGCCCTGGAGACCCAGAACCGGCCCTACTTCCCCGGCGCCCCCGACACCGAGACCCTCGTCCACGAGCTGGCCCACCAGTGGTACGGCGACTCCGTCACGCCGAAGACCTGGCGCGACATGTGGCTCAACGAGGGCTTCGCGACCTACGCGCAGTGGCTGTGGACGGAGGACCACGGCGGCGACACCGCGCAGGAGACCTTCGACGCGCTCTACGACGGGACCTACTTCGACGACGAGGAGTCGGACGAGGCCCTCTGGGCGTTCCCGCCCGGCAAACCGCCCGGTGCCGCCCACGTCTCCGACAGCCCGGTCTACCGGCGCGGCGCGATGGTGCTGCACCGCATCCGGCAGACGGTCGGCGACGACGCCTTCCGCGCCCTGCTGCGCGACTGGGCGGCCGCCCACCGCCACGGCAACGCGGACACCGGCGACTTCACGGCGTTCGTGGAGAAGTCGGCACCCGACGAGGACTTCACGGAGATCTGGGACGACTGGCTGTACGGGGACGGGAAGCCGAAGCGTCCGTGAGGCGGGGCGCCGGCCGTCGTCTCACTCCTCGTACGCGTCGAGCAGCCGGGGCAGGTCCGGCGGCCACAGGGCCTCGGACGCCCCGGCGAGTTCCGCGCGGCTCCACCAGCGCCAGGTGAGGATGCCGTCCGCGGCGTGCGCGGCGGCGAGATGGGGTCCGGTGGGCTCGCGCCGGGGGCCGTGGGCGACGTAGATGTGCTCGTGCTGGCGGACCGGGCCCACGCTCAGGTGGGTGAAGTCGTGTTCCCAGGTGCACAGCAGCGGGCCCGGCTCCAGGTCCGTCCAGCCGGTCTCCTCGCGCAGTTCGCGCAGGGCGCCCTCGCGGGGGCTCTCGTCCGCGTCCAGGCCGCCACCGGGCATCGCCCAGTGCACGCCGACCTCGATGTTGTCGTACCGCAGGAGGAAGACCGCGCCGTCGGGGTCGAGCACGGCGACGCGGGCGGCGCGGCGCGGGATGCGCAGCGGCTTGCGCAGCATCGTGCAGGGACGGCCGGCGCGCAGGTCCCTGCGGTGGCCGAGGGCCTCGTAGCCGAGGGCGGTCCAGAAGGCGAGGGCGTCGCTGTTGCCGTCGAGGACGGCGAGCCGCAGGCCGGCGTGGCCCGCGGCCCGGAAGCGGTCCTCGACGAGGGACGCGAGCCGCCTGCCGTAGCCCCGCCGCCGCAGGTCCGCGTCCACCATCAGCAGGCCGAGCCACGGGTCCGGGTCGGCCGGGTCGGGGTGCCGGGCGAGAGTGATCGCGATCCCGGCCAGCCGGCCCGCGTCCCGGGCGAGCAGAACCTCCGTGCCCGGCTGCGCCAGCTCGTCGGCCAGTGCCGCCGCCACCTGTTCCGGACGGATGTCGTCGGGGTCGGGGAAGTCGCCGCTGAGGGCGTGGAAGGCACGGTGGGACGCGTAGAGGGCGGTCAGCTCGCCGAGGAGGGGGCCCGGGATGTCGTGGTCGGGGGCGAGCGTGAGCGAGGTGAGGATCACGCCGGGCAACCTACCCGAGCCGGTGCTGGGGCGGCCCGGGCGTGGGGCATGACACCATCACCTGCGTGCTCGACATCGGCTACGCCCTCTCCAACCGTTTCCCCGACCCGCCGCAGACCGACTACCGCCGCGCGGACGTCCACGCCCTGCGGCACGACCTGTTCTGCGGGGACGTGTACCTGGCCGACACCGAGAAGGACCAGGAGATCTCCACGGCCTGGGGATGGGTGCCGGTGCTGGACTTCGCGTGGGCGCTGTGCGACATCGTGGAGCGGCTCGACCGGGACCCGGCGGGCTCCCGGGCCGCCCGGCCCCAGTACGCCGAACTGGACTTCACCGAGTCCACCGACCGCCTGCTGTTCGAGCGCCGCTTCGGCTGGGTCGACATCGAGGCGGAGTGGCTGCCGACGTCCGAACCGCCGCTGTCCTTCTCGCACAGCGCCCTGCGCCGGGAGGCCCGGGACTTCCTGCACGACCTGATCGCCGACCTCGCGGACCTGCACGAGGACCTGGCGGAGAACCCGGCGATCTGGACCCTCCAGGCCCGTTTCCCCCGCGTCCCCTGAGCGCACCCCGGCCCCTGCCCCCTCCCGGCCCGGGCACCCCGGCACCTGCCCCTCCCGGCCCAGGCGTCCGGGCCCTGGGAGCGCACCCGGCCCACGCGGCCGGGCCCCTGAGCACGCACAGCCCTTCCCGAACGCCCACAGCCCCCGAGCGACACCAGCCCGCACTCCTGCCCCGCCTCAACCCCACCAACCCCACACGGCCGGCCCCCGAGCGCACACGCCCCCTGCCGAGCGCGCCCCCGGTCCCTGAGCACGCGCGTCCCGGGCTCGCCCGCCCGGCCCACCCGCACGTGCCCCTCCCGCACGCCCGCGCCCCCGTTCCGCCTATTCCTCCGCCAGCACCCGCACCCCCAGCTCCGCCGCCAGCACCGGTGCCAGGTCCAGCAGCTGGGCCGGGCTGATCACCGCCCCCGCCAGCCGGTCCACGCCGCGGGCCAGCTCCAGCGGAGCGGCACCGCGCAGGTCGACGTCCGTCAGGGCCGCCGCGCCGAGGTCCGCGCCCTTCAGGGCGCAGTCCACGAACGCGACCCGCTCCAGGCGCGCACCGCCGAAGTCCGGCTCGACCAGGACACAGCCCTCGAAGACGACGTCCTTGAGCCGGGCCCGGCGCAGATTCAGGAAGTCGATCTTGCCGCCGCGGACCAGGACCCGCTCCAGCACGGCCCCGTGCAACTGCGTGCCGCCCAGCCGGGCGCCGACCAGCTCCACGTCGCGCAGGGTGGCCCCGGCGAGGTCCGTGCCGACGCCCCGTACGCCGGTGAGGACCGAGTCGAGCAGCCGGGCGCGCGGCAGGGACGTCCCGTCCAGCGCGCACGCCGTCAGCGCGCAGTCCAGGAAGCGGGCGCCCGCCCCGTCCTGTCCGGCGAGGTCCGTCTCCCGGAACTCCAGCCCGTCGTAGTCGCCGTCCGGCTCCAGTTCCCCGCCGTCGTACGGCTCCAGCGCCGGCAGCCGCACCTGCGGGCGCCGCGCCGCCCGCACCGCCGCCGTACCGCCGCCGCCCGCCGCTCTCCTCGCCATGCCCCCATGCTGCACCCCACCACTGACACCCGCCCCCACCCGCGGCGTCACCGCACCGCCCGACCACGTGCCACGTTTTCCGCCCGCGCGTCCGCCGTGAACGGCCGTGTCCCCGGCGCTCGACCGGAAGAGGCTTGACCTCAAGCAGGCTTGAGGTCGTTGAGTGGGGCTCCGACCATGAGCCACTCGTTGGGGGACCGCCATGCGCGCCATCCGTCTGCACACCTTCGGCCCCGCCGAGAACCTCGTCCTCGAAGAGGTCGAGGATCCCCGCCCGGGCCCCGGCCAGGTACGCGTCGCCGTCCGCGCGGCGGGTGTCCACCTGCTGGACACCGCTCTGCGCGAGGGCGTGCGGGGACCGGCGCCCGAGCTGCCCGTCCTGCCCACGATCCCCGGCCGCGAGATCGCCGGCGTCGTCGACGCCCTCGGCGAGGGCACGCCGGAGAGCTGGCTCGGCCGGCGGGTCGTCGCCCATCTCGGCTTCGCGCCCGGCGGTTACGCCGAACTCGCCGCCGTCGACGCCGGCCGCCTCCACGAGATCCCGGCCGGTCTGGGCTTCGCCGAGGCCGTCGCCATGATCGGCACGGGGCGTACGGCGATGGGGATCCTCCAGTTCGCCGACCTCGGGCCCGGCTCCGTGGCCGTGGTCCCGGCCGCCGCGGGCGGCATCGGCACGCTGCTGGTGCAGTACGCGAAGAACGCCGGGGCCACCGTCGTGGGGCTGGCCGGGGGCCCGGAGAAGACCGCCCGCGTCGCGGCGAACGGCGCCGACGCCGCCGTCGACTACACCGACCCCGAGTGGCCGGCCAAGGTCCGCGCCCACCTGGGCGGCCGGGCGGCGACCGTCGTCTTCGACGGCGTCGGCGGGGACGTCGCCCGGGAGGCCGTCGCGCTCCTGGGGCCCGGCGGCCGGCACCTCGTCTTCGGCTGGTCGGGCGAGGGCCTGCGGGACGGCAGGCCGTATCTCGTCGACGGCGTGTCCCAGCAGGTGCTCGGCCCGGTGATGCTGGAGAGGGCGGGCGGACCCGACCCGATGCGCACCCTCGAACTGCGCGCCCTCGCCGAGGCGGCCGAGGGGCGCCTCTCCCCCGCCGTGCACCGCTTCCCGCTCGCCGAGGCCGCGGCCGCGCACCGCGCGCTCCAGGGCCGCGGGACGACCGGGAAAGTGGTTCTGGAGCCCTGACCGCAGAAGGCTCCCACCGGCGCCCGGAACGAGATGCGACACCCCCCGATCCATGGTCTTCTGGCCGAATGAGTGCCGCCCCGACAGGCGAGGGAACCGCCCCCGCGGACGCCAGCCCCCGCCGCTGGTGGGGGCTGATGGTGATCGCCCTGGCCCAGCTGATGGTCGTCCTCGACGCGACCATCGTGAACATCGCGCTGCCGTCCGCGCAGCGCGACCTGGGCATGTCCGACGCCAACCGCCAGTGGGTGATCACCGCCTACACCCTCGCCTTCGGCAGCCTGCTGCTGCTCGGCGGGCGCATCGCGGACCTCGTGGGACGCAGACGCACCTTCGTCATCGGGCTGATCGGCTTCGCCGTCGCCTCCGCGATCGGCGGCGCCGCCGTCGGCCCCGCGATGCTCTTCGGCGCCCGTGCGCTCCAGGGCGTCTTCGCCGCCGTCCTCGCGCCGTCCGCACTGTCCCTGCTGACGACCACCTTCACCGACCCGGAGGAACGCGGGAAGGCGTTCGGCATCTACGGCACGCTGGCCGCCAGCGGCTCCGCCATAGGCTTCATCATCGGCGGCGTGCTCACCGAGTACCTGGACTGGCGCTGGTGCCTGTACGTCAACATCCCCATCGCCGTCGTCGCCGTGACCGGCGCCCTGCTCATCCTGCACGACCGGCCCGGCCACACCGGCGTCCGCCTCGACGTCCCCGGCGTGCTCCTCGGCTGCGGCGGCCTGGTCGCCCTCGTCTACGGCTTCAGCGAGGCGCAGCCGCGCGGCTGGAGCGACCCGCTCGTCCTGGCGCTGTTCGCCTCGGGCGTCGTCCTCCTGACGGCCTTCGTGTGGTGGCAGACCCGGGCGCCGGTGCCCCTGCTGCCGCTGCACGTCGTCCGCGACCGCAACCGCGCCGGCTGCTTCCTGACGATGATGCTGGCGGTCGTCGGCATGTTCGGGCTGTTCCTGTTCATGACCTACTACCTCCAGGTCGTCCTGGACTACTCCCCCGTGCGGACCGGCCTGGCGTTCCTGCCGATGACCGCCTCGATCCTCGTCGGCTCCACCCAGATCTCCGCCCGGCTGCTGCGCCACGTGGGCCCGCGCATGCTGATGGTCCCCGGCATGCTCCTGGCCTCCGGCGGCATGGTGGTCCTCGCCCAGATGACCGTGCACTCGCAGTACGCCTCCGAGATCCTGCCCGCCCTGATCCTGATGGGCCTCGGCATGGGTCTGACCTTCATGCCGGTCTTCTCCACCGCCACCGCCGGTGTCGCCCCGCAGGACTCCGGCGTCACCTCGGCGACGGTCAACACCTCCCAGCAGGTGGGCGGCTCGATCGGCACGGCACTGCTCAACACCGTCGCCACCAGCACCAGCGCGTCCTGGATCACGGCCCACCTCACCGACCCGGCCCGGCGGGAGGAGATCGTCCGGGAGGGCGTCGTCCACGGCTACACGGTCGCCATCTGGCTGGCCGCGGGCATCATGCTGCTGGCGGGCGCGGTCGCGGGCCTGATGGTCACGGCCAAGGCCCCGAAGCACGGCACCCCGGCCGACCACCCGGTCCCGGAACCGGTGGCCTGAAGGGGAAGGGACCGCGCCCGCCTTCCCGACGCCCCGGCGCGACAACCCCCGACGGGCCGCCGCAGCGCCCCCACCGCCCGTCGCACGGACCCGCCGACGCCTCGTCAGCACCCCGCCCGGCCCGTCACGCGGGTCACCGCCCGCACCGCCCCACGAGCCTCCGGCGTCCCCGGCCGAGCCACCGGTGCGCCCCGGCGCGGAGCGCTCAGTGGCGGCCCGCCACCCGGTCCGCCAGCAGGGCCAGGCGGGACGACTCCGCGCTGTGCGTCGCGCGCTCCCGCCGGTCCGCCTCCCGGTACACGGCGTACAGACCCCGCACGCCCAGCCAGCGCAGCGGTTCCGGCTCCCAGCGGCGCACCCGGTGCCCCACCCACGGCAGGTCGGTCAGCTCGGTGCGCCCGCCCTCACCCGAGTCCCGCCGCACCAGGTCGCACAGGGTGCGCCCGGCCAGGTTGGCGGTGGCGACACCGGAACCGACGTAGCCGCCCGCCCAGCCCAGCCCCGTCGACCGGTCCAGGGTGACGCTCGCGCACCAGTCGCGCGGCACCCCCAGCACCCCCGACCAGGCGTGCGCGATCCGCAGTCCCGCGAGGGAGGGGAAGAAGCGGACCAGGATCTCCCGCAACGCCTCGACGGTCGCCGCCTGCGTGGTGCCGTCGTCGTCGGTGCGGGAACCGAAGCGGTACGGCACCCCGCGCCCGCCGAGCGCGATCCGGCCGTCGGCGGTGCGCTGCGCGTACATGTAGGCGTGCGCCATGTCGCCGAGGGTCTGCCGGCCCTCCCACCCCACCGACTCCCACTGCTCGTCGGTGAGCGGCTCGGTGGCGATCATCGAGGAGTTCATCGGCAGCCAGGTCCGCCGCCGGCCCTTGAGGGAGGCGGTGAACCCCTCGGTGCAGCGCAGTACGTAGGGCGCGCGGACGGTGCCGTACGGCGTCACCGCCCGCCGGGGCCGGATCTCCGTGACCGGCGTCGACTCGTGGACCGTCACCCCGAGGCGTTCGACGGCCGCCGCGAGCCCCTTCACCAGCTTCCCGGGGTGCAGCCGCGCCCCGTGCGGCGTCCACGTCGACCCGACGGCGCCCGCCACCCTGATCCGCTCCGCCGTCTCCCGGGCCCCGTACAGCTCCCGGTCCTTCTCCCCGAAGGCCAGCTCGGCCTCGTGGAACGCCTTCAGCCGGGCCGCCTGCGCGGGCGTGCACGCCACCTCCAGCACCCCGCCCTTGTGGACGTCGGCGTCGACGCCCTCCGCCGCGGCGGCCCGGATCACCTCGTCCACGGTGTCGTTCATCGCCCGCTGCAGCCGCACCGCCGCCTCGCGGCCGTGCAGCCTCGCATACCGGTCGCGGCCCGCGATGCCGTTGTACAGCCAGCCGCCGTTGCGGCCGGAGGCGCCGTACCCGCAGAACCTCTGTTCCAGGACCGTGATCCGCAGGGACGGCTCCGCCTTCTTCAGGTAGTACGCCGTCCACAGTCCCGTGTAACCGCCCCCGACGATCACCACGTCCGCCGACGCGTCCCCGCCGAGCGGTTCCCGCACCGCCGGGAGACCGTCGTCCGCGTACCAGTAGGAGATGCCACCGTTCACGACGCCGCTGCTCGGGCTGCTCATGGGCAGGACGCTAACCGTGGTGGAGGGCCGCTGTCTGCTTCGGATTCCGTCGACTTCCGCCCCCGCGGGGCCCGTACGGAGCCGGTGGAACGGGCGGAGCCGGTGGAACGGGGTGACCGGTGCGCCGCCCGCCGGTAGTGTCACCGGGCGTGATCGACGTTCCGGACGCGCTCGCGGCCTTCCTGGCCGAGGACCACGGGACGGCCGGCCGTGCCTTCGCCGACGCGCTGCCCGGGCTGGCGGCCGGTTTCCTGGACCGCTGGGGGCTGCGCCCCGACGGTCCCCCGATGCACGGCCGGTGCGCCCTCGTGCTGCCCGTCGTCCGGCACGACGGCACACCGGCCGCCCTCAAGCTCCAGGTCCCCGACGAGGAGACCGAGGGCGAGCCCCTCGCCCTCGGCCGGTGGGACGGCGAGGGGGCGGTGCGTCTGCTCGGCCACGACCCCGCCACCGGCACTCTGCTGCTGGAGCGCCTCGACCCGGCCCGCACGCTGCACCACGTCGAGGACTCCCGCGAGGCCGTCCTCGCCCTCGCCCGGCTGCTCGCCCGCCTCACCGCCGTCCCCGCCCCGCCCGGCCTGCGCCGCCTCGCCGACATCGCCCGGACCGTGCTGGAGCGCACGCCCCGGGCTCTGGATCGCGTCCCCGGTCCCGGGGCCCGCCGCCTGCTCGCCGACTGCGCCGCCGCCGTGCGCGAGGTCGCCGGCGAGCCCGGCGACCGGCTGCTGCACTGGGACCTGCACTACGCGAACGTCCTGGCCTCGGACCGCGCCCCCTGGCTCGCCATCGACCCCAAGCCGCTGGCCGGCGACCCCGGCTTCGACCTGTTCCCCGCCCTGGTCAACCGCTACGACCCGGCCGAGACCCGGTGGCGTTTCGACGCCATGACCGACGTCCTCGGACTGGACCGCGAACGGGCCCGCGCCTGGTCCCTCGGCCGCGTCCTGCAGAACTGCCTGTGGCGGGTGGAGAACGGCAGCCCGCTGGAGGCGGAGCAGCTGGAGACCGGGCACCTGCTGCGGACGGGGTGAAGCGGCGGCGCCGGGAAGGGGCGCGCGGCCCGACGGCCGAGGAGCGCCCGTCGGCGGTCTCCCGGCCCGGCCGGGCCCGCGGCGGCTCCGGGCCGGGCCGGCCGGTGGTGGGCGGGGGTCAGCTCCGGCACGTCTCCCGGGGCTGGTGCCGGGGCGGCTCGCGGTCCCGGCGCAGCGCGGCCGCCAGTTCCGTCCGCCGGCGTATGCGCAGCTTTCGGTACGTGTGGGTCAGGTGGGTCTCCACGGTGCGGCGGGCCAGGTGCAGCAGGGCGGAGATCTCGGCGTTCGTCCGGCCGTCGGCGGCGAGTTCGGCGATACGGCGTTCACTGTCGGTCAGCGCCCCGGAACCGGTGCGGACCGCCGCCGGCCCCCGGGCGCCGCCCTCGCGCAGGGCCTGTTCGGTGAGCGCGAGCAGACGCCGGGCGCCCACGCTTTCGGCCAGGCCGGCCGCCTCGCGCAGGCTTGCGCGGGCCCGGCCGCGTTCGCCGGCGGCGAGGAGCTGGCGGCCCTGGGCGAGCAGTGCCCGGGCCAGTTCCGTGCCGGTACCGGCCGACGGGTCGCGCAGGGTCCGTACGGCCTCCTCCGCCAGCGCCAGGCCGCGCCGCCCGCCGGTCGCGGTGCCCAGCACGCGCAGGGCGCGGCCCACCGTGCGCGGGGTGTTCCACAGCCGGGCCAGCCGCAGTTCCTCCGTGGCCAGGTCCAGCGCCTCCCGGCCGCCGCCCAGCGCCAGCCGGCACTCCGCGACCGCCGTCCGCCACGGGGTGACGACCGGGCTGACCACCTCGCGGGCCGACTGGCGGCGTCCGCACTCCAGGAAGTCGTGGAGCGCGCCCGCCGGATCACCGGCGGCCGCCCGCAGCACGCCCCGCGCGTAGAGGAAGCGGTTCAGCTCCCACCCGTCCGGTGCCTCCCGCAGGTCGAACCGGGCGGCGAACCGCTGCGCCTCGTCGACGCGGCCGGTGTGGACGAGTGCCATGAGGGCGTGGGCGTCCCGGTTGGAGGGGCCGGTGCGGGGGCGGGCCGGGCCCCCCGCCGCGTCGGTGCCCGGAACGTCGGCGAGCAGGCGGTCGTAGTCGTCGCGGGCCGCGGCGATGTCGGCCCGGGTGTTGAGGAGCGCCTGCCGCATCGGGTGGAGCAGCGCCGGGTGCTGTCCGGCCAGGCCCCGCTCCACGAGCCGGTCCGCCTCGCCGAGTTCGTCGGCCCACTGGGCGACCGCGGCGGCCGTGCCCAGCAGGAACGGCTCGGCGAGCGGGTCGGCGGGCTGCGCGAGCAGCGCCCGCACCCGCCGCATCGCCTCCTGCGCCGAGATCAGTCCGGCCGTGGACGCGTACCTCACGAGCAGGACCTGTCC
Source organism: Streptomyces sp. NPDC093586 (assembly GCF_044764905.1). Lineage (NCBI taxonomy): Bacteria > Bacillati > Actinomycetota > Actinomycetes > Kitasatosporales > Streptomycetaceae > Streptomyces > Streptomyces sp. NPDC093586. Next base: position 167,296 of record NZ_JBIWJA010000010.1, on the reverse strand, counting down.
GGTGGTGCCCACCAGTTCCGGGGAGCGCTCGCCGGTCTCGCACAGCCACCGGTACTCCTCCCGCCGGGTCGCCAGGTCCGCGTCGGACAGCAGCGCGCCGGCGGTCCGCACGAGGCGGGCCAGGTCCGGGTGGCCGGCCAGCCGGACCTCCGTGCGGCGCAGCACCTCCATGGCCGTACGGATCTCCCCGCGGCCGGTCAGGGCGGTGCCGAGGGCGACGGCCGTACGCACCCGGTCGCGGGGTTCGGCCGGCAGGTGCTGGGCCTCGGCGAGGCGCGCGATGGCCGCCGGGGTGTCGTCCGACCCGTACTCCAGGGAGCCCAGTTCGGTCAGCAGCCGCTGCCGCAGGCCGTCGCTCAACGGCTCGTCCAGGGCCCGGCGCAGATAGCCGGCGGCGTCGCCGGGACGGGCGTCGTGCACGGCGTCCGTGGCCGCGTCCCGCAGGACGCGCAGCGCCCAGGGCAGCCCGACGGCCGGTGTCCGCAGCAGGTGCCGGGCGACCGTCTCGGCCCGGCCGCCCCGGCGCAGCGCCGCCTCCGCCGCCGCCCGGTGCGCCGCCTCCCGGCGGTGCCGGGGCCAGCCGGTCAGCACGGCGTCGCGCAGCAGCGGATGCGCGTAGCGGGGGCGGCCCGCGGCGTCGGGGCGCAGCAGTCCGAGCCGGGTCATGGCGGCGAGCCAGCCGGCGACCCACGCGGGGTCGGCGCCGGCCGCCTCGGCGAGCAGGTCGACCGGGTCCCGCTCCGCGCTCCGCACGTCCCGACCGTTCCCGGCGGGCCCCGTGGACCCGCCGGCCCCGCCAGCCCCGGTGGCCCCGCCGGCCCCGGTGCACCCCGCGTCCCCGGTGTACCCCATGTGCCCGATGGCCTCCGCGGCCTCGGCACACCCCGCGGCCCCGGCGACCTCGGCAGGCCCCGCCGCCCCTGCACGCCCCGCCGACCCCGCGGACCCGGTGCTCGCGCCCCGCTCCGCGTGCTCCGCGCACTCCGCGTCCTCCACGTGCCGCGGCGGGTGTGCGGGCCCGGGTGCCACGGCAGCGGCACCCGGGCCCGGGTACGGCGGCGCGACGGCGTGTCCGAACGCCCCGCGTCCGACCGGCTGTTCCGTCGAGGCGGTCGCCGTTCCCTCCTCGGGCCACGCCTGTTCCAGCGCCGCGAGACAGCGCGCCACGTCGGCCGTCGCCGTCCCGGCGCTGTCCAGCCACCAGGAGACGGCCGCCGGATAGGCCCCGGGGTACAGCGCGGCGCAGGTGCCGGGCAGCGGCGGGGGCTCCTCGGACGCGGCACCGCCCCGGCCCGGGGCGCCGCCGAGGTCGTCGAGCAGGGCGTGCAGCAGCAGCGGACTGCCGGCGCCGGCCCGTACGCACTCCGCCGTCCAGCGCGGTCCGGCCGTGGGGAAGGCGGCCCGGACCAGCCCGGCCGCCGCCTCGTCGCTGAGCGGGGCGAGGGTGTGGGAGCGCACGAGGGAGGGCGACAGGACCTGGGTGAGCCCGGCGGGCCGCGGCTCGACGTCGTACTGGCTGCGCTCGGTGACCACCAGCAGTACCGGTAACCGGTCGACGCGCCGGGCCGCCTCGACCAGCCAGCGGCGCGAGGGGTCGTCGGCGAGGTGGACGTCGTCCACGGCCACCAGCAGCGGGCCCTCGGCCGCGTACGAGCACAGCCGCTGCCAGAGCCGGACCGCGCTGCCGTGGTCGTCGCCGGGTACCGGTTCGGCGTACTCCTGCCCGGTGCCGAGGAGTTGGAGCACCGCGGCGAAGGGCGTCCCGGTGCCCTCGGGGGAGCAGCGGGCGCGCAGCACCCGCAGGCCGCGGTCCGCGGCGTGCCGGACGGCCGCCTCCAGTACGGCGGTACGGCCCGTGCCGGTGGCACCGCGCAGCAGGACGAGGCCGCCGGTGCCGGCCCGGGCGCGCTCGGTCTCGGCCGCGAGCAGCGCCAAGGCGTCGTCGCGTTCGCGAAGCGGTCCGGTCATCGGTGCCTCCTGTGGTGCATGACGCCTTCCTCCGTCTGTGAGACGTCTGAATGCGGACGGTGGTGGTGTGAGGTGGGCCACCCCGGGGTAAGAAGTGCCGCGGACGGGCCGTCCGTCGTGGTGCTGCTCACGGTGGTGCGCGCACGGCGCCACGATCCCGCCCGTCCTCGCGCGGGGCCCTGCCGGTCTGCGGGAACACGCGCCCGGCGGCCCGGTGGTGGGGGCCGCCGCGCTGGTCTCGTGGTGTGTCTCGTGGTGTTCCACGATTGCGTGTTCCCAGCAGTCCCAGAAGTGTGGAACATGCTCATCCGCCGCAGGCTTGGGCCCGTCGGCGGGCTTGTGAACAGGGGGGAAACGGTTGTTCAACTCACCCCGGACCACCACCGCATCCACCGCCGCCGTCACCGCAGTCACCGCCGGGACGGCCGGAGCCGTCAGAACGGCCGACGTCGTCGGCACCACCGGCGTGTTCGACCGCCGCGTACCGGTGGCGGTGACCGCCCCGGACCCGATCAGCCGCGAGGGCGCGGTCAGCCAGCTGCGCCGGCATCCGGAGATCGACCTGTGCGAGGAGACCGGCCCCGGCACGGTGGCCCTGCTCATCGAGGACGCGCTCGACGAGGCGACGCTCACCCGGCTGCGCCGGATCGTGCGCAGCGAGGGCGCGCGCGCCGTGCTCGTGGTCGGCGCGATCCGCGAGACCGAACTGCTGGACGTCGTCGAGTGCGGCGTCGGCGCCATCGTCTGGCGTCACGAGGCCACCGACCACCGGCTGGTGCAGGCGGTGCTGGCCGCCTCCCGCGGCGACGGCGACCTGCCCGCGGACCTGCTCGGCCGGCTGATCAACCAGGTGGGCACCCTGCACCGGGGGGCGGCGGGCCGCGCCGGCGCCCCCTCGCTGGGGCTCGCGCCCCGTGAGGTGGACGTCCTGCGGCTGGTCGCCGAAGGCTTCGACACCGGGGAGATCGCCGGCAAGTTGTCCTACTCCGAACGGACCGTCAAGAACGTCATGCACGGACTCACCACGCGGCTCCATCTGCGCAACCGCGCGCACGCCGTTGCCTATGCCCTGCGGGAAGGGTACATCTGACCGAACGGGCATGCCGGGAACGGTCCTTCGGGGCCGCACGGGCAGGACGTCCTGCCCCGCCGTCGTCCCCGGCGCGCCTGGGGGCGGGGACGGCACCCGGGACACGATCGACGACGAACGGCAGCGAGCGGCACGGCGGTACGGGCAGGGCGGGAGCGCGAGTGTGATCCACGAGGTGGACGAGGTCCTCAAGGGCCTCCTCGGCGGCGGGGTGCTGACGGGCTCGGGCATCGACGTGTCCTTCGAGGCGCCCACCCGTGACTGGGCGGCCCGGCGCAACGCCCCCGTGGTCAACACGTACCTGTACGACATCCGGGAGGACGTGACCCGGCGCCAGCGCGGTCACCTGCCGGTGCACGACGAGCGGGACGTCGTGGTGCGCCGCCGTCGGCCGCCCCGCTGGTTCCGGCTGTCGTACCTGGTGACGGCCTGGACGAAGACCCCGCAGGACGAGCACCGGCTGCTCTCCGCGGTACTGGCGACCCTGCTGCCGCACGAGATCCTGTCGCCCTCCGAACTCCCCGGCTCCCTGGGGGCGCTGGGCCTGTCGGTGCCGCTGACGGTGGCGGGCACCCAGACGGAGTCCCGCTCCTTCGCCGAGATCTGGTCCGCCCTGGGCGGTGAACTGAAGCCGTCCCTGGACGTGACGGTGACCGTGCCCTTCCCCTCCTACCCGGAGTACGACGCCGGTCCCCCGGTCACCGAGGGCGTCACGGTCCGGGTGCGCGACCTGGACGGCGACCCGGCCGCGGCCACCGGGCGCTCCCACCGCCCCCACCAGGTGGCGGCCGCCCGCGCCGCCCGCCGCGACACGACGGACCGCCCCCGGGACCCGCGATGACCGCCCCGCACACCGCCCCCGGCGCCCCGCCGCCCGCCCCCGGCGGGGACGCGCCCGCCCGCGCCCTGCTCGCCCGCCTCGCCGGCCTGCGGGAACGGGTGGCCGCGCTGGCCGAGGAGCGCGCCGCCGGCGATCCCACGGCCGACGACCCGCTGCGCGGCCTGTACCTGTCCGACGAGGCCGTGCGCCACCTGCTGCGCACCTGGCCGGCGGACACCGGTCCCGGCACTGGTCCGGAGGCCGGTCCCGGCACTGGTCCGGAGGCCGGCACCGGCCCCGGGACCGGCGGCACCGCCACGCCGCACCCGGCCGCCGGCACACCGGCCGTCCCGGAGGACCGGCTGGCGCGGCTGGCCGGGCGGACGGGGCTGACCGAGTGGGACACCGCCGTCCTGCTCATCGCCCTCGCCCCCGACGTCGACCGCACCTTCGAGCCGCTCTACGGCTACCTCAACGACGACGTGAGCCGCCGCCGCGCCACCGTGGGCCTCGCCCTCGACCTGTGCGGGGTGCCCGCGCACACGGCGGCGGCCCGTGCCCGTCTGCACGCCTCGGCACCGCTGCTCGCCCTCGGCCTGCTGGAGGTCGAGGAGCCCGAGCGGCCCTTCCTGTCCCGTTCCCTGCGCGTCCCCGACCGGCTGGTCGGCCATCTCCTCGGTGACGACACCCCGGACGCCGCGCTCCTCGGCCGGCTGCTCCCGATGCCCGACCCGCTGCCCGCCGACCCCGACGCCGAGGACTTCGCGCACCGGCTGGCCGCCCGGCTCCACGACGGCCCGCTCATCGCCTACCTGCGCGAACAGCGCGAGGGCGACGGTCTGGCCGCCCTCGCCGCCGCCCTGCGCGCCGCGGGCGTCGACGCGCTGCGCTGCCCGGACCCCGGGGACCACGTCCCCGAGCTGCTGCGCGAGGCCCGCCTCGGCGGCCGGGCCGTCGTGGTGCCGGGCCTGCCCGAGAAGCCGGGCCCGCTGCTGCGGGCGCTGACCGCCGCGACGGACGTGACCGTGCTGCTGACGGACCCCCGCCCGTACGACCCGCACTGGTCCCCCGACGACCCGCTGGTCCTCGACGCGCCGGGTCGCCGGGCCGGTGGCACGAACGCCTGGCGGGCCGCGCTCGGCGCGGACGCCGACGGCTTCGACCTGGCCGCCACCGTCGCCCCGTACCGCCTCGGCGGCGACCGCGTCCGGCGGGCCGCGCACACCGCCCGCGCCCTCGCCGCCTTCGACGGCACCCCGGTCACCGCCGGCCACGTCCGGCTCGCCGCCCGCCGCCAGTCGGCCTCCGGCCTGGAGAGCCACGCCCGGCGGATCCGGCCCGCCGTGGACTGGCGGGACCTGGTCCTGCCCGAGGGGCCCCTCACCCAGCTGCGCGAACTCGCCCTGCGCGCCCGGCACCGCGACCGCGTCCTCGGCGACTGGCGGCTCAGCGCGGGCGGCGGACGCGGCCGGGGCGTCCTCGGCCTGTTCGCGGGCGAGTCCGGCACCGGCAAGACCCTGTCGGCGGAGGTGGTCGCGGCCGACCTGGGCCTCGACCTCTACGTCGTCCAGCTGTCGTCGGTCGTGGACAAGTACGTCGGCGAGACCGAGAAGAACCTCGAACGGATCTTCACGGAGGCCGACCGCACCGACGCCGTGCTCCTCTTCGACGAGGCCGACGCCGTCTTCGGCAAGCGCTCCGAGGTCAAGGACTCGCACGACCGGTACGCCAACATGGAGAGCGCCTACCTGCTCCAGCGCCTGGAGTCCTTCGACGGCATCGCCCTGCTCACCACCAACCTGCGCGCCAACATCGACGAGGCGTTCACCCGGCGCCTGGACCTGGTGGTCGACTTCCCGTTCCCGGACGCCGGGCAGCGTCTGGCGCTGTGGCGGCACGGCCTCAGGCACGTCCCGTCCGCCGACGACATCGACCCGGCCCCGCTGGCCCGGGACTTCGAGCTGGCCGGCGGCTCGATCCGCAGCGCGGTGGTCACCGCCGCCTATCTCGCCGCCGGACGCGGGGACAAGGTGACGGCGGGCGACCTCCTGGAGGGCGCCCGCCGTGAGTACCGCAAGGCGGGGCGGCTGGTGCCGGGCGAGGCGAGCTGGTAGCGGACCACCGGCCCGCCCGTCCCGGCGCCCCGCCGGGACGGGACCGCGGGGATCAGGTGCCGTCCGTCCGGCGGATCTCCCACTCCGCGTCGTCGGAGGCCGTGCAGTCGAAGATCACCATCTTGGCGTTGAGGACGCCGACGCTGGAGCCGGCGACGTCCAGGCAGGCGTTGTTGCTGGCGAAGTTGCGGATCCAGTAGGCGCCGCTCTCCTTCTTCTCGACCCACCAGAGCTGGTTGTCCTTGGTCGTGCCGTCGCAGGTGAACTCGGTGACGGGGGTCGTGTAGGGGTTCCCTCCCATGCCCGGGAGGTCCATGCAGAGCTGGTCCGTGGTGTTCCGGATCTGGAAGAGCGCGGCCCCGCCGGGGCCGCCCTTCGCGTACTTCACCTCCAGGTTCCAGAGCTGGTTGTCGGCGTCGCTCGAATCGCAGGGGGCCTGCCAGACGGGACCGTCGAGCTGCCCCTTCTCGTGTCCCGGGAGTTCGGCGCAGTACGTGGTGACGACGTTGCGCAGCAGGACGTTGCTGGCGGGCACCACGGCCGGCTCCGGGTCGGGCTTCCGGGCCGGTTCCTCCCCACCGCCCCCTCCTCCGCCGCCGCCACCGTCGCCGTCGCCGGCCTTCGGCTCCTCCTTCTCGGGATCCTCGGCCTTCGGCTGCCCGGGCACCGGGACGGCCGGCGCGGACGCGCTGGGCGGCGCCTGCAACGCGGGACTGGCGCTGGGGCTGGGGGCGAGGGCGGTGCCCGCCTGCTCGATCTGCTCGGTGGCGCTGGTGCGGACCTGGGGCTTGTAGGCGATCCAGATCATGACGAAGGCGAGCGCGAGGGCGACGAAGACGCCGCAGAAGGTCGCGAGCCAGCGCGGCAGGAACCCGCGCTGGACGTACACGCCCTCCACGTTCGTGGGCTCGACCCCGGACCGGCGCACGGCCAGCGTGTACGGCCGCTCCTCCTTCGACCCGAACCAGATGATCTGCCGCGGCTTCAGCGTCGTCTCGACGAACGCCGCCCGCCCCGGCTCGATCTGCACGTTCCCCGGACGGATCTCGTACGACAGGTGGTCCCCGGTGTCGCTGCCGGCCACCGAGGCGGTCACCTTCGTGTTGCCGAGGTTGTCCACCGCCAGCTTGGGCCGCCCCCGGAACCGTCCCTTCACCGTCGGCGGCACCAGCTCGGCCCGCACCTCGGTGAACGGCGTGATCGTCAGGTTCCCCTCCGGAACCGTGACCGCGTCCGGATGCTCGGTCGGTGTGATCCGCACCGCGTACGGGTTCGGGCCCGCCGTCGCATCCGGGGTCCGCGGCGGCGCGAAGGTCAGCTCCACCGTCCCCGTCGTCCCCGGATACAGCCGCAGCGTCGGCGGCTCGATCGTCGTCCAGGGCGCCACGTCCCCGACGGGCTCGAACCGGTACTCGTCCACCACGTCACCGGTGTTGCGCACCCGCAGACGCACACGCGTATTGCTGCCGGGGTCCACAGTCGCGGACGCGGGCTCCAGCGAAGTCCAAAGGCTCACACGCCGACGCTACGGCCGCGTCCCCACCATGTCAGGAGCCGCGGGGGCACACCGGTTGCCCTTCCGCACCCGACCGGAGGACCGTGCCCCCGGGTCTGCCCGTGCAGTCCTCCCGCGTACGCCGGCCGTCGGGTACGGAAGAAGTCACCGCTCCATACCTCTCAGGGCCCGCATGCACAGTCGAGGTCAGTTGCCGGGCAGGCAAGACACTGCCCGGACGTCCGGGCCGATCCGCCGCGAGGTCACCGCCGATCCCAGGAGCAAGTTCTGGAAGAAGGCGCAGGATCGTATCGCCAAGGGCGATGCCGAGATCGCGAGGCTCAGGGCCGGCATGAAGCACCCGGCGAAGGGCGATGCCGTGAAGGCCCTCAACAAGGCCACGGCCGAGGGCACGATCGCATGGCGGCTGATCGTGTTCAAGGCCGTCCGACCACCGCGGCTTCCCCCGCGGCACCGCCACCGTGTCCGGGGCCGTCACTGCGAGGCCGAGCCTACTCCGCGTCGTCCTCGTGCTCCGCGACCGCTCGTTGGGCGACGACCGACGGGGCGACGGCCGCGCCCGCGCCGAAGGCGGCACCGTCGGCCTCCGCGGCCCGTTCTGATTCCTGGCCCGGGTCGGTCACGGTGACTCCGGCTCCGTTGTCCTTGCCCGTCTCACGGACACCGGACAGGTTCTCCTTGACGTGTCCCAGCTCGTGGCCGATGACGTCCTTGCGGCCGGCCGCCCGCGGGCCGAGGAAGACATGGTTGCCGACCGTCATGGCCTGTGCGCCCAGTGCCACGGTCGCGCGCTGGGCGATCGGGTTGTCGTGGACGCGGGTGGGGGACAGGTCGACCTGGTAGAACGACTCCGCCTCGGAGCGTATGGACCTCTCGAGCGGGCTGCTCGGCGTGGCCATCGCCTCCTTCAGGAGCTGGGCCTGGCCCTCCGGGCTGCCGTCGTCGATCCCGTCGTGCCCGCAGCCGGCGCCGTGCTGGTGCCGGTCCTGGTTGACGAGGCGCTGGACCGCGTTGTTCCCGACGGAACGCTGGAGCGCCATGACGGTCGCGGGGGTCATCGGACCACCGCGCACTCCGATGGGCGCGTCCACGGTCCGACGCGGAGCCTGACCACCCCGTGCGGCCTTCCGCTCGGTGGCTTCCTCGTGTGCGCGCACCATGGCTCCCTTCGACACCGGACGTGTGGCCACCAGCCCTACCGGAACGCGCCCGTTCCCGACAGGTCCGCGGGGGCAACGCCGGGGGCAGCGCCCGGCGTTGCCCCCCGGTGCCGGCGGAGGGCGCTCAGACCGAGGCGAGCTGTTTGGCTATCGCCTCTTCCCACTCCGTCTGCTGCTCGGGGTCGTTGAGCGAATCCTCCCAGGCCTTGTTCGACTGCTTGTGGTCGTCCGGGCCGCACTTGAGGGCCTTGAGGAACTCGCGCATGTACTCCCGGACGTCGTTGGGGACGTGCTTGCCCGCGGGGACGGCCGGCCCGGCCGCGAGCGCGTATATCTCCTGCGCTCTGAGCTGCCGCTTTCCCTGCTTGATGGAGTGCGTCACCGTGAGCGCCTCCTTCCACGCGGCGCGCTTGCTGCCGCCCTTTCCGTCCTTGGACATCGTGGGCGCCTCGGGCTTCTCGGTTCCTTCCTGAGCCGGGGTGGTACGGGCGTACTTGTCCGGCTGCCGTACCGAGGTGTAGCGCTTGCCGGCCTTCTTGGCGCCCTTCTTCACGGCATATCCGCCCAGGGCGGCTGCCGTCAGACCGCCCGCGACAGCGGGGCCGACCGGGCCGGAGACCGCCCCTGCAGCAGCCGCGATCGCCACGGCGCCGGCTGCGATACGCGCGCCGTTGCCCCCCAGGTTGGCGGCACGGTGCGCAAGTTTCCTCTTCTTCTTGTCCACCGCGTAGTCCCGCAGGCTGGCCATGTGCCCCAGCAGCTGGCTCCTGAGGCTGTCGATACGGACCCGCTCGTCTTCGATGGCCTGCAGGTGGCCCTCCGCTTCCGGGCCGGCCTGCGAGGCCGCCAGCCCGGCCGTTTTCTGGGCCAGTTCGGCGGTGGCCTTCCCCAAATCGCCCAGTACGCCCTGGAGATCGTCGACACGCTGTGCGGCCACGCCCTGGAAGTGCTTCTTCAGCGCCTCGCGCCTGGCACGGGTGTCCTTGATGACCTTGGCGTCACGGGCTGCGATCACTGAGGAGAACGCGATGGTGAGGGCGCCGCCGGCGTCCCCGAGCGCAGCCACCGGCCCCGTGTTCTTGACCGCCGTCAGACTGTTGCCGGCGATTTTCACGCCATCGTTGACGCTCATGAGGGCGTTCGTCAGGAGGCCGAGGGGCTTGCCTCTCCAGTTCTTCCTGTGCGCGTGGGAGGCCGGACCCGATTCACCACGCTTACCGGCCGAGTCCTTGAGCGCCACCACGTCGTTCACGGTCCCGGCCACGTCGCTGATCGTGTTGATCGGGTTCTCGACGTGCTGTTGAATCACGGCGCCATCCATCCTCCCGGTGTCCCCGGTCCTGGACGCGTCCGCCCTGAGCGCTCCCCCGACCGGCGCACTGCCGCGGAGTATCGCCGTGTCGGCGGGATCGATCCACGGCTTGACCTGGGCAGCGGCCTTCTTGGTCGCGTGTCCGACGGCCTTGGCCGCGCGCTGGGGAACCTCGCGCAGGGCCCCGCCCGCCTCGTCCGCCCTCTCGGCGTCGGCCGGCCCCGACTCGTCCGTCTGCTTCCCGGCCTCCGCCGCCTTCTTCCTCGCGGCCTCCGCCGCCTCGCCGGCCGCCTTCTTGGCCGTCTTCCTCGCGGTCAGGGCTGTCGTCGCCTCGGTCTCGGCCGTCCCCTGCTCCAACTGCGTCTGTGCCGCGGCCGCCGCGTGCCGCTGTGCGACGGCCGCGATGTCCGCCTGCTGCTGCTCCCTGACGCGGGCTGAATCCGCCGCCTCCCGCTTCTGTCTCGCGGTCTCCGCGAAACCGGCCGCCTGGTCCCGGGCGGTGTCGGCCTGCTGCTGTGCCGCCGCCGCGGCCTTCCCGTGCTCTGCCGCCTCGTTCCTGGCTCTGGTGTGCTCCTTCGCCGCGGTCTCGGCCTCCTTGCCCCACACCGCCGCCCGCTCCCTGGCCGCCGCCGCCTGCTCCCGCGCCGTTTCCCGGGTCGCGGCCCACTCCTGCTGCTCTTTCTCGGCCCTCGTCCGTTCCGTGTCGGCGCCATCGGCCTCCCCCGCCCACCGATGTGCCTCCAGCCCGGCCTCCTTCAGCGCGTCGGCCACTTCGTCGGCCCACTTCTCCACGCTCTTCGCGACCTTGTCGTCGGCCTCCGCCTCTGCCTGGGCCTTGGCCGCCTTCTGCAGCGCCTCGTCCTCGGCCACCGCCTTCCTCTGCGCCGCGGCCTCGGCGGCCTTCCGCTTCTCCTCCGCCTCCTCCGCCTGCTTCTTGAGCGCGGCCACCCTGGCCTCGGCGGCCTTCTGCTTCTCCCTGGCCTCGGCGGCCTGCTTCGTGAACGCGGCCACCCTGGCCTCGGCGGCGGCCCGCTCTTCCTCCGCCTTCTTCGCCTTCTGCGTGAACTTCCGCTCCTCGGCAAGGGCCGCGTCCACCGCCTTGCGCCTTTGCCCCTCGACTGCCTTGTGCCTCTCTGCCCGGCCCTCGGCCGCCTGCTGCTCGGCCGCCGCCGTACCGGCCGTCTCTCTCAAGCCCCGCTCCTTCTCGAGCAGGCCCGTCCGGCTGATCTCCGCTTCCCCGGCCTCCCTCGTGAGCCGCTCCGCCTCACCCCGGGCCGCCGCCGCCTTCTTGCGCGCCTCGACCGCTTCCCCGGACGACTGCCACACGTCGGCCGCGGCGGCGGCCCGCGCCAGTGACGCGTCTGCGACGTTCTTCTTCTGTGTCTCCACCTCGTCCACGGCGACCTGCTGCTCGGTCGTCGCGTCCTCTCCCTGACGCGTCTCGCCGCCCGGCCGCTCGGGTTCCGTCACCGGCGTGATCCCGAGGTCGTCCGCCGGCGTCGAGGTCGTCCGCTCCTGCCCTGCGGCCTTGGGGAGCTGTGCCGTGCCGGTCGCGCGCTGGATCGCCGTACCGGCCCCGCTTCGGATCGCCGAGGCGACGGCCCGGTTTCCCGCCGCGGCCTGCAGGGAGGCCAGCGGCACTGGCCGACGTACCCGCGGGTGGGGTGAGGCCGCAGCGGCTCCGGGCGGACGGTGTCTCTGCGTTTCGTGCAAGCGGTCCGACACGGACACCCCTTCCTGACGCCAGGTCACCGTTCCTGCCCCCGCTCCCGCAAGGCCGCGCTCCCGGCGCGACGGGACGGCACGTTCCCCCGACCGGGCGTGATCGCAAGATGACATCCTGGCGAACTGACACCCAATAGGTGATGTTGAAGCAGAAACGCCGGGCAACCGCCAGGGGTCCACCGGGGGAAACGAAGCGAAACGCGGGGGGACTGCCCCAACGGGCACGACCGGGGGCAATGACCATGCCCCCACACCGGCACCGAAGGACGTTTCGGCGGAGGCAACGCGCGCGCGAGGCTGAGAGGCGTCCTGTCTCGTACCCCGAGGAGAGCAGAGCATGCCGTCCTACCTGTCGCCCGGCGTCTACGTCGAGGAGGTGGCCAGCGGCTCGCGCCCGATCGAGGGGGTGGGCACCTCGGTGGCGGCCTTCGTCGGGCTCGCGCCGACCGGCCCGCTGAACGAGCCCACGCTGGTCACCAACTGGTCCCAGTACGTCGCGGCGTTCGGTGACTTCACCGACGGGTACTACCTCGCGCACTCCGTCTACGGGTTCTTCAACAACGGCGGCAGCGCCGCGTACGTCGTCCGCGTCGGCGGCAGCGCCGAGGAGACCGCCGTCACCGGCGCGGGCCCGGCGTCCGCCCCGGCCGCGGTGACGGGCGCCGCCGCCCCGGCCGCGCTGCCCGCCGCCGAGCCGAAGCAGCTCGGCACGTTCGCCGTGACGGCCACCGCCCCCGGACAGCACGGCCCGCTGTCCGTCGAGGTCGCCGACCCCGAGGGCGAGGGCGCCGCCGAGCGCTTCAAGCTGATCGTCAAGGACGGCGACAAGCCGGTCGAGACCTTCGACGTGAGCGCCAAGAAGGGCACCCGCTCCTACGTCGTCACGCAGGTCAAGGAGCGTTCCCGGTTCATCACCGTGACGGAGGCCGCGCCGTCCGCGCAGCTCGCCCGCCCGGAGAACCAGACCCTGGCGCTGCCCGCGCCGCCCGCCGCCCCGGTGGAGAAGGCCGCCCCGGCCGCGCAGAGCGAGGTCGCGCACCCCGGCCCGGCCCAGTACCTCGGCGACTCCGCGGACCGCACCGGCTTCGGCGGTCTGGAGGCCGTCGACGAGATCTCCATGGTCGCCGTGCCCGACCTGATGGCCGCCTACCAGCGCGGCGCGATCGACCTGGAGGCCGTCAAGGCCGTCCAGCTCGGTCTCATCGCCCACTGCGAGCTGATGGGCGACCGCGTCGCGATCATCGACCCGCCGCCCGGCCTGAACGCCCGTCAGATCCGCGTCTGGCGCCAGGAGACGGCCGGCTACGACTCCAAGTACGCGGCCCTGTACTACCCCTGGATCAAGTCCTTCGACCCGGCGTCCGGCCAGTCCCGACTGGTTCCGCCGAGCGGCCACGTCGCCGGCATCTGGGCCCGCAACGACGCCGAGCGCGGCGTGCACAAGGCCCCCGCCAACGAGGTCGTCCGCGGCGCCGTCGACCTCGAACTGCAGATCACCCGCGGCGAGCAGGACCTGCTCAACCCGATCGGCGTCAACTGCATCCGCGCCTTCCCCGGCCGCGGCGTCCGCGTCTGGGGTGCCCGCACCCTCTCCTCCGACCCGGCGTGGCGCTACCTGAACGTCCGCCGGTACTTCAACTACCTGGAGGAGTCGATCCTGATCGGCACCCAGTGGGTGGTGTTCGAGCCGAACGACCACAACCTCTGGGCCCGCATCCGCCGCAACATCTCCGCGTTCCTGGTCAACGAGTGGCGCAGCGGCGCCCTGTTCGGCCAGAGCCCGGCGGAGGCCTACTACGTCAAGTGCGACGAGGAGACCAACCCGCCGGAGTCGGTCGACCTCGGCCGGGTCGTCTGCGAGATCGGCATCGCGCCGGTCAAGCCCGCCGAGTTCGTGGTCTTCCGGCTGGCCCAGTTCTCCAGCGGCAGCGGGGAGCTGGAGGAGTAGGCCCTGCCCTGCCCTCCCCGCCTCTCCGCCCCGCCCCCCTCCCCTCTCTCCTCCGGACCCTTAGAAGGACAGCGCACACATGGCTCTCATGCAGGGTGACTCCCTCACCGGGAACAATTTCGGGCTCCAGATCGACGGGGTGATGGTCGAGTACCTCGCCGAGGTCAACGGCCTCACCATCGAACAGGACGTCATCAGGCACGTACAGAACAACAGCGCGACCGGCAAGCTCGAGACCGCCGTGATGCCCGGCAACAAGAAGGACGGTCAGTGCACCGTCGTGCGGGGCATGACCCAGTCCGCGTCGTTCACCCAGTGGATCAACGACTCCATCAACGGCCGGATGGCCTCGGCGCGCAAGAACGCCTCCATCATCCTGATGGACGCCGAGGACACCCCGGTCAAGCGCTACAACATGCGCAACGCCTGGTGCAGCAAGATCGACGCGAGCTCGCTGAAGGCGGGCGACACCTCCGCGCTGACCGAGACGGTCACCATCGTGTTCGAAGAAATGGAAGTCGAGTAATGAGGCGCGCGGCCGGCCGGGCGCCCACCGCGGCGCCCCAGGCCCCCCAGACTGCGGCGGCGGGAGCGGATCTCCCCCGTTCGGCTCCCGCCGCCGCGCCGACGGAGGCGCCGGCCGACCCGGAGCCGCGCCGGCAACTGCGCACCGAGTTCCCCTTCGAGCTGCCGCGCGGGTACGTCGACGATTCGGGCACGGTGCACCGGGACGGCGTGATGCGCCTGTCGACGGCACGGGACGAACTGATCCCGCTGCGCGACGTGCGGGTGCAGGAGAACCCGGCGTACCTGTCGGTGGTGCTGCTCGGCCGGGTCATCACCCGGCTGGGCACGCTGTCGTCGGTGCACGACGGGATCGTGGAGAACATGTTCGCCTCCGACCTGGCGTTCCTCCAGGACTTCTACCGCCAGATCAACGCGGAGGGCCACACCCGCGCGGCCGTCGAGTGCCCGCACTGCTCGGAGCCCTTCGAGGTCGAACTCGGCGGGAGCCGCCTGGGGGAATCGTGACGTACGCGACCGACCGGCTGCACGAGGAGATCGCGTACGTCGCCTACCACTTCCACTGGAGCCTGGAGGCGATCCTGGACCTGGAGCACCAGGACCGCCGCCGGTACACGGACCAGATCGCGTCCCTCGTGACGCGTGGCATGGCGGAGGGCTGATCAGTGGGATTCCTGGACCGGCTGCGGGGCCGTCGGGACGGCATCGCCGGGGACGGCACGACGTCCCCGGCCGAGGCCGTGCCGGGCCCGGACATGGGCTCCGACACGGGCGGAAGTACGTCGCGTACGACCGGCCCGGCGCCCGTGGCCGCCGCCTGGACGGGCCTGCCGCCGATCCAGCGGGCGACGGGTCCGGCCCGCACGGGGGTCGCGGACGCCGGGTTCGGTGGCCGTCTGCCGACGTGGCAGAACCCGTCGTTCACGCAGGCGCCGTCCCCCGCCGTACTGAACCCGGCGACGGGCGACAGCCTGCTGTCCGGCGCCTTCGACGCGCCGGCCCACCCGGAACGGACCACGCCGCTGTCGTCCCCGCCGGGCGCGCAGCCGGTCCAGCGGATGCCGGTCGCGCCCCTGCGGGCGCTACCGGCGGACCCCTCGACGCCGGCCGTTCCCACGGAGGCCGCGCCGGGAGCACGGAACGGTGCCTCCACGGCGTCCGGAGCGCGCGCGGGTTCGTCCTCCACGCCGCGGACGCGGGGCGGCTCCTCCGCCACGCCGACGACCACGCCCTCGGCCACGCCCGTCCAGCGGTCGCGTTCCGCCGGGCCGGGGTCGTCCGCCGCGCCCGTGAACACCCCCGTCCAGCCGGCCCGCGGCGTACGGGTCACCCCGGTGCCGCCGCCCGCCGCACCCCACCCCCGCCAGGCCCTGACCAAAGCACCGTCCGGTGCGCCGGCCGTGCAGCGCCGGGCCCTGCCCGCGACCCGCCGGACCACCGACTCCCTCCCGACGCCTTCCGGTACGGCACCCTCGTCGGCGGACGGCGACCGGGGGGACCCCGGCTCGGCCTCCGCCGGGGACGCCTCCCCGTCCCACCGGACCGACAGCACCACGGCGACCGCGCCCCCGGCACCCGACGCCGCGGTGCGGCGGGCCGTACGCCCGACCGGCGCGGCGAGCACTCCTCCCGCCGGCCCTCCCGTGCAGCGAGCGGTGTCCCGCCGCGACGCCACCCCGGCTCCGGACACCGGGGCCCGGCGCACCGCCCGCACCACCTCCACCACTCCCACGGCTTCCGGCGGCGCAACGGCATCCGGCACGCCGGGCAGCGGCACCGCGTCGTCCGGCGCCCCGGTCCAGCGGGCCGCCGCACAGCCCGGCGCCCCCGGCACGGCACCGGTACGCGACAGCGGTACGGCACCCGGCACGCCGGTACAGCGCGCCGCGCGCCCGGCCGGCGCCAGCGCGGCGCCCGCACCGGGCAGCGGCAGCACGTCCGGCACGCCCGCACAACGCGCCGCGGCACCGTCCGCCCCGGCCCCCGGCCCGGAGACCTCCCCGGCCCCTGGCCCGCAGGCCGCCCCCGCCGGGGACCGCCGGACCACCTCGCCGGACGCCGTGTCGGCCGCTCCCCCCGTGCAGCGAGCCGTGGCCAAGCCCGGCCCGGACCCCGCGCCCCGCACCTCCCGGCCCGGCGGCCGGACAACACCCGCGGCCGGCGCCGACACGACACCCGGTACGCCGGTGCGGCGAGCCGCCGTACGGCCGTCCGGCCCCGCGACGGACGAACCCCCGGTGCAGCGGGCGGCCTCACGGCCCACGCACGCCTCCGCCGGCCCCGGCACCACCCCGACCGCACCCACCGCCGCGCAGGCCGGCCCCACCGCGACCGACGGCGCCACGACAGACCACCCGGTACAGCGAGCGACACCGCGCCCCACCGCGCCCGCGCCCGCGCCCGCCAAAACCGGCCCCACCACCGACCGCCCAGTACAACGAGCGACGCCCCGCCCCGCCACGCCCGCCTCCGGCACCGGCACCCCGCCCACCGGCCGCGCGGCGGCAACGCCGCCGTCGTCGTCGCCGTCGTCGTCGCCGTCGTCGTCGCCAGACACCGCACCGGCCGGACCCCCGGTCCAGCGGGCCGTGTCCCCGCACGACCATCGCCCCACCAGCCGACCGGCGTCCGCGCCCGCCGGCAGGACGTCGGCCGACGCCCCGGTCCAGCGAGCGGTCCCCCGGGCGGACGGCCCGGCCGACGCCCCCGAGCCGCGCGACGCCACCCCCCGCACCGGTACGGCACCGGGCAGCACCCCGCCCCCGCCGGTCCAGCGAGCCGTCGCCCGGACCACCCCGGCAGCGAGCATCGACGGCGGCGAGGCGACGCCCTCCCCCTCTCGTCCGGCCGGTATTGGCGGCGCCACGGCGGCCCAGGCGTCCCCGACCCCTGCCCCGGCCACGAACCAGCCCCCGGCGGTGACCGCCCGTTCCGTCACCCCGGCCGGTGCGCAGCCCCCCGTCCAGCGGCTTCGCGCGCAGGCACCTCAGCCCGCGCAGCCCTCGCAGACCCCCGCGGCCCGCCGTGCCCACCCCACGCCTGCCCAGGCGCCGGGCCCCGGCACACCGCAGTCGTCCCCGGTCCAGCGCGCGACGGCCCGTCCGGCCGGCACGCCGAGCACTCCTCCCGCCGGCCCGGCACCCGCGCCGCACCGCGACGCCCCCGTCGTCCCCGGGGCACCCGCGGTCCAGCGTGCGTCCCAAGGACCCTCGGAACCGTCCGGGCCGCCGCCGGGACCGGCCGGTCCGTCCTCCGCCGCGGCCCCCGCCGCATCCGCGGCCGGTCATGCCGCCGGGACGACGGCGGTCCCCCCGGTCCAGCGAGGCCGGGAGCCGGGCGGGCCGGGACCGACGGCACCCGTCCAGCGCCGGACCGCGTCCCCCACCCCCGCCCAGCCGGTGCAGCGCAGCGCCACGGCGCCACGTCCGGGCCTCGGCGCGCCCACGTCGTCCAAGCCGGCCGACGCCGTACGCCCGACCCCGGTGACCCCCAGCACCCCGCAGGCACCCCTGCCCTCCACCCCGGCACCGTCAGCGCGGCCCCCGCGCCGCTCGCCCCTCGGTGCCCCCCTCACCGCGGCCCCGGCCGACACCGCGTCACTCGCCCCCCACCCTCCGGCCGCGGCCCCCGACATCCCCGGCACCCCGGCCCGTACGCCCTCCCCGGTCCAGCGCGCCACCGCCCCGGCCGCCGCCCCCGCGACGCCACCCGCGTCACTCACGCCACCCTCCTTCGCCGCGCCCACTCCCCTGCCGGCACCGCCCCGGCCGGCCGCCCCCGCGCCCGCCGTCGCACCGATCCTCGCGGCGCCCCTCGGCCCGACGCCGACGGCGCCCCTGCCCACCTCCGGCGGCGGCCTCACCCCCTTCGCCGTGCAGCGCACCCCCGGCGGCGCCCCCGCGTCCCCCGCCGCCGTGCAGCGCACGGCCGCCGCCCGCCCCAGGCCCGCCAAGGCCGTGCCCCTGCGCCGGCCCGCGTCCCCGGGCGCCACCGCCGCCGGAAGCCCGCTACCGGTGGCCACCCTCACGCCGCCCCCGCCGACGCAGCCCGGCCCGCTCCCCCCCGTCCACACCCCGACGGCGCCGGCGGGGTCAGCCGCGGACACCACCTCCGCGGCCCCGGTCCAGCGCGTGTTCGGCCGTACCACCGGCGCCCTGGCCGCCGCGGCGGCGTCCACCGTGGCCTCGACCCTCAGCCGCCTGCGGCCCCACTCGGCCGAGCACACCCCGGCCGAACCGCCGCCCCCGTACAGCCCGCCCCCGCCCGGCAGCCCGCCCCCGTACCCGGGCGGCTCCGCCACACCACCCCCGGCACAGGACGACCGGCCGCCCGCCTACACGGCGGTCCCGGCCGGCGGGTTCGACCCGCGTGAACTGACCGACTTCCAGCTCGACGAGCTGGTGCACCGGATCATCGGCCGCGTCACCCGCCTCGTCCGCACCGAACTGCGCATGGACCGCGAACGGATCGGCAGACTCCGCGACCCCCGCGCCTGACCGGCCACCCGCGTGCCCCACCGCTCACCCGACAGAAAGGTCACCCCCCGATGCGCCGCCAGGACCCGGGCTCCACCATCTGGTTCCGCCTCGCCATCGACGGCGAGAGCCTCGGCTACTTCAACGGGTGCGAGGGCCTGTCGACCCAGGTCGAGATCGAGCAGCGCCAGGAGGGCGGCAACAACGGGTTCGTCTGGCAACTGCCCACCAGGGTCACCTTCTCCAACATCCGGCTCACCCGCCCCCTCACCCCGGACACGGCGAAGGTCGCCAAGTGGGTCTCCTCCGTCCAGACCGGGATCAAGCGGCCCACGGCACAGATCGCGGCGCTGCGCGCGGACGGGTCACTGGTCGCCCGCTGGGGACTGATCGACGTACTGCCCGTCAGCTGGCAGGGCCCCAGTTTCGACCCCAACAGCCCGGCCGTGGCGAACGAGGTCCTGGAGATCGCCCACCACGGATTCACGGACTGACGGCGCCGGAGAGCAGAGAGGAAGACCCATGGCCACCAGCAGCAAGGGCGCCGGCAAGAGCCTCGTCCGCGCCAACCTCGCCATCCACCAGCCGCCCACCGGCACGACCACCACGCCCGGCGCGCTGATGCGGAGGTTCGACTTCGAGTTCAACCCGGCGCAGCTCACCCTCACCCAGCGCGCCGAGTGGAAGGCGACGCCGACCATGACCGTGCGGGACGGCTCGAAGCCGGAATTCATGGGCGCCGACCCGCGGGAGATGACCCTGGAGATCTTCCTGGACTCCTCGATGAAGCCCAACGGCAACACCGTGATGAAGAAGGTCGAGTCCCTGCTGCTCTGCTGCGAGGTGACCTCCGAGAGCATCGCCGCCAAACAGCCGTCGCCGCCCTGGGTGGTCTTCGAATGGGGCTCGTTCTCCACGGCGCGGTTCACCGCGTACGTCTCGTCCATCGAGGCGCAGTACACCCTGTTCGGCACCAGCGGCGTCCCCATCCGCGCCACCTGCCAGGTGTCGCTCGTGGAGATCCCCGGGCCGACCCTGGGCCAGAACCCGACCTCCGGCGCCCTCACCGCCCAGCGCGTGCACCGGGTCGTCGCGGGGGACTCGCTCCAGTCACTGGCCTGGAACGAGTACGGCAGCGCGAACGCCTGGCGGGCCATCGCCGAGGCCAACGGCATCGACGACCCCTCCCGCCTGCCGACCGGCACCGAACTCATGCTGCCCGCCACCGAGGAGGTGCCTCACTGATGGTGCGGCACGCTTTTTCCAGCATCGTCGAGGTCAAGATCGGCGGCGCCAAACTCCCCGCCGACATCGCCCCGATGCTCGTGGAGGGCTGGGTCGACCAGGGCGTCGGCGTACCCGCCGCGTTCCGCCTCACCTTCCGCGACCCCTACCGTCTGGTCCTCGGCAAACTGAACGTCCAGTTCGGCACCAAAATCGTCATCACGCCGATCGCCGACGGCCAGGGCATCGGCAACCCCCTGCTGACCGGCGAGGTCACCGCCCTGGAAGCCGACTACGACGGCACCGGCAGCTTCACCGTCATCCGCGGCTACGACTACGGCCACCGCATGATGCGCCAGCGCCGCGTCGCCGCGTACCGGAACCAGAAGGCCTCCGACATCGCCCGCAAACTCGCCGCCATGGACGGCGTGCCCATCGGCCGCGTCCAGCCGACCAAGGGCACCTACACCTTCATCAGCCAGTCCAACGTCACCGACTGGGACTTCCTCTCCCGGCTCGCCGACGAGAACAACATGGTCATGTCCCTCGACGCCAAGGGAAAATTCCGGTTCGTCACCCCGAAACCGTCGGCCGGCGCACCCTCCCCGAAGACGGACGGCGACAAGAGCACCTTCGTCCTCCAGGCCGGCCACGACATCCTCCGGCTGCGGGCCGCCGTCACCGCCGCCGACCAGGTCGGCAAGGTCGAGTCCCGCGGCTGGAACGTCACCACCAAGAAGAAGATCACCGAGATCGCGCCCGCCACCACCGACCCGGGCATCAGCATCGGCTCGACCCCCGGAGAGGCCGCCGGCAAGTTCAAGGCCGCCAAACTCGTCGAGACCGCCAACCCCTACGACAGGCAGGACGAGGTCCAGCACGCCGCCAAGGCCCTCGCCGCCGACATCACCTCCTCCTTCGCGGAACTCGAGGTCGCCGTCTACGGCCACCCCGACCTGCGGCCCGGTGTCCCCGTGGCCCTCTCCGACGTCGGCAAACCCTTCGAGGGCAAGTACACCGTCACCTCGGTACGCCACGTCTTCGGCGACGGCAAGCACTACGAGTCCTGGATCACCGTCAGCGGACGCCAGTGGCGCTCCCTGTACGGCCTGGCCTCCGGCGGCAGCGGCGGCGTCGACCCGGCCAGCGCCGCCCGGCTCCCCAGCGTCGCCAACGCCATCGTCACCGACGTACAGGACCCCCTCAAGCAGGGCAGGGTCAAACTCCAGTTCCCCTGGCTGGACGACGCCTACGTCAGCGACTGGGCCCGCAGCGTACAGATGGGCGGCAAGGACGGCGGCGGAGTCTTCCCCATGGACGTCGGCGACGAGGTGCTCGTCGCCTTCGACCGGGGCGCACTGGACCACCCGTTCGTCATCGGCGGGCTCTACAACGGCCGGGACCTGCCCACCAAGGTCTCCGACGTCCCCCTGCACGACGGCCTGAAGAAGAAGGCCGTACGGCACACCCTGTCCGACCGCCAGGGCAACCGCGTCGACCTGCTCAGCCAGCAGACCGGCGGACGCAAGCAGGGCGTCCGGATCGCCAGCGGGAACAACAAACTGATCATCAACCTCGACCGCACCAA
Source organism: Streptomyces sp. NPDC093586 (assembly GCF_044764905.1). Classification (NCBI taxonomy): domain Bacteria; kingdom Bacillati; phylum Actinomycetota; class Actinomycetes; order Kitasatosporales; family Streptomycetaceae; genus Streptomyces; species Streptomyces sp. NPDC093586. The sequence goes on along the minus strand of NZ_JBIWJA010000010.1, from coordinate 145,831 downwards.
GACCGAGATCACCGTCGACAGCAAGGGCAGCGTCAGCATCACCGGCAGCCGCTCGGTGTCGGTGGAGGCGGGCACCAGCCTCCGGCTGCACGGCCGCCAGTCCGTCATGATCGACAGCGGCGGCCCCCTCACCCTGAAGGGCAAGGCCCTGGTCAGCCTCACCTCACTGGGCGGCGCGGTCAACGTCAACGCGATGGGCGGCGCCATGAACCTGTCGTCGAGCGGCATGACCTCGATCAACGCCACCGGCATGGTGTCGGTCAACGCCGTGGCCAACGTCAACATCAAGGGCATCAAGGTGGACCTCTTCGGCGCCGTGTTCGTCAACACCGTGAAGTACCCCCTCCCGGCATGACCGCACGTCCCCACCGGCACACCGGGAACGCAGGAAGAAGAAGGCAGGTGGCCCCCTGATGGCCGAACAGTTCGTCGGCTCCGGCTGGGCATTCCCCATGCGCATCGGCCCCACCGGCGGGATCGCACTCGTCAGCGGCGAGCAGGAGGTGGAGGAAGCCATCCGGCTCGTCCTCGCCACCGCACCCGGCGAACGGCCGATGCGCCCCGAGTTCGGCTGCGCCATCCACGACCTCGTCTTCGCCCCGGTCAACGAACAGACCGCCGGCCGCATCCAGCACGAGGTGAACGTCAGCCTCGACCGCTGGGAACCCCGCATCGAGGTCCACGACGTCGAAGTCTCCACCGGCGGCGACCAGAGCGTCCTCTACATCGACGTCCGCTACTCGATCCGCGGCACCAACAACCCCCGCAGCCTCGTCTTCCCGTTCTACGTCATCCCCTCCCACGACGAGCCGGACCTCCCCGACGGTCCCGCCGGCCACCCGGGCTCTTTCGAAAGCGACCGCTGATGTCCCTGCCCTCCCCCAACCTCGACGACCGCCGCTTCCAGCAGTTCGTCGACGACGCCAAGCGCTACATCCAGCAACGCGCCCCGGAGTGGACCGACCACAACGTCTCCGACCCCGGCATCACCCTCGTCGAGACGCTCGCCCACATGGCCGACCAGATCGTCTACCGCCTCAACCGCGTCCCCGCGAAGAACCACCTCGCCTTCCTCGACCTCGTCGGCATCACCCTCTTCCCCCCGTCCGCCGCCCGCACGGACGTCACCTTCTGGCTGAGCGCCCCCCAGGAGGAGCCGATCCTCGTCCCCCTGGGCACCGAAGTCGCCACCCTGCGCACCGAACGCGACGAGGCCGTCGTGTTCGCCACCGAACGCGACCTGACCGTCATACCGTCCGCACTCAGCCACCTCGTGGTCCAGCACCGCGGCGAACCCGTCACCGACCGCACCACGGACCTCGCCGAGGGCAAGGACCTGATGTGCTTCGCCGAGGCACCCAACCCCGGCGACTGCATGCTCATCGGCCTCACCGCCGCCACCCCGCACTGCGCGCTCGCCCTCGAACTCGACAGCCGCGTCGACGGCGTCGGCGTCGACCCCCGCCAGCCACCCCTCGTCTGGGAAGCCTGGACCGAGGACGGCTGGCAGACCTGCGAAGTCGACCGCGACGGCACCGGCGGCCTCAACCGCCCCGGCGACATCGTCCTCCACATACCCGGCGGCCACATCCTGTCCCGCAACGGCGGCCACGAAGCCGGCTGGATCCGCTGCCGCGTCACCGACCCCCTGCCCGGCCAGCCCTTCTACACCACCTCACCGACCATCCGCTCCGCCGAGGCCTACACCATCGGCGGCACCACCGGCACCATCCACGCCGAGACCGTCTACGACGAACCCCTCGGCGAATCCACCGGCCTGCCCGGACAACGCCTCCGGCTCGAACACGCCCCCGTCGTCGCCGACGACCCGCCCCTCCTCCTCCAGACCACCGACGACGACGGCTGGCAGGACTGGCAGGTCGTCCCCCACTTCGCGGCCTCCCACCCCGACGACCACCACATCACCCTCGACGCCGCCACCGGCGAGATCGCCTTCGGCCCCGCCGTCCGCGAACCCGACGGCACCCTGCGCCAGTACGGCGCCGTCCCCCCCAAGGGCGCCATCATCCGCGCCCGCCGCTACCGCACCGGCGGCGGCCGGGCCGGCAACGTCGCCCGCGGCGCCGTACAAGTCCTGCGCACCTCCATCCCGTACGTCTCCGAAGTCGTCAACCGGGAAGCCGCCCGCGGCGGAGTCGACGGCGAAACCGTCGAAGAGGCCAAGCTCCGGGCCCCCATCACCCTCCGCGCCCAGGAACGCGCCGTCACCCTGCGCGACTACGAGGAACTCGCCCGCCGCGCCGCCCCCGAGACCGCCCGCATCACCTGCCTCGAAGGCAAGGAGAACGAGTACGGCGCCCACGCCGTCCGCGTCCTCGTCGTCCCCCAGGCCGTCCCCGACCCCGGCGGACGCCTCCGCTTCGAACAACTCGTCCCCGGCGACGCCCTCCTCGAGCGCATCACCCGCCACCTCGACGAACGCCGCCTCATCGGCACCCGCCTCGCCGTCGGCCCCCCCTACTACCAGGGCGTCACCGTCGTCGCCACCATCCACGCCTTCCGCGGCGTCGACGCCGACCGCGTACGCCGCCAGGCCCACGACGCCCTCTACCGCCACCTCGACCCCCTCACCGGCGGCGCGGACGGCAGGGGCTGGCCCTTCGGACGCCCCGTGCAGACCGGCGAGCTCTTCGCCGTGCTGCAACGCGTCCCCGGCGTCGAACTCGTCGACGAGGTCGTCCTGCACCCCGCCGACCCCCTCACCGGCAAACGCGGCGACCCCACCGACCGCATCGACCTCGAACCGCCCGCGCTGGTCTTCTCCTTCGACCACCGCGTCCGCGTGATCGGAGACGGCACGTGACCACCACGACCCACCGGGGTTCCATCGACGGACTCGGCTCCTCCCTGCCCATCGGCACGCTGCTCCCGGCCGTCTTCGCCGACGACGACCTCGCCCAGCGCTTCGTCGGCGGCCTCGACGACGTCATCGCGCCGATCCTGAACGTCCTCGACTGCCTGGACGCCTACTTCGACCCCGCCCTCGCCCCCGCCGACTTCACCCGGTGGCTCGGCACCTGGGTCGGCGCCGAGACCGACGGCACCGAACCCGAGGACCGGCTGCGCGCCGCCGTCGCCGCCGCCGCCCGCCTGCACCGCGTACGCGGCACCCGGCGCGGACTGTCCGAAGCGGTACGGCTCGCGTTCGGCACCGAGCCCGAGATCACCGAGAGCGGCGGCGCCACCTGGGACGCCCGTCCCCTCGGCCCGTTCCCCGGCACCCCGCGCCCCCGGCTCCACGTCACCCTGCGGCTGCCCGACCCGACCCCGGCCGACACCCACCGCCTGGACGCCCTCGTCTCCGCCGCCCGCCCCGCCCACATGCCCTACACCGTCGAAGTGACCGCCGAAAGGACCCCGGAGAGATGACCACGCAGAACTGCGCCGAGTGCGGAACCGGCGCGGAACCGGGCCAGTCCTTCTGCGACGCGTGCGGCGCCGTACTCCGCTGGAACCAGACCGGCGCCCGCACCCCGCACCCCGCTCCCTCCCCGACCGGTCAGGACGGCGGTTGGGACGCCTTCTCCCGCCCCGGCCCGGGCGGCACGGGCGTGCCTCCGGCCCGGCGCGACCGCACCGCCCCGGCGTCCGCCGCGGACGCCGCCGGCGAACGGGGCGGCACCACCGAGGAGACCCCGCACCTGCCCCGCCCACGCCGCCCGGCGGACGAACAGCCGGTGGACCCGGACGAGCGCGACACCGACGAGCTGCCCCGGATCACCGCAACACCCGCCCCCTCCGCCCCGGCGGAACCGGCGGAACCGGCGGAACCGGGGGAACCGGCGGAACCGGCCGGCTCCCCCGCCGCTCCGGCGTACACCGCCGCCCCGGCCACCCCGGCGCACCGCCCCGGCCCCCCGTCCGACGACGCCCCGTCCGACGACGCCCTGTCCGACCGCGCCCGCTCCCTCCTCGTCCCCGTCGCCGACCCCGAGGCCGCGCGCCCCGCCCCGCCCCCCGCGGTCGCCCCCGTCCTGCCCGGCCGCCCCGACGCCGACCGCCCCCAGGTACGCGCCCCCGCCCACCACCCGGGCATCGCCGACGGCCCGCCCTGCCCGTGGTGCTCCACTCCCAACCGCCCCGACCGCCACTACTGCGCGCGCTGCGCGATGCCGCTGGCCCAGACCCACGACCGCACCGGCGACCGCCCCGCCCCCTGGTGGCGCCGTCTCTTCGGCGGCCGGCGCCGCGAGACCCCCTGGGCCGGCGACCGCCCCCGCCTGCGCCGCGTCTTCGACCGCATCGGCACCTGGGTCACCGTCGTCGTCACCGCCACCCTGGCCGTCCTCGGCTTCCTCTACATCCCCGACGGCGTCCAGGCCGCCCGCGACCACTTCGCCAAGCGCGCCCCGGTCTCTCCGGACGCGATCACGGCGTCCCGCTCCTACCCCGGTCACAAGCCGGAGCTCCTCATCGACAAGCGCAGCAACACCTGGTGGGGGCCGGGCGTCGCAGAGTCCGGCCAGGGCCAGTGGATCGAGGTCAGCTTCACCGAGCCGACCCGCCTGCTGGACCTGATCATCACGCCGGGCGTCTCCACCAAGTCCGACAAGCTCAGCGAGTCGGCGCTGCCGCACCGCGTGAAGGCGACGATCACCCTGAAGGACGGCAGCACCACGACCCGCGCCCTCACCCTGGACCAGGGCGCCGGCGGCCAGCGCCGCCCCTTCCGCGTCGGCGAGGTCACCAAGGTCCGCTTCACCATCGAGTCCGCCCACGCGGCCTCGGCGGGCAAGCAGGTGGCGATCGCGGAGATCGAGTTCTTCGGCCCCTCCAGCGCCAACCAGACCTGATCCGCACCCCGGCACACACGACGGTCCCCGCCTGCACAGGCGGGGACCGTCGGCCTTCCCGGAGCCCCCTGTCGGATTCGAACCGACGACCTTCGCTTTACAAGTGGGATCGAATCCTTGCCGGGGGGTGCTCGACGCTGCCGCAGAGTGCTGTTATGCCTGATCAGCGCCCTGCGGCGGCATGCCCCATCCCGCTCGTGACGCCCCATGCCGACCCGTCCGCTCACGCATCGCGCACGCACGGAGCACGTGTCCTGGGAGGCAAAGATGCAGTTGGCGGCCGGGTCGACCCGCGCGGGAGCGATCAGGAGCCTCCTGACTGAGGCAGAGCGGGCGCTGGTACCCCTGTCTCTGCTGTCTATCGGCATCCCTACAGCGCCGCGTAGACCACGATGCCTATTTCCCGGGCGCTTCTGCGATCTTCTGTGCTTGGCGGACGACGCTCGGCGCGCTCTTCTCCGTCTTCGGCTCGAAGCTGGGAAGATCACGGAACTGGTCGCTGATCAGGCGCCCGAGAACCGCCTCTTCAGAGCTTTGGGTGTGCCGAGCGACCTCTTGGCACAGTTGTTCGGCCATGAGGGACAGGACGACCACGGCATCGCGGCGGTCCTCAAGCGAGTGCCAGAGGCACTCCCACTCGTCTCCGTACGAGGCCATCAACTTGGCGGCTCCGTAGATGGAGACTGCGCGGCTCATCTCGTGTTCCAGGACGGGTGCGCAAGTCGTGCACGGCATTCCGCCGTGGTCTCGACGCTCGTCTTTTGCTCCCCCTTGGGGGCCCTCCGACATCGGCGCCTCCTCTGCGGGTGCTTGTACGGTCTCCGGCGCCTCAGCGGTGCTATCGGTCATATCGTGACGGTAGGGAACCATTCCCGTTCGTTTGGCGTTGCGCACGCGGCAAGTGGCCATGTCCACTCGAAGTGCTGACCGGCAATACCGTTGTTGCCAAGCTGGTCCTACTCCCGCCCGCGGCACGTCTCCACTGGACAGGTGACCGACGATGGCGAGGACACCGATTCGCTACCAAGGCGACTCGGCGCCCTTGCAGAGACGCAATCGCGACTCACCTGTGCTGAGTCAGCATCGCCATTTCGAGCTACCGGGGCCTCCCCCTGAGTGGTGGACACGCTGATACTGGATCTGCTTGATCCGGAGGAAGCGAGAAGACCGCCGATGGCGATGAAGGACTACTCGGACGAGTTCAAGGCCGATGCCGTGGCCCTGTACGAGTCCACCCCCGGGGCGACGTACAAGAGCATCGCCGCCGACCTGGGCATCAACCGGGCCACCCTGCGCGAGTGGGTGCTGCGGGACCGGGAACGCCGGGGTGCCGGCCCGGCCGCCGCCCGGGCCGGGCAGACAGCCGCCCGAGCCACGCAGGCGGCGCCGTCCGCGGACCCGGACGAGCGGATCCGGCAGCTCGAGGCGAGGGTGGCCGAGCTCGAGGCGAATGAGCGCAAGCTCGCGACCGAGCGGGACATACTCCGCAAGGCGGCCAAGTATTTCGCCGGGGAGACGAACTGGTGAGGAGCCGCTTCCAGTTCGTCGGACCACCGGGACGCCTTCGAGGTGAAGCGGCTCTGCGAGGTCCTGGACCTCAACCGGTCCAGCTACTACAAGTGGCTCTCCGGCCGGGAGGCCAGGCAGGTCCGGCAGCGGGCCGACGAGCGCCTGGCCGCGAGGATTCGTGAGGTCCACGTGCATTCCGGCGGCGCCTACGGCTCTCCGCGGGTGACCGCCGAGCTCCGCGACCAGGGCCTGCACGTCAACGAGAAACGCATCGCCCGCGTCATGCGGACCTTTGCCATCACCGGCGTCCGCCTGCGCAGACGCGTCCGCACCACCGTCCCGGATCCGGCGGCCTCCCAGGTCCCGGACCTCTTCCAGCGGGACTTCACCGCCGCCGAGCCGGGCCGCAAATACATGGGCGACATCACCTGTCTGCCTCTCGCGGATGGCGGGTTCCTCTACCTCGCCACAGTCCTGGACTGCTTCAGCCGCAAGGTCGTCGGCTGGTCCATCGCCGACCACATGCGCACCGACCTGGTCGCTGACGCGCTGCTGATGGCCGCCCGCACCCGCGGCGGCCTGGAAGGCTCCACCTTCCACTCCGACCACGGAGCCCAATACGGCTCCAGAGCCTTCGCCCGCCTCTGCGACCAGCTGCGGGTCACCCGCTCCATGGGCGCGGTCGGCTCCAGCGCGGACAACGCCGCCTGCGAGAGCTTCCACGCGTCACTCAAACGCGAGACCCTCCAGGGAGCCCACGACTACGGCGACGCCGCCACCTGCAGAAGGACGGTCTTCGCCTGGCTGACCCGCTACAACACCCGCCGCCGGCACTCCGCCTGCGGCCACCTCAGCCCCAACGAATACGAACGACGACACCACACCGCTAAGCTCACGCTCGCCGCGTGATCAACGAAGCGTGTCCACCATCACGGGGGAAGGCCCACCGACCGGTTGACGGTGCCGAATTCCTGCCGCCGAGCAGGTATGTCGCGATCAGTTTGGCTGTGAGATCACCTTCCGACATGCCCTCGTGGAAGGCCGCTTTCGAGAAGGCCGTGTACTGGTCATCTGTAAGGATCACCCCATCCAAGCTCTTCGCCTGGGGGTGCCAGTGACCGCAGCACATGCGCCTTGTGCACACGGCGCCTGATGACGCGTAGACGTTGGGCGTCGTCCACGGAAGATGGGGGTAGCTGGACAACTCTTCTCTGCAGGTCATCAGATGGCTCAGCATCTCCGCCTTGTTCTTGTGACGAGTTGCACCATAGTGGTGGCGGAACCAGTCCCTACGGCTCGCCTCGCGAATCTCACGCCGGATGCGACTGAGGCGCTCCTCGAAACCGTGGAACATCCTGAGAGGCATACGACGGGTGTCGAAGCCCACCGTCGGTTGCTCACGATGGAGCTTTTGGTCAATCAGCCACTCCAGCGCCGTGCGCTTGCCCTTCCAGTCATTGCAGGGCTTACACGCAGGCAGAAGGTTCCACCAACTGTCCGCGCCATTGTCTGCGATGGGTTCCTCGTGGTCGAGCGTTGTCGACGGGTTGACGGCGCAGTAGGCACAAGAACCTTGGTTCGCCGTCAGTGTCATCAGCCACACCCACGTCGGCTGCTTCGCCCGCTTGCCTCGCTGGACGCTTTCGGCAACCACAGTCATGAGATCTCCAACCACCGGTGCTTGAGGTGACGGGAGGCTATCCCTAGCCACTGACAACGAGCGTTCGCGTGGCTACGCAGCGCGATACATCGTGCTGCGGACGCTGCCCGGCTCGCCTGTCTGAGCCGGTCGGCCGCCAGTCCGGTGTCGCTCCCGCACGGCCGTCGAGCTCCGCCAAGATCCCGACGGCCGTGCGTCCGTATCGACCGGTAGCCGCCGGACGGTCTCCTCGATCTCCGGAAAGGGCCGCGCCGACCGCGGTGATAGTCGCAGGCGGGCGTCGGTGCGGCCCTGTACGGTCGCGACCATGAAGAAGTGGGTGGTCCCTGAGAACTCGAACAAGCGCGTCCAACGTGCGAGCCGGACGATCGGTAAGGGGACGGGCACGCCCGAGGAGATCCGGGAGGCGCGGGCCGTCCTGAGCAACTACCGTCTCGCCCACGCATTTCCTCTGAACGCGGTGACCGTGACCGTGCGGCAGCGAGCGCTCGACGTGAACCCGAACGCCGTCGTGGCCGAGCGCCGGAAGCGCCTGCCCACGATCCTGGACAAGCTGAAGCGCCACCCCACGATGAGCGTGACCACCATGCAGGACTTGGGGGGCTGCCGGGTGGTCTTCGACACCGTCGCCGAGGTGGACGAGTTGGTCAGCATCCTGGTGGACTTGCCACGGAGCAAGAACCGCGTCAAGAAGGTCTACGACTACCTACGAGATGACCCGGGGCCACGCCACTCTGGCTACCGGGGTGTTCACCTGGTGTACGAGTACGGAGCCTCGAAAAAGGAATACCACGGCCTGCGGATCGAGCTGCAGGTGCGCACGCGGCTCCAGCACGCCTGGGCGACCGCCGTCGAGACCATGGATTTGTTCTCGGGCAGCGAGCTGAAGTACGGGAAGGGCGACGCGGACGTGCTCAGGTTCTTCGTCCTGGTCGGCTCGCTCATGGCGTACGAGGAAGGCACCACCCCGGTACCCGGCGCCGAAGGGACGCGGGAGGAGTTGGCGGCCGAGTTGGCGCGCCTGGAGGCGAACGTCGGCGTTCTGGAGCGGCTACGGGGCTACGCGGCGATCGTGGGCGAGCACGCCAAGACGGACCGCCGGAACACCCTGACCCTCGAACTCTGGCGGACCGAGGGACAGCTCACGGTGACGGTACACGAGACGCTGGCCGCCGCGGAGGCCCGGATCACCGAGTTGGAGGCATTGGACGACGAGGACCTGGACGCGGTGCTCATCAACATCGCCCGGATCAGCCAGCTGCGCGACGCGTACCCGAACTACTTCGCAGACACCGGCCGTTTCACCGAGTTCGTCGTGGCGTGCCTCTAGACGGCGTCGGAAAGATGCGCAGCCGGGCGCGCGTGCCGCTGTAGCTGGCGGAGACTCCTCAGGTCCGTGTTAGAAGATCGGCGGTCGCCCGGCGCGGGTGAGCCGGGTCACCGTGCGCCAGCTCATGGGTGACCGTTCGCCGTGGCCGCCACGCAGCCCCTCTCGGAATCCGTCGATGGATGCCTTGAGTGCGGGGCGATCCCGAAAGCGCCACAGGGTCAGGATCACGAACGTGGTGAGGTTCAGCAGCTCCAGGGCGTGAGGCAGGTTCCGGCGGGCCAGCCAGACTCGGTTGCGGGCGTTGAGCCGGTAGAACCTGGTGTGCCGGGCCGGGTCAGTCGCGGGGTGGTGTACGACGATGTCAGGGAGGTACCGGCCGGTGCCTCCTAGGTTCCACAGCCGCCAGGCCAGGTCGATGCCCTCGTGGAAGAGGAAGAAGTGGCCGGGCCAGCCGCCGGCGGCGTCGAAGGCGGTGCGGCGGATCATGACGACGCCTTCGGCCATGACGGTGACGGTGCCGGGCCGGCAGGGGTCGGCGGCCCGCAATCGGGGCACCCAGCGGCGCAGGGTGACGCCGGTGTCAGGGTCGCTGATGCGGGGCTGAACGTAGGCCAGGCCCGCATCCTGCTGGAGTTCGGCAGCCAGCCGGGCAAGCACGTAGGGGTCAGGGATGTGGGCGTCATTGTCGAAGAAGAACAGGTAGTCGCCCTTGACGTTCTGGGCGCCGATATTGCGGCCCTCCGGGATACCTACGTTCTCGGCCAGCTCGACCGTGCGCACACCGGCCGGGACCTGCTCAGGGGTGCAGCCGTTGCCGACCACGACGACGTCCAGCTCGATGCCCTGCTGGGCGAAGAGGGAGGCCATGGCCCGAGGGAACTCCTCGGGCCGGTCGTTCATGGTCAGGACCACGGCTCCGACGGCCGGCCGGGATGCGCCAGTGCTCACGGGGGTTGGAGTCCTTTACTGCCCGACGCGGGCGTCCCTGCCCGTCGCCTTCTCGTCACCTTGCGGACGCCTCACCTTAGCCGGGAAGCGGGGGGCCGGGCGGCGGCGCTGAGGGTGCTCAGGGCCGCTTGAAGGGCGGTGTGCAGGGCCGCGCGGGTATGGGGCGATCCTTGCCGTGGCTTGCGATCCACGAGGGAGTCGGCGACCGCGAAGACGGCCGCCGCGTCGACGCCGCGGTGCTGGGCAACCGCGAAGACGGCTGCGGCCTCCATGTCGGCGGTCAGAACGCCGAGCCTGCCAAAGCGTCCGACTTCGGCGCCGGTCTCCCGGTAGGGGGCATCCGTGGTCCAGCTCGGGCCTCGCCGCGCGACCACACCCCGATTGCGCAGGTGCTCGGCGAGGCGTTCCGTGAGCTGCTTGGACGGCTTGATGTGTGATCCCGGCGGGAGGTAGTGGTGGGACACTCCCTCGTCGCGCAGTGCGTTGTCGCACACGACGAGCTGCCCCGGCGGCAGGTCGGGATGGAGCGTGGCGGCCGTGCCGACGGTGATGACGCGGCGGACGCCCAAGGCGATGAGCTGTTCGAGGACCAGGGCCGCTGCTGGAGCGCCGAGGCCGAAGCCGCCGCAGACGGCGACCTGGCGGCCCTGGCGGCCCTGGCGTTCCAGCATGAACAGCTCACCGCGGACCCAGTTCAGGCGGCGGCTGGGATAGCTGGCCTTCGCCCTCTCCAGCACGGGCCGCTGGTACAGCAGGACCGCTCCGTCGATGCCGGCGAGTGTTGCCTGCGGGTACCGGCCGCGCACGTACTCGGCGTGCTCGGCCGGGTCAGTCACCGCCGGCAGGGCGTGCTTGCCGGGGTGCAGCGGGAACTGCCTGCTCATGCTCGTGATTCCCGCTCGGCGAGCGCGGCCGCGAACTCCAGCTCGGCACCGGTGTGCACATGGTTGACGACGTGCCACGGCAGCACCGGCTCGTCCATGTGCCGAAGGTGGCGGTCGTAGTCGAGGCCGTGCTTGGCCATCGTCTGGAGGAGCTGTTCCTTGGTGAGGTGGTGCAGGTCGATGCCGGCGTCGTAGAGGTCTTCGAGCATGTGGCCGACTCGCCGGTCCCCGCGCGAGCACACGACTTCGAGGTGCATCCGGCTCGCGCCGAACTGCTCTACCCGGTAGTGCTGCTTGAACTCCTCGTCCCCGACCAGCTCCCGCAGCCGGGCGGCGACCTGGTCGCCGTACTCCTGGACGAGGTCCGGGTCCGTCATGGCGAGCCGCTGGCTGAGCGTGCCGGGCTTGGGCATGAACTGGTGGAGCTTGACGATCACGGCTCCGTCGCGGTGGCCGAGCCGGCGGCGGACATCGCGCGCGTAGTCGGCGATGGCCAGCCGGTCTTCCGGCCGTTCGCCGGGCGCTCCGATGATGAAGTACAGCATCACGGCGTTGACGTGCTCGCTCGCCCGGCACAGGTCGATGGCCTTGTTCACCCGCTCGCGCTTTTGCGTCTTGCCGTACAGGGCGACGAGATCGGGTGCGGCCCACTCGGGTGCGATGGTGATGATGCCCCGCGCTTGTGACAGGTTCAGCTCGGTGAACAGGTGACCGAAGTCGCCGAGTTCGGTGACGGCCCGCAGGTAGTCGGCGCTGATCTCGTCGGCCCGGATGGAGCCGATGATCGTGGTGACCTTCTCACCCTGGTCCTGTGTGCGGTGGGCGTAGGCGCGGATGTGCTCCAGCAGCTCGCCCCGGTGCTTGTACTGGGTGAAGGTGGGCGCACTGATGATGATCTTGCGGACCTTGTGGGCTTCGAGGCGGTCCACGTAGTCGGTGAGCATCTCGAGCGGGGCCTGCCTGAAGTCCGGCAGGCCCAGGTTGCAGAAGCCGCAGGTGTGCAGGCAGCCCAGGACCGGGTGCAGGCCGGCGGCGGTGCCGTCGGTGATCGGGTAGCAGAAGTGGGCGGGGTGCAGGCCCTTGACGGTGAGGTACTGGGCGTGGACGCCGGCGGGGACGGTGATGCGCTTGGGCCGGATGTCACGGACGCCGCCGCCGGGCAGGAAGTCGCACTCGTACAGGGAGGGCACGTACAGGCCGGGCACCCGGGCGATCTGCTCGTGCAGCGACGTGCCATCGGGGTGAGCGCGGTGGGCGTGGACGATGCGCAGGAGTTCGGGCAGGGATTGTTCGGCCTCGCCGATGGCGATCACATCGAAGTAGTCGGCCAGCGGCTCGGGGTCGGCCAAGCCGCTGTTGCCGCCCACTACGAGCGGGTGAATACCGGGAACGCGGTCGGCGCTGCGCCGGGGTACGCCGGCGAGGTCGAGGAGGCGGAAGACGCTGTGCATGTCGCCGCTGTTGATGACGGAGATGCCGAGGACGTCGGCCTGGCCGACCGGCAGCGGGGATTCGATGCTGCGGTACGGCTCGCCGCCGGGGGTGGTGAGCCGGTTGCCGTCGCGGACGAGGCAGTCGTACTGGATGGCCCGCTCGGCGACGGCCGGGACGTCGGCGCTGCGGTTGATCAGGTCGCACAGGCTCATCGGCCCGTTGCACATCAGGCTGTAGGCGTGGCCGAAGGGGATGAGGAAGACCATGCGGAGCAGCCCGTCCGGGTCCTTGGGCTGGTAGGGGTCGGCGAGGTAGATCTCGCGGCCGTGGATGTCGTCGATCTCCCGCTGGAGCTGTGACATACGGATCGAACCTCTCAGTCGGTGGGGCGGGTACGGGCGAGGTCGGCCGCGGCCTGGCGGATGGCGTGGCAGATGGCGGCCTCGTCGCCGGGGCTGATGCGCGGGTGGAGGATCGGGCACAGCAGGCGTGCGGCGAGCTGTTCGGCGCGCGGGCAGTGCTGGCCCTGCGTGTGCTCGCGGATCAGGCCGTGGCTGAGGTAGGTCACCGGGTCGCTGATGATGCTGCCGACGCCGTACCGGTTAGCAAGGTGGTTCATCAGCTCATGCCGGCCGGCACCCGCCCACTTCTCGGGGACGAGCAGGTTGTGCCGGTAGTAGAGGTGCTGCCCGTTGTCGAGCGTGGGCGGCAGCGTCAGCTCCTCGATGTCCGCCAGAGCGCGGGTGCGCGAGTGGGCGCGGAGGACGCGGGCGCTGTTCATCTCGTCCAGCCGCGAGAGCTGGACCAGGCCAACCGCGGCCTGGGCTTTGGACAGCATCTGGTTGGTGCCCCAGTGGTCGCGGCCGCCGTAGGCGCGCAGCCAGCGCAGCCGTTCGGCCAGCTCCGGGTCGCTGGTGGTGACCATGCCACCCTGGCCCAGGGTCGTCATGAGCTTCTTCGACTCGAAGCTGAAGACCGTGGCCCAGCCCTCCGCGCCGACCCTCGCGCCGGACGGCGTACGGCCGCCGCAGGCCCGCGCCGCGTCCACGATGACGACCGGCGGCCCGTGCACGGGGTGGGGGTGGGCAGCGGCCAGGTCGAGGAAGGGCCGCAGGTCGGCGACAGCCCCGTTCCAGTGGGTGATCAGGATCGCCCGCGTGTGCTGGGACATGACCCGCTCCGTGTCGGCCGGGTCGAGGTTGAGGGTGGCCGGGTCGGGCTCAGCGAGAACCAGACGGCCGCCCTGCCCGATGACCGCGATGTGCGGGCCGACGAAGTTGAGGGCGCAAGAGATCACCTCGTCCTCCGGCGCGAGCTGCAGGTGCCGCAGGACCATCTCCATGGCCGTGCCGCCGGAGTTGAAGGACACGGCGTGCTCGACGCCCGTGTGGGCGGCGAACGCGTCCTCGAAGGCCCCGCAGTAGGCGGACTGCTTCCAGCCGGTCCGCCAGTCGTCGGACTCGGTCCACACCTTGAGCAGGGCCTGGTGCTCGGCGTCGGTGTACCAGCCGCCCTGGGCCGGCTCGACGGGCCAGCGCAGGCCCTCGGTGTGCTGCGGCACCGTGTTCGGGTTCGTGGGCATCAGGCTCGCCCTCCGGGGATGAGGACGGGCAGATGCTGCTGCTCGAAGTCGCTGATCGCCCGGACCTTCGCGGCGGCGGACGATCCGGGATCGAAGCGGTAGGTGAGCCATTCGACGGCCAGGCGGCGGGCCAGGCCGAGGCCGATGATGCCCTGACCGAAGGTGAGGACCTGAGCGTTGTTGGAGCACACCGCGGCCCGCACGGACAACGAGTCGTGTGCGGTGACGGCCCTGATGCCCCGCACTTTGTTGGCGGCGATGGCAACGCCGAGGCCGGTGTGGCAGACCAGCAGGGCACGGTCGGCCTGGCCGTCTGCGATGAGCCGGCCTGCGGCGAAGGCGATCTCCGGATAGGTGGCCTGGGTGGGCTCGTCGACGCCGATGTCCAGGACCTCGGCCACCATCGCGTTCGCCCGCAGGTCGTCGGCGAGCGCGTCCTTGTAGAAGCGGCCCGCCGCGTCGGAGCCGACAACGATGCGCAGGCGGGGGTCTTGCGTGCTCATGCTTGTCCTCCTCGATCGAGTGAGGGATGGCTGGTAACCGGCGGCAGGACGGAAGAGGAGGGGGGAGCCGTCGCCCGGCCGCCGGTGCTGGGGCGCCCGCCGCAGGACGGGCGGGGAAGGCCGCTACAGCGCGGCCCGGGGGCCACACCAGCAGGTCTGCGCCGGCATGTCCGGCCTCGAAACAGGGGCCGAAGTGCTAGAGCCGTAGACGTCGGTGACATGCGGGGCGAGGATGACCGCCGGGGGCATCAGCCCGATCAGGGCGAGCAGCGCGACGGCCCGGCCGGGCTGTGACGGCGGTGCCTGCATGGCGTGCTTCCCGCTCACGGGGCCTCCTGCGCGCCCAGCGGGGACCACGAGAACAGCACCCGCACGCCCCGTTGCCGGCACCAGGCGATCTCCGGATAGCGCAACGCGTCGTCGGGGCTGATGCTGTTGGGCCACCGGACGATGACGGCCGTCATCTGCCCGTGCTCGGCCATCTCTTTCACCCGTCGCCAGCCGGGCCGCTTGGCCGGGTCCGGGTCACCGTAGGGATCGGTGATCTCGGCGACGATGCGCATGTGGTGCTCGTCGGCGAAGGCGTGCCCTTCGTCAACCGCGTGTTCCTCGGGCACAGTAGGCCGTTCCGTGCCGCGCTGGGCGCACACGTACAGCACTGCCGGCGCCAGGGCGCCATCGTGTGAGCTGTTGCTGGTGTGCACGGTCTTGATCACCCATTTCCGGTCAATGTGGGGGACTCATCGGGGTGGTGACCAGTGAAGGGCTGGGTACGGACCGTGAGGAGGTGCCAGGCTGTAGGCCCGCGTAGGCCCGTGTAGGCCAGCCCAGGACGGACCGTGTGTCTCCTGGTGACGCAGAAGGGGGCGAGGTGGCCAGAACACCCACGATCGGCGAACTGATGCGGGAGGCATACCAAGCGCGTGGCTGGGGGCCGGCGAAGCTCGCCCGGGAGTTAGGGATCGCCGAGGGCCGCGGCCCTGACGGGCTCGACCGCCAGTCCGTGCGGCGATGGGTGGTCGGTAAAAGGGTCCCCACGTACTGGTTGCCGTACATCGTGCAAGTCCTGGAGCTGGACGCAGACTTGGTACAGGCCGCTCAATCCTCCGAGCCGGAGTCGGCTGCGCTGGATACCGTGGCATCTGTCATCGAGTTGGGAAGGAGCGACGTGCTACGCCGGAACTTCCTCGCAGCGTCGAGCACCTACGCGCTGAGCGCCCTTGGCCTGCCGGACCCCGAGGCCGTCCGGCGCCGCGTGAACCGTGCCGGTGGCGTACGCGTCGGCAAGGGCGAGGTCGCTGCCGTACGGCAGATGATCAAAGCGTTCGGTGACACGGCGGCCGAGGTCGGCGGCGGTCACGCCCGGCACCTGGCCGTGCGCTACCTGACCGAAGACGTGGAACGCTGGCTCAACGGCCATTACACAGAGGCCACCGGACGAGACTTGTTCGCGGCGACCTCGGAACTCGTTCACCTGTGCGGCTGGATGGCGCAGGACGAAGGCAACCAGGGCATGGCCCAGCACTATTACGCCCACGCCTACGCCCTCGCCTCAGAGGCCGGCGACCCGGAACTGTCCGCGACCGCGCTGCGCGGGCTGGCGGTCCAGGCCATCGACCTGGGGCCGAAGTTTGCGGCAGCAGCTCTGCGGCTGTCCGAACGCTGCGTCGAGGAGGCCAAGCCCCTGGACGACCCGCGGGCCGTCTCGTACTACCAGACCACCCTCGCCGACGCCGCCGCACTGGACGGTGACCGACGATTGGCCACGCAGGCACTGAAGGCGTCTGAAACGGCGATCGAGAAGACTCCCGACGCCCCGCCTGGTGCATCGTGGGCCTCGCACTTCAGCATCGGCCGATGGGCCCACCACTCCGGCATGATCCTCGCGCGACTCGGCGACCTCGACGGAGCCACCCAGCACCTCCATCAAGCCCTGGAGATCCACGGCCTCGACCGACGCCGCAGCCGCGCCATTGTGCTCGCCGACCTGGGCCGGGTCCATCTCCAACAAGGCGACCTCGACACGGCACTCGCCACCTGGACGGCGTTTCTCGACTGCGCGGACGGCGTCCGCTCCGTGAAGATCGCCGAAGCAGCCAACGACATGCACGTCCGACTCGACCGGTACGAGGACCTGCCTGAGGTTGAGGAACTGAGGCAGCGGGCTGCTCCACTCTTGCCCACACAGGTCGTCTGACAGGTTTGCGGGCGTTGGTGGTGGGCGCCGTCCTTCGGGGTCCGGCAGCGATGTTTCGGCCCCGCGTCTTAGTTCGCCGGGGGCAGACAGCGAACATCCGGACATGGCTGGCCTACGCCTCGATGGCATGTCAACGTAGACGACTTCTCGCTTAACACCACGTCAAAGGACCTGCGCAGGAAACGTGCGGGGAGCCAACTGGGCCCCGTAGCCGAGACCGCCGCACAGCCGGACAGGCACTCCCGTCCAGCTCCGCGTACTGCCGGCGCACAAAGACAGACTCCCAAGCCCTTGGAGGCGCACCTGCATCCCGATTTCCCAATCGATCCACCCGCTCCGGCCAGCCTCCCGTCCGCGTACTGGGTCTGGCCCCGGCACCTGGCCGGTGACGACGGGCGCCTCTACGACGCCGTCGCTGACACGCTCGCCGACCTTGGTTGGACGAGCCTGACGCTCGTCCGCGGGCGCCGGGAACCGGAGGAGGCGCCGGAGGACCGTGAGGCCCTGCGCAGCACTGTCCTGCACATCAGCCCCGACTCCCTGCGGTGGGCGCAGTGGGTTCTGCCGGACGAGCCGTTCCACCTGGGGAACCTGCCGATCGCCTGGCACGTGACCGCTCGTACGGACCTGCGCAGCCCGCTCGCCCAGTGGTCGGCCTACTTCACCCCCGAGGTCCCAGGGGAGATCCTCGCCGGCTTCCTCACCGCGCTCGACGCCCGAGATCAGCCCGCCCTGCCGCGCGGTGGCCCCGAGCTGGTCCTCGACGCGGTAACGGCACACGGCTGGCTGCGCGACGTCGACCAGCCCGGCACAGGAGCAGTTGATCCGACGTTCGCCTCCCACATCTACCTCGGCGAGGTGCCGCCCCTCATCCAGGATGGCGACCCACTCGCGCTGGTGGCCGAGGCGGACGAGACGGCTCTAACCGGGTGGCAGGCGTGGGCCGAGCCGGTGCTCGGCGCGGCCTACCTGTGGGCCGCGTCGTTCAGCGCCAGCGTGCCGCACGACCTCGTCGCCACATTCGCCGACTCCCTCAGTTCCAGCGCGCCGGTGCTGCGCCGGGTGCTCCCGGAGAGCACACGCGACCGACTCCTGCGCGCACCAGCCCGCTGACGGCCATCTAACGCCTGGAAGCCGGGCCTCCCCAAGGGGATGCCCGGCTTCGTGCTGCTGCGCCTTGGCCGGCATCAAAAAGACTTCTGTCGAACTGAACGCGTGGGCGGATAGTAATTTAACAGGTTGGCCCGGCCGCTATTTGGGCAGCCCTGAGGAAAGCCAGTCCATGGCCCTCATCCCAGCGACGACCAATTGTCTCGCATCAAGATGTGTCGGAGTCTTGAGCTTATGGGCCATCCTATTCCGCGCGTTGAAGAGCGCTCCGAGATCCGACCAGAGCGCGGGATCATCTGCTTCGAGGGATCGGCTAATCACTGCTTTCGCAATCGGCCCGTAGAGGTCGACGGCGGTACCGTGCTCTTGCTGGAGTGTTCGCAGGCTGGGCGTGGATCCGGGGGGTCGGCAAGACTTGAGGGATTCCTTGGCATACGTCTCGGCCGCCACTGCCGCCAACAGAATAGCCATCCCGGGCTGTGGGCTGTTGGTCGACTGCGTCAGGTACCGCGCTTGCGCGAGCAGCGCTCGTGCGGGCGAGACACCGTCGCGCAGTGCTCTCGTGGCCGTGTCGACGGTGAGTGCGGGCAGCCCCACCACCATGGGGTATCCGGGATTGAGTGGTTCAGGCGCCGGCAGTTCGAGACCCTGGGTGATGTCTCTCACTGTGAGAGAAAGCATCTTCGGGATCTCTCCCACCATTCCGACGCTCGGCTGCTCGACCCGCAGCGCGTCGGACAGGCGTGCAGCGGCGAACCTAATGGCCGTGATGGCGGCTTTCAGTTCTGTTCGCACGACATCGTCATCAAGGTCGGAAGTGAGCGTGAAAACGGTGTGCGCGGTGAACCGTGCCGGGCCCAGCGCCACCGGTGCGCTGCCGTCGCCCCACCAACTGACGTATCCCTCAGCAGGAAGCTGGCCCTCGAACTTGGGGAAGGCGAGCACCACATCGAAGGCATCGACCGTGGTCGTGAGGGGCACAGAGGCGAGGGCAGGGTCGATGTGGCACATGCGGCCGACGGTCGGCTCACTGGATGCCTGGTATACGGCATCTATGCGGATCTCATTCATAGGGAATGATGTTCGCCTGTGGGCCTAATGTTCCGCAGCCGACTTCCGGAGTCTTGGGCGCCGCGTTCGCACTCGGACTAGCAATCCAGGGTGGGTGGCCGGCGCAGCCTTGCACTTCCACCCCACAGACACGTTTGCAGGGGCTGACGAGTCACCCTGCTCCGAGTCACCCTGAGGTGCCAATGGGCCCCGTATGGACCGCGGCGCCCGCGCAGTGTGTGGCGCCGGTAGGCTATAGCCGCTCCGCCCCAGGTGGGACGGGGCCGAGGTGGGTTGACCGAGCGGCCTAAGGGAACGGTCTTTAAGACCGTCGTGGCAGCGATGTCACCGTGGGTTCAAATCCCACCGCCTCCGCACGATGAGCAGTGAGAAGGGCCCTTGAACTGAGTGTTTGGTCGGGGGCCGTTCGCGTGCCTGGACCCAGGTACGGTCCGACGTTCTCCGTGGCTGACCGCTGGGGCACGGCCGGCCAAAGCGCTGCACCAACTCGCCTTTGTCCCTCTTGTCCTCCAGTTCATAGGTCGGGCGAGGCGCCGAGGTAGAACCGGGAGGCGCCCTGAGCCCGAACCGTCGAGTCGTCGGGCTTCGGTCAGCGACGTCCGTCTCTAGCGCTGGTCTGTTCGGATCAGTGAGAGGACGACGAAGCCCCCGAAGGACACACGCCACCGACGGCGCGAGACGGAGTCGCCTGGAGCCTGTCGTGCGAGTCCGTGCGTTCCCAACGGACCATTCGTTAGAAAAGTGCGCTTTGACCTGCGCACTGATGCCTGAGTGCCTGTAATCATGAGACGGGCCTGGGTATCGAGCCTGGGCCCCTGGACATGTCTGACGCGCCTTTCCCGCATCGAGGCTGCTTGTTACTTGACGGTAGCCTCTCCTCGAACTAAAGTTCGATCGCACCCGGTTCCAAAAATCAGCCCTCTCGTGAGGTAGGATTTTTGGAACGATGATCGGGGAGGACCACATGGAAGCCGTGTGCCACGTCGGTGACGACGCAGTCCAGCGACTGCACACCCTCGGGCTCGTGCCCGATGACGTCTATACGCCGTTGGGCAAGGCATCGGCCGAGGCCCGGCTCGCCACTGAGCTGGACTCGCCCGGCATGGCTGGCTACACGTTCTGGTCGCGCTGCAATCGGTTCTTCCGGGAGCAGATGCAGAAGAAGGCTGGGTGGGGGTACAGCAACTCTCAGCAGATCCTTCGGTGCCTCCATCCGACCGAGCGTTTCGCCATCACGGCCGTCAGTGCTTCGGGGCCCGTGGGTGACGAGGGGGCTGCCTGGTCGGGTGCTATCCGCACGAAGAACCCCAAGGGGCCTGCTGTAGCTCGCCTCGTTCAGCGGAATGAGGAACAGCTCGCGCTGTTCCCGATCCCTGGTCAGCAGGCTGAGCTGCCAGACGTGAACGAATTGCCCACCTGGTTCCTTCTCTACAAGTCCACGAAGGAGGGTCTTTCCTTCGAACTTTCCATGCCTATTCAGATGCATGGGAAGTACGTGGACACCTGGCGTGAACGGATCATCCTCCCGGATAACCCGTTCCGCGGACCGGAGTTCGATATCAAGCGGCTGGACGAGGTCGTCGAAGATGTCGCCGTTGATGTTCCGGTGGAGTTTAAGGGAGCCATTTAACCCGCACTACCTATGGAGATGGTTGTCATGTTGACTTCGTCGCGGCTAGTTCTTGCGCGAAAGCGAAGGCGGATGACACTATCTCGGCTTGCGCAGGAATCTGGGGTTTCAGTGCGCAGCCTCACGGCCTTTGAGAATGGCCATAAGCAGCCGTCGCCTGAAACCCTGGATTCCTTGGCGGCTGCTCTTGAGGTGCCAGTTTCCTTCTTTACTGCATCAGAAGTTGACGAGATTCAAGTAGACGCTCTTTCCTTTCGCGCTCTCTCGAAAATGAGTGCACTAGATAGGGACGCGGCACGCAGTGCTGGACGGTTGGCAGTGGAGATCAACCAGTGGATGGAAGATCGATTCAGCCTGCCCAGCCCGGACGTTCCTACACTCCCCCATCTCCCTCCAGAAGAGGCCGCAGAACGTGTGCGCGCACTGTGGGGGCTAGGTGAGGCGCCCATTCCGAACATGGTGCACCTGCTGGAGTCGCATGGTGTGAGGGTCTTCTCGTTGGCTGCTGACTGCGCCTCAGTCGATGCCTTCTCGCTGCGCTGGAAAGAGAAGACGCCATTTGTATTTCTCAACCTAGAAAAGAGCGGTGAGCGGGGTCGCTTTGATGCGGCTCATGAGCTCGGGCACCTTGTGTTGCATGCCGCACACCGAGTGCCTCACGGGGCGGAGGCGGAACAGGAAGCCCAGCAATTCGCATCAGCCTTCTTGATGCCACGCTCGGGAATCTATGCGCAAATGCTCCATGGTGCAGACGCTAAGAGGATTCTGAGCGCCAAGAAGAAGTGGAAAGTGGCCGCAGTTGCTTTGGCCTATAGATTGAAAGATCTGGATCTCGTTACAGACTGGGGTTACCGGACATCCGTCAAGCAGCTCTCCCAGATGGGCTACCGGCGTGGCGAGCCTGACGGTATCTTGCGGGAGACATCTCAACTTCTGAGCAAGGTGTTCTCCGCTTTGAGGGCTGGGGGATTTTCCTTGTCGAAGATCGCTGAGGATCTAGATATCACCGTCGACGAATTGAGTAGGCACGTCTTCGGGTTGGTACCTCTAGCGCTTGAAGGCGAGAGCGAAGGTTCGGCGCCTTCTGCCCGTCCCAATCTCCGGTTGGTGCACGGATAAGCTCTCGCTGCAACCCACCACTCTGCCCAGCTCCCATCCCGTCCGCCGCCGGCCCACACCGTGGAGGGGGCGTGGTCCATGGCGTCCAGGTGGAGGGCGCCGCTGTTTACCCGCGAGCGGCCTGGCGGCCTGCTTCTACCGCTGCTGTAGGCGCTGCTGTTCGGCAGGTGCCGTCGCCACCGTCGAGGGCCGGGGGCTGGGGTTCTGCTGGGCGGGAACCGAACCCGCGATGGTTGAGCGTCGGCGGGCGGCTTCGGCTCGGCGGTTGGGTGCCGGGTTTCGGCTGGTGTGCTGGATGCGGGTGATGAGGACGCGGGCGGGCTGGCGGGCGGTGGTCAGCTCGCGCTGTGCGGCGGCTTCTGTGAGGAGCTGGTGGGGCTGGTAGCCGCGGGCTTGGGCATCGGCGAGGACGGTGGCGAGTGCCGGCCAGGCCGGGTCGGTAAGAATCCGCTCGGCGTGGTCGGGGACTGCCGCTCGTACGTCGCTGGCCAGAACGCCAAGCGCTTGCTCCCTGGTGGGCCGTGCCGCGAGTTCGGTGAGCGTAGGGGTGAGGGCGTTGTCGGCGGCGGTCTGGAGGTGCTGGACTGCCTGGCGGGCCGCTTCGGCCTGGTGGGCGTGGTTCTTCGCCTCGTGCCAGCGTCCGGCGACGATGGCAGACCAGACGAGGCCGGCGAGCAGAGCGGCCAGCGCGCTGCCGTCGGGGCCGGTGGCGGTGTGGACGATGTCGCGTGCCGCAAGACGCAGGGCGTGGGCAGCGCGGTCTTCGGCGCGAATCTGGGAGCGCTGGGCCCGGGCGAACGCCTTGGAGGCCGCCTGGAGTTCGGCGCGCAGGTTGGCCGGTGCTTTCTGGGCGGTGGCTTCGATCAGTTCGCCGAGGGCGGTGATGTGGGCCTGGGCGCGAGTGTCGTCGACCAGGTCGCTGTGGAGGGTGTCGAGTGCGTCGGCAGCCTGGTGCCAGGGGGTGCTGGGGCGGTTGCGGCGGGCGGTGGGATGCTCTTCGACTCGGCTGGATTCGAGGCGGGCCTGGATCTTGGGCAGGGACAAGTCGGGGGCGATCCTGCCTCCGGAGTGGAAGATCTGTTCACCGTCCTCGTTGAGGTCGCCGGGGCGGCCGGCTGCGTAACCGAGGAGGTCTCCTGACGGGCCGCGCCGGGCTTTGACCTCGATGCCGTCGGCTTCAAGGTAGGCGAGGAATTCCTCGGCACCGGTCACGTGCGGGATGGCGGCGCGGATGCGGTCCTGGAGCCATTCACGGCTGCTCTGGTCCCAGCCGAGTCTTTCAGCCTTGTGCATCTCAGCCTGGGTGGGCCGGCGCGTACCGGTGCGGTCTCCCTTGTTCAGGCGGCGCAGCCCGTAGTCCTTCTCGATCTCGCGGCAGGCGTCGCCGACGCGCAGGCCGCTGTCGTGGAGTTTGGGGCGGCGGCCGTCCTCGCGGACGGTGGTGGCGAGGATGTGGATGTGGTCGTCGGCGTGGCGTACGGCGATCCAGCGGCAGGCCAGGTCGTCGCCGGCGGGGGCGATGCCGGCGGCCTGGACGATGCGCTGGGCGATCTCGGCCCACTCGGCGTCGGAGAGGTAGCGGTCCTCGGGCGCGGCGCGGACGGGGCAGTGCCAGACGTGGTCGGTGACCTTCCTTCCGAACTCGCTGTTGCGCAGCCTTACGGGTTCGTCGAGGTGGCGGGCGAGTTCGGTGAGGGTAGCGTTCTCGTCGCGGCCGGGGTCGGGCATGCCGAGCATGGCGAAGCCGGCCACGATGTGCGGGTCGAGGTGTTCGTCGTGGCGGCCGGGTCCGTAGAGGTAGGCGAGCAGGCCGCGGGTGTTGGCCCCGGCCGGTTTGATGGCGGCGATCACGCGGACGCCTCCGTTTCTGGGTCGGCGGGCTGGCGCAGGGCCTCGGCGATCAGCTCCAGCAAATCCTGGACTTCTGCAAGGTGCCGGCGGATGTCGGGCGGGGTGTAGTCGCTGTTGAGGGCTCGGGCGATCTGGTTGACGTTGACGCCGATGCGGTTGAGCTGGCGCAGGACCTGCGCGCGGAAGATGTGGGTGCGGCGGCGGTCCTCGGACAGGGGCAGGTTGGCGGTGAACCGGCCGCTGATGAACGCCAGGACGATGTCCGCGGCGAAGCCGGATTCGCCCTTGTAGCCGTGCTCGGCGGCGGCTTCCCTGAGCCGGGTGCGCTCGTCGTCGGTGAAGCGCAGGGGGCCGACGCGGTCATCACGCTTGTCGCCGGTGAAGCGGCGGATCGTCGGCTGGACGCTCTGCACGGCGGGCTCGCCGGCGATAGCAGCGTCTTGACGCACAGGGTGGAGGATCTGGCGCTGGACGGCGTGGAGCGTGTCCGGGTCAGGGCCGTCCTCGGCCACGGCCTCCTGGTCCTGCGCCCCCTGGCGCCGGGCCGTCTCTGCCACCCCCGGGGCGGAGATCCCCGAAGTCCGGCCTTGAGTCGGACTCGGGGTACTACTGGCTCCGCCAGGGGCACCCCGTCCGAACGCACGCCGCAGACGGTTCATCAGCGTCGGGGACTTCGTCAGCGCCATCGGCTCGTCTGGGGCGTTTTCGGGGTGGTGCGGGTCGTGCGTCACGGGCGGCGCTCCAAGGGGGATGGGCAAGGCGGGCGGTTCCGCAGGAGAGGGCAGCGGAGTGGGGGGTCACCGCCCCGTCCACAGATGTGGATAAGCGGGCGTCGAGTGAAACCGGGGATCGACTGGCCGGGGTGACCGGAAGGGTTCCGGTCACCCCGGTGGGAATCCGGTCAGCCGCTGTCCGGACCGGTCTCGGCGGCGGATTCGATTTCGGGCCGGAGGGTGGTCATCACGTCGGTCTGCCGCTCGCTGCTGATCGTCAGCCCCTTGGTCTTGACGGCCTTTCGGAGCAGTGACCGGGTCAGCGTTCCGTGCTCGGCGAGGGTGATCCGGCCGATCTCCACGAGTTCCTCAAGCGTGGCGCCGGGCGGACGGCCACCACGCGGCCTGCTCTCCGCAATCCCGGAAGGTGGTTCCGTTAGCTGGCTGGGCACAGCGGCCAGCGGCTCGGTGGGCCGGACCGGCTCGGCCGGCGGCTCGCCGATCGTGGCGGGGGCGGCGACCGGTGGTTCCGGCGCCAGAACCGGCGCGGGATCCGGATGGCCTGCGGGTTGGTCGACGAGCTGGTGGATCTGCCGCATCAGGACACCGAAGGCCAGCAGTGCGGCGGTCGGAGGAACCGCGGCGACCACGTAGTCGAGCAGCGGCACGGTGCCCGCGCTGCCCGTGCCGTTGACTCCGGCCACGTTGAGCGCGATGGAACCGACCGACCCGGTGGCCGTAAGGGCGATTGCCCACTTGTCGGTCACCCTGCGCAGGCCCGCGCGGAGCATGAGCAGTTCACCCGCGACGATGAACGCGTCCAGGGTCGCAGGCCAGGCCCAGCGGCGGGTGGGAGAGCTGCGCAGCCCGTGCTGGCCGGCGACCTCGGCAAGGTGCGCGTACGACAGCCAGAATCCGCTGATGGTGAGGGCGACGATGACCAAGCCGGCCGCACCGAGCGTGTACCGCTCGATGTCCTGCTTGGTCATCGACAGCCGCCCTCCGCCGGGGCGGTGCCCACGACTGGTGGGTGTGGGGTTGGAGGTGGGGAGGGTCAAGCGGGGTGCTCCTGGGGGTGTGGCGGTGTGATCCGTCTTGCCGTCTTGGCCGTTGCAAGCGCAGGTCAGGGCCGGTACGGCAGGGGCCTTGATGTGCCGTACCGGCCGGGTCCGGGCGCTTCCCGCGTGTGCGGGCGCGGCCTGGCGGCGAGGGTCGGCCGGTGGGGTCTCGGCCTATCCCTTGCGGACCGGGACGGCACCGCTCCGTTGTGCCGTCCCGGCAGACCGGGCTTTGACCTGCGGTGATACGGCGCGGACGCATGGGACGGCACAAGACGGATCCGGGCGGCGTCTCACGGCAGCAGCGATCGCCATGATCGTGCTGCCGTCTTGTCCCCGGTTGCCGTCTTGCCTGCGTGCCGTTTGACCTGCGAGATCACGGCAGGGACGGCAGGGACGGCCACCCGGGGGGTGCGGGGCTCAGCCTGTAGCGGGGGCGGCAGGCTCGGCGTTCACCGAGTGAACGGTGGGGCAGTAGCGCCGCCAGGCGTCGAGGAACTTGTTGCGCATGTAGCCCTTGCGCTGGGTTCCGTCGGCGAGGCGGACATTGCCGGGCCTGATGCCGAACTCCCGGAGCATCGCTGCCAGGTCCTTGGCGTTCAGCCCGTTGCGTCCCCACTCCGCCCACGGGCTCTCGGCATCCAGGCGGAGCTGGTGGAGCAGCTCGTCCGTGGTGAGGCTGTCGGGCTCGCGCTGTGCCACGAACACCCTGCGGATGTCCGCGAGGATCCGGGCCCCGCCGGACCGGTCCTCCTCCGCCTCGACCTCGGCGGCGACCATCCGTGCACACGCCTCGCGGGCGCGCCGGGGCCAGGATCCGGCAGCCAGGTCCGCGATGATGACCAACGGCTCCCAGGTGTCCGCGGCCCGGTCCTCCACCGGCATCTCCGGCTCCAGATCCGCCGCCTCATCCAGCAGCGGCCTCGCCCATGCAGCGACCCGGTCGCGCAGGTCGTGCAGAGCCGGGATGTCGCGTCGGGAGCGGAAGGGCTTGACGCGCTCCCCGTCCGCCCGGCGGCGCATACGGACCACCACAGCCCGGTCCATGATCGTGTCGGGCAGGTCACCGATCCCCGCCAGCGCCGCCATGGCGAAGGTAGCGAACCGGTGCGGGGTGTGGTCGTTGCCGACCACACGGGTGACGTAGCGGTTGCGCTGATGGCCGGCGTTGAGCAGGCCGCGCATCTCCTCGTTCTTCTCCGCCTGCTTCGGCGTGCCGAAGATGGTGTCCGCCTCGTCCACCAGGAGCGTGGGCGGTTCCTCGGTGATCGACCGGAAGACCGCAGCCGGTGTGGTGTTGATGGTGAGCATCGGCTCGTGGACCGTCTCGGTCAGCACATCCAGCAGCCGCGACTTACCGCACCGCTTCGCCGGCCCCACCACCGCCAGCCGCGGCGCATGCTGCCAGGCGGGCTGCAGATGCGTCGCCGCCACCCACAACGTCACCGCATCCAGCGCCTCCGGCGACGGCAGAATCACGAACTTCGCTATCTGCCCACGCAGTTCATCCAGCAGCATCGACCCAGCGGTCGGCTCCGGATCCGGCAGCGGAGCCTCGGCCGGCGCGGCGGGCTCGGATTCGCCCTGGCCGGACTTGCCCGGCACTGCGACCGGCGGCCAAGCGGCGACAGGGGGTACGGGGGTGGAATAGGGCGCGGGGTTCTCAGGTTGCACTGGGCGGCTCCTCTTCTGCGGCTCCGGGCATGCAGGCCCAGCGGCGCGGATCGTTCGTTGGATGCGGGCGACGGGGATTCCCGGGCCTCCGGCGTTGCCTCGCCGGAGGCCCGCTGCGTTCCGAGACGGAACACGCGCTGCGTTCCGAGTCGGAACAAGGGCTCTGTCCCGAGTCGGAACAGGGGCTTTGTCCCGAGTCGGGACACTCGCTCGGTTCCCCGAGGGAACACGGACAGTACGTCCGCCCTGGGCAACAGTCCAGCATTTCTGTGTCAGCTCAGCGCAGAACCGTCTGCTATGTTCCCGCCCCTTCACGCCGCCAGACCCAGCAGCTCCCACAGGTCGGCGGTCACCACCCGGTAGGCGTTGCCCAGGCGCAGCACCTTGCACGGGTAGGCGCCCCGCTTCGCCAGCTCATACCCCTTGCTCCGGCCGAGCCCCAGCGCTCGATTGCTCGTGTCCAGGTCAACCGCCACGGGAAGGGCGAGCACCTCTTCCCGACTCATCCCCTTCAAGCCCTTCGAGTCTTCGGTCATCGCGTCGTCGCGCATACAGTGCGCCCCTTTCCATGCAGCCCTCGGCGAACGCGGTCATCACGTCCGGCTCCAGGCGTCTATAAACCAGGATGGCCAAGCTAATGTGTCTCTATGACACAACCCGGTTTCGATGATGGAAGCGACGAGGACGACGTCCCCGAGTGGGCGGACCGGATCAAGGCCAACGTGGCCGGAGAAGTCCGACGCAGAAGGAAGGAGATGGGGTGGAGCGCACAGGAACTGGCAGACCGGTGCGAGCAGCTCGGCCATCCCATCCCGCGCAACGTGATCGCCAACATGGAGTCCGGGCGCCGGGCGGTCCTCCCCCTCGTGGACGTCATGGTCCTGGCCGCCGCCCTGGAGACGTACCCGGTCTGCCTGATCTTCCCGGTCGGCTACGTCGAGCAGGCCCAGGAACTCCCCTTCCAGCACCTCGTGCCCACCTGGGACGCCCTGCGCCGCTTCACCGGTGAGGAGGAGGTGCCCGGCCACGACGCGGGCCTGGTCCCTGACTTCGAGCTTCACGCCAGTCTCGTCCGCACCGCTATCGCCGCACTCGAAGAGGAAGAACGCGCCCGGTTCGCAGCCAAGACGGCCACCAGCCGCGCCGAGAAGGAGGAAGCCGAGCGCAGGCGGAGCAAGTACGCCGACCAGGCCGTCTCGGCCAAGTACAGGCTCCGCTACCTCCGCCGCGACCTCCGCGACGAGGGGGCCACCCCACCCCCGCTACCGCCCGCACTCGGCGACGTAGACCTGCCCGAACCCGATACCGACACCTCGGAGGAACGCCTTTGAAGGGCTCCACCCACCGCCGCTGCTACTGCCGCGACCCCGAGACCGGCAAGCCGCTCGGCAAGAACTGCCCCAAGCTCTCCAGCCGCAAGCACGGCTCGTACTCCATACGCCAGGAGCTACCGTCCCGCGAGGACGGCACCCGCCGCTCATTCAGCCGCGCCGGCTACGACTCCCTCAAAGCCGCCCAGGCCGACCTCGACCACGTCCGTGCCCTCCTCGGGCTCGCCGAATCCGACGATCCCGAAGGGCTGGCGCATATCGCCGAGCTACTGGAGAAGGTGGCTGACGAGAAGGCCCCGCTCCCGAACGTCGAGGAGACGCGGCGGCGCCTCAGCCACGGCCTGGATCTGACCAGCCGACTCACCGTCGGCGAGTGGCTGGACATGTGGCTGGCTGCCAAGAAGGGACGGCCGAGCGCCATCAGCCGAGATGAGAGCAACATCCGCGTCCATCTCAAACCGCGGATCGGGCACATCCGGCTCGACCGCCTGCGCGTCAGCCACCTGTCGGAGATGTTCGAGGCCATCGCAGAGGCGAACGTCGAGATCGAGGAGGCCAACGCCGCCCGCCGCAGGGCAATCGAGGACCTTGCCGAGATCCCCTGGAAGGGGCGCGAGCACCGCGCCCGCCGCAAGGTGCTGAAGGCCGCCATCGCCGAGATGGATCCTTTCCGCCGCATGGTCACTCCGGCCACGCGTCAGCGCATCCGCTCCACTCTGCGGGCCGCGCTGAACACCGCGATCGCCCAGCAGCTCATCACCTTCAACCCGGCGGCGCACGTCCCGATGGAGGCGGGCAAGCGCCCCAAGGCGCTGGTGTGGACCGAGGAGCGCATTCTCCACTGGAAGCGCACCGGCGAGAAGCCATCACCCGTGATGGTGTGGACGCCGGAGCACACCGGCCTCTTCCTCGACCACGTCGCGGAGGACCGCCTGTACGCGCTGTGGCACCTGGTCGCCTTCCGTGGGCTGCGGCGTGGCGAGGCGTGCGGGCAGAGGTGGACCGACACTCACCTCCATGAGAGCCGTATCACCGTGGCCAAGCAGCTCGTCGTCAGCGGCTGGGAGGTGTACGAGGACGATCCCAAGACCGACGCCGGCGCCCGCACCATCGCGCTCGACTCCGACACGGTCCAGGCCCTCAAGCAGCACCGCGTCCAGCAGGACAAGGACCGAGAGGAATGGGGCAGCGCCTGGGTGGAGACCGCCCGTGTGTTCACCAAGGAGAACGGCGAGATGCTCCACCCCGCCAACGTCACCCGACGCTTCATCGAGCTGTACGAGGAGATCGGCCTCCCGCCGATCCGGCTCCACGACCTCCGCCACGGCGCGGCGACGCTCGCCCACGCGGCTGGTGCCGACCTGAAGGACATCCAGGAGATGCTCGGCCACTCCTCGATCGCCATCACAGCGGACACGTACACGAGCCTGCTCCCGGAAGCCGACCGCGCGATCGCAGAGGCCGCCGCCCGCCTTGTCCCGCGCGCACGCCGAACGGGTGATGCCGAGGGGGCGGAAGCCGAGCGAGAGGCGCCTGACGGCGTGGAGTCAGGCGCCGAGGAGATGCCGGCGGATGCCGGGGAATCCGCAGCCCAGTCGGGCATTGATGACGCATCCGCTCACGCACCGCTCACGCAATCGGCCCCGGACGAGGAGTCCGAGGCCGAGTAAAGCGCCTCCCTGGGGAGAAACCCGAGGTCAGCGCGGTGTTAGAAGAGCCCCCTGTCGGATTCGAACCGACGACCTTCGCTTTACAAGAGCGGCGCTCTGACCAGCTGAGCTAAGGAGGCGTCGCGCGGCGGTGCGCGCGGAGGCTGCTCCACTGTACACAGAGTCGGTGAACGGTGAGGTGCGAAAATTTCGCCGAAGTTCACAGGCCCACAGGTACTGACAGATCAGGTGAACGCCGGGTACCGTCCTGATCCAGTTCACTCGTGTGGACCACATCACCACCTTCCTACAACGGATCGTCCGGCACGTTCCTGCCGGTAGAAGGGGGCCCATCACCATGGCCACAGTCCAGTTCGACAAGGCGACCCGCGTTTACCCGGGTTCCGACAAGCCCGCCGTCGACGGTCTCGACATCGACATCGCGGACGGCGAGTTCCTCGTCCTGGTCGGCCCGTCCGGTTGCGGCAAGTCCACCTCGCTCCGCATGCTCGCGGGGCTCGAGGACGTCAACGGCGGCGCCATCCGCATCGGCGACCGCGACGTCACCCACCTGCCGCCGAAGGACCGGGACATCGCCATGGTGTTCCAGAACTACGCGCTGTACCCGCACATGACGGTCGCCGACAACATGGGCTTCGCCCTCAAGATCGCCGGCGTCAACAAGGCGGAGATCCGGCAGAAGGTCGAGGAGGCCGCGAAGATCCTCGACCTGACCGAGTACCTGGACCGCAAGCCGAAGGCGCTCTCCGGTGGTCAGCGCCAGCGTGTCGCGATGGGCCGCGCGATCGTGCGTGAGCCGCAGGTGTTCCTCATGGACGAGCCGCTGTCCAACCTGGACGCCAAGCTCCGTGTCTCCACCCGCACCCAGATCGCCTCGCTCCAGCGCCGCCTGGGCATCACCACCGTCTACGTCACCCACGACCAGGTCGAGGCCATGACGATGGGCGACCGGGTGGCCGTGCTGAAGGACGGTCTGCTCCAGCAGGTCGACTCGCCCCGCAACATGTACGACAAGCCCGCGAACCTCTTCGTCGCCGGCTTCATCGGCTCCCCGGCCATGAACCTGGTCGAGGTGCCGATCACCGACGGCGGTGTGAAGTTCGGCAACAGCGTCGTCCCGGTCGGCCGGGACGCCCTGAAGGCCGCGTCCGACAAGGGCGACCGCACGGTCACCGTCGGCGTCCGCCCCGAGCACTTCGACGTGGTGGAGCTGAACGGCGGCGCCGCGGCGTCCCTGTCCAAGGACTCCGCCGACGCCCCGGCCGGTCTCGCGGTCTCGGTCAACGTCGTCGAGGAGACCGGCGCCGACGGCTACATCTACGGCACGGTCGAGGTCGGCGGCGAGACGAAGGACCTGGTGGTCCGCGTCAGCAGCCGCGCGGTGCCGGAGAAGGGCGCGACCGTGCACGTCGTGCCGCGGCCGGGCGAGCTCCACGTGTTCTCGTCCTCCTCGGGCGCGCGTCTCTCCGACTGACGCCCGGTGCGTGCCGGGGACGGGCGTCCCCGGCACGGGTGAATTCCCCCCGCATCGACGGGAAGGGCCCCGCAGCCTGCTGCGGGGCCCTTCCCGTTGTCGACAAATACCCCGGCACACCGGACGTTTCGAGCGGTGTGCGTCAACCCGTTACCCATTTTCCGGGCCTTCCCTATCCCCCGAACCGGTGACTAAATGTCGCCAAATCATCACCTGGCGCTACCCTCACTCGCGTGAAGCACTCCGTGAAGCACTCCGCCACCCAGCAGACGCGTAGCGGCCGGGGCCCCGCCCGCCGGATCGGCCGCTCCCTCGCCTTCGTCCTGCCCGTCGTCCTGGTGCTCTCCGGGACCCTCGCGGTCACCCGGGTCAACTGGTCGGGGGACCCCTCGAACTCGGTGCTCACCGCGTCGGACGCCTCCGCCGCCGGGGCCTCCACGCGCGCCGGGGCACGCGCCCCGCACGAGGTGCTGCGCGACCGGCTGCTGACCGAGCTCCAGGAGGAGGACCCGGGCGTCGCCCTCACCGACCTCCAGCGGGCCGTCGACGACCGCCCGTCACTGGCCAGGCACTGCGCGTCCATCGCCCGCTCCCTAGGCCGCGCGGCGGTCAAGGTCTACGGCCCGACGCGCGCCCAGTCGTACGCCCGCCCCGTCTGCGACACCTCCTTCGCCTCGGGCGTGCTGGCCGCGCACCGCTGAGCCCCCTGCGGCCGAGCACCCCCGCGGGGCCGGCGGGGCGCCACGTACAGTTCGGGTCATGACCGATCCGAACGCCGCGTCCCGCCGCCCCGTTCAAGCCGTCGTCCTGGCCGGCGGGCAGGGATCCCGCCTGCGTCCGTACACCGACGACCGGCCCAAGCCGATGGTCGAGATCCCGGGCACCGGAACCCCGATCATCGGCCATCAGCTCGCCTGGCTCGCCGAGGAGGGCGTGACCGACGTGGTGGTCTCCTGCGGCCACCTCGCCGAAGTGCTCCAGAAGTGGCTGGAGAACGCCGACCTGCCGCTGTCCGTCACCACCGTGGTGGAGCCCGAGCCCCTCGGCCGCGGCGGCGGCCTGAAGTACGCCGCCGCGCACCTCCCCCACCCGGACCGGCCCTGGTACGCCACGAACGGCGACATCTGGACGCGTTTCTCACTGCGCGACATGGCCGACTTCCACGCCGAGCGGGACGCCGTCGCGACCCTCGCCCTGGCCCGCCCGCGGCTGCCCTGGGGCGCCGTGCAGACGGACGGCTTCGGGCACATCACGGACTTCATCGAGGCGCCCCCGTCGACCTTCGAGATCAACGCGGGCGTCTACGTCTTCTCGCCCGCCTTCGCCGAGCTGCTCCCGGAGCGCGGCGACCACGAGCGGACGACGTTCCCGCGGCTGGCCCGCGAGCACCGGCTGGCCGGTTTCCCGATCCCGCAGGGCTCCTACTGGCGGGCGATCGACACCGCGAAGGACCTGACGGAGGCGGCCCGCGAACTGGCGGCCCTGGCCGGCCGCTGAACGTCCCGACGGGCCACGGAGGCGGCCCGGGAGCCGGACACGCTGAGCCGCTGATCCCCTACGTCGACGGGTCCCGCACGTCGTCCGTGCGGGACCCGTCGTCGTACGCGCCCTGTGCCGGTGTCCCGGTGCGGCACCGGGTCAGGACGGCCTAGCCCAGGAGGCCGCCCACCAGGCGGCTGCCCGGCTGCCCCGTGGAAGAGGAGGAGCCGCCGTCGCCGTCCCCGCTGCCGGTGGAACCGGTGGAGCCGTCGTCGCTGCCCCCGGTGGCGGTACCGCCGGAGGTCGGACCGGCGCTGGTGCTCGGGACCTGGCCGACCGGGGAGGTCCGCCGCGGCGGGGCCTGGCCCGTGGTGCCCTGGGTCTGGCTGGGGGCGCCGCCGGGAGTGCTGCCGCTGTCGCCGGTCGCTCCGGGGGTGGTCTCGTCGCCCTCGGCGGGAGTGGTCGCGCCGGACGTGGCGGTGCCCTCGGCGGGCGCGGAGGAGGAGGCCTCCGGCGTCCTCCGCTTCCGCTCACCGGGCTCCTGGGGGAGCGGGGAGCCGGGGAGTTCGTTGCGCGGGCCCTCGCCGGGTCCGGGGACGACCACGCGGTC
Organism: Streptomyces sp. NPDC093586; assembly: GCF_044764905.1. NCBI lineage: Bacteria > Bacillati > Actinomycetota > Actinomycetes > Kitasatosporales > Streptomycetaceae > Streptomyces > Streptomyces sp. NPDC093586. The sequence continues at coordinate 112,180 of NZ_JBIWJA010000010.1, read as the reverse complement.
GGCGTCCCGTACGGCGCCGCCGAGCAGCGAGCCGACGAGGAGGGTGACGCCGGTGACGAGGAAGGTGACGAGAGCGCCGCGGCGCAGCACGTAGCGGCGCAGGTCCCAGATGTCGGCGCGGGGGCCGAGGCGGCGCCAGGCACCGGCGGTGAGGCGGCCGTCGACGGAGTAGACGGGGGCGCCGGCGATGATCAGCGGGGACCAGGCGGCGAGGTAGATGATGTCGGGCGCGTCATAAGCCGGCGTGCTCTTCCAGCTGACGGTGACCAGCAGCGCGGCGGACAGGAACGCGCCGATGGCGGCGGCGACGCGCTGCCAGCAGCCCAGGACGGTCAGGACGCCCACGATGACCTGGAGGAAGGCGATGACCAGGCCGGAGCCGACGGGGTGCGCGAGGGCGAACTGGCGCAGCGGTTCGGCGACGTCCCAGGGGTGCAGGGTGTGGAGCCACTTGACCATGGAGCCGCGTTCGCCGCCGTCGAAGTAGACGGGGTCGCAGAGCTTGCCCATGCCGGCGTAGACGGAGATGAAGCCGAGGAAGACGCGCAGCGGCAGCAGCACGACGCCGAGATTGATGCGGCGTCCGGGATAGTAGGCGTGCCGTGCCGGGTCGTCGGCGTGGCGTCGGACGCGTGGTCCCGTGCCGGTGCCGGTGTCGTGGTCGGCGGGGTCCGGGCCGAAGTCGTCGGTCGCGTAGGCGGGTTCGTCGTAGGCGCTGCCGACGGTGCGCATCGCGGGCAGCAGCCGGGAGCCCTCGCGGCCGGTGCCGCGCCGGCCGCCGACGAGGGGGGTCTCGAGGGGCTGGGTGTCGGGGCCGTCGCCGAAGTCGTCGTACGGGTCGTAGCCGGGGCGGCCGCCCTCGCCGACGCGGGGGATGACCTGGGTGGCGCCGGCATCGGCGGAGGTGTCGGCGAGCGGGTCCTCGGCGTGCCGGCCCGCTCCGGCCCGCACCGCCTGGAGCAGCCGGTGGGCGCCGGTGTCGTCCGGGTCGGACCGGCCGCTCCAGACGACGGGACGGCGCCGGGCGGGCGCGGGGACCGTGGTGCCGGCGGCCGGCATACCGGCGGTGTCCTGGGTGGCGCTCAAGTGCCGCGCGATCCGCAGGGACCGGGTCCGCCGCGCGGAGGCACCGAGCTGCACCCGGAAACTCGCGTGGTTGACGATGACCTGGGCCGGATCGCTCGGCACCTTCACCATGCTCAGCGCGGGAGCGTCGTCGTACCCCGACGAGCTGTCCCCCGTGGGCGTGCGGGGTGTTCTGGTGTCCACGCTCATCTAACCGAGTGACGTGTCGTTAGGACACTGCCTTGACCCGCCGGATCTGTCCGGACCGCGTCAAGCTCGCCCGGACCGTCCGGAACACCCCGTTCGGGGGACCGAACCGAACACTCGGTCCCCCGTGGGCGGTCGCCTCGTGGAGCGCGGCCCCGTGCGCCCGACCGCCGTCAGGCGCGCCTGCGCGCCGCCTCGTACAGCACGATCCCCGCCGCGACACCGGCGTTGAGCGACTCCGCGCCGCCGGGCATCGGGATCCGCACCCGGAAGTCGCAGGTCTCGCCGACCAGGCGCGACAGGCCCTTGCCCTCGCTGCCGACCACGATGACCACGGGCCCGTCCAGGGCCTCCAGGTCACCGAGCTCGGCCTCGCCGTCGGCGGCGAGGCCCACGACGACGAGTCCGGCCTTCTGGTACGACTCCAGCGCGCGCGTGAGGTTGGTGGCACGGGCCACCGGCGTCCGGGCGGCGGTACCGGCGGACGTCTTCCAGGCGCCCGCCGTCATGCCGGCCGCGCGCCGCTCGGGCACGACGACGCCGTGGCCGCCGAAGGCGGAGACGGAGCGGACGACCGCACCGAGGTTGCGCGGGTCGGTCACGCCGTCGAGGGCGACGATCAGCGGGTCCGCGCCCTCGTCGTGGGCGGCGGCGACCAGGTCCTCGGGGTGGGCGTACTCGTACGGCGGGACCTGGAGGACGAGCCCCTGGTGGTTGAGCCCGTTGGTCATCCGGTCGAGCTCCGGGCGCGGCGCCTCCATGAGGTTGATGCCGCCGCGCTCGGCCGCGAGCTGGAGCGCCTCGCGCACCCGCTCGTCGTTGTCGATGAACTGCTGGACGTAGAGTGTCGTGGCGGGCACGCCCTCACGCAGCGCCTCGTAGACGGGGTTGCGGCCGACGACGAGTTCGGACGTCGACCGGCCGCCCCCGCGTCGCTGCTGCGGGCGCCCCGTGGCGCGGCGGGCCTTCGCGTTGGCGGCGCGCTGCTTGGCGTGCCCCTTGCGCATCTCGGCGGGAGGCGTCGGCCCCTTGCCTTCCAGGCCCCGGCGTCGCTTGCCGCCGCTGCCGACCTGCGCGCCCTTCTTGCCGGACATGCGGCGGTTGTTCGCGGCCATGAGTTACCTGTCTCCGCTCTCTGCGTCTTCACGAGGGTGTGCGTGGTGCTTGCGTCTTATGCAGTGTGCCGCCCGGGAGGCCGGGCGGCACAGTCGATCTCCCGGACCGAGGGGTTCAGCGGGAGCCGAGGCTCCAACGGGGCCCCTGCGGGCTGTCCTCGATGACCAGCCCCGACTCCTTCAGCCGGTCGCGGATGGCGTCCGCGGTGGACCAGTCCTTCCGCGCCCGGGCGGCTTCCCGCTGGTCGAGGACGAGGCGTACGAGGCTGTCGACGACGTCGTGCAGGTCCTCGCCCTTCTCGGCCTCGCCGGCCCAGTGCGGCGCCTGCGGGTCGAGACCGAGCACCCCGAGCATCGCACGGACCTCGGCGAGACGGGCGACGGCGGCCTCCTTGTCGTCGGCGGCCAGCGCGCTGTTGCCCTGCCGGACGGTGGTGTGCACGACGGCGAGGGCCTGCGGGACGCCCAGGTCGTCGTCCATCGCCTCGGCGAAGGCGAGGGGCACCTCGGCGGCGGGCTCGACCGTCCCGCCGGCCAGTTCGGTGACGCGCTGCACGAAGCCCTCGATCCGCGCGTACGCCGACTCGGCCTCGCGCAGGGACTCCTCGCTGTACTCGATGGTGGAGCGGTAGTGCGGCGTGCCCAGGTAGTACCGGAGCACGACCGGACGCCACTGCCTGACCATCTCGCTCACGAGCACGCTGTTGCCGAGCGACTTCGACATCTTCTCGCCGCTCATGGTGACCCAGGCGTTGTGCACCCAGTACCGGGCGAAGGCGTCGCCGAATCCCTCGGCCTGCGCGATCTCGTTCTCGTGGTGCGGGAAGATCAGGTCGATCCCGCCGCCGTGGATGTCGAACTCGGTGCCCAGGTACTTGTGCGCCATGGCGGAGCACTCCAGGTGCCAGCCCGGCCGCCCGCGTCCCCACGGCGTCTCCCAGCTCGGCTCCCCGGGCTTGGCCGCCTTCCACATGGCGAAGTCCCGCGGGTCCCGCTTGCCGGTCTCGCCCTCGCCCTCGGGCTGGCGCAGGTCGTCCAGGTCCTGGTTGGACAGGGACAGGTACCCGGGCAGGGACCGTACGTCGAAGTAGACGTTGCCCTCGGACTCGTAGGCGTGGCCGCGCTCGATGAGGCCGCGCATCATCTCGACCATCTCGGTGACGTGGCCGGTGGCGCGCGGCTCGTACGTCGGCGGCAGGCAGCCGAGGGCGTCGTAGGCGTCGTTGAACGCCCGCTCGTTCTCGTACCCGATGGACCACCAGGGGCGGTTCTGCTCCGCCGCCTTCCTGATGATCTTGTCGTCGATGTCGGTGACGTTGCGGATGAACGTGACGTCGTAGCCGCGGTACGCGAACCAGCGGCGCATGATGTCGAAGTTCAGTCCGGAGCGGATGTGCCCGATGTGCGGGGCGGCCTGCACGGTGGCACCACACAGGTAGATCGAGACACACCCGGGCGTGAGGGGGGCGAAGTCACGGATCTGCCGGGCGCTGGTGTCGTACAGGCGAATAGTCACGAGTCCAGGGTAGTGGCCCCCGGGCAGTGCCACGGGCGCACCTGGCCGACCGAGCCCGAAGACGACGGCCACCGCTTGACCGGACGAGTCGGCAGACGGCGCCCGACATCCAGCCGACCGAGTCGGCCGGTGGGTGGGCACGGGCCGGGGGGCCAGGGGACGGAGCCCTCTGGCGAGGCGCGGGACGGAGCCCGCACCTCCCGGGCACGGGCGGCGCCCGTCACCTCACCCGGACGGACACCGCCCCGCGCTCCCCGGGGCGTCGGCCGTCACCCCGCCCGGACCACCAGCGCCGTGGCCACCGCCATCAGCCCTTCGCCCCGCCCGGGGAACCCGAGCCCGTCCGTCGTGGCCCCGGACACCGACACCGGCGCCCCCACCGCCTCGGACAGCACCTTCTCCGCCTCCGCCCGCCGCTTGCCGACCTTCGGCCGCTCCCCCACCACCTGCACCGCGACGTTCCCGATCCGGAAACCGGCCGCCCGCACGATCCGCGCGGCCTCCGTCAGCAGCGTCACCCCCGACGCCCCGGACCACTGGGGCCGCCCGGTGCCGAAGTGCTGCCCCAGGTCGCCGAGGGCCGCCGCGGAGAACAGCGCGTTGCACGCCGCGTGCGCGACGACGTCCGCGTCGGAGTGCCCGGCCAGCCCGGCCCCCTCGCCCTCCCACTTCAGCCCGGCGCACCACAGTTCGCGCCCGTCCTCGAAGGCGTGGATGTCGGTACCGATCCCGACCTGCGGCAACACCATCGGAACGTCCGTCTCAGAACCCATCGTTCAGCCTCCTGCGCGCCAGCACCGCCTCCGCGAGCACCAGGTCGAGGGGCCGCGTCACCTTGAACGCCTCCTCGTGCCCCGGCACGGCCACCACCGTCAGCCCCAGCCGCTCGACCATGCTCGCGTCGTCGGTGACGTCACCGGTCACCGTCTCGTGGGCTCGCACCAGCGTGGCCCGGTCGAAGCCCTGGGGTGTCTGCACCGCCCGCAGCCTCGCCCGGTCCGGCGTCGCCACCACGGGCTCCGGCCCGCCCGGCACCGCGGCGGGCTCGACCTGCTTGACGGTGTCGGCGAGCGGCAGCGCCGGCACCACGGCGGGCGCGCCCTCCCGCACGGCCTCGATCACGGCGTCCACCGTGTCCACCGGCACCAGCGGCCGGGCCGCGTCGTGCACGAGGACGGTGTCGTACTCCGGTGGCAGCGCGTCCAGGCCGAGCCGTACGGACTCCTGCCGCGACTCGCCGCCGGGGACGACCAGGAAGTCCGTCCGCTCCGGCAGGGCGTGCAGGTCGAGGAGGCTCTTGACCTCGGCGGCGCCGTCGGGCGGGGCCACGACGACGACCAGGGAGACCGCGCGGGAGGCGGCCATCGCGCGCACCGCGTGGATGAGCATGGGCGTGCCGCCCAGCGCACGGAGGGCCTTCGGGGCGCCCGGGCCGAGGCGTACACCGCGGCCGGCGGCCGGGATCACGGCCGCGGTCCGGGCGGTCGTACGCGCCTCGGCGGGCGGCTGCGCGGGCGAGGGGCGCGATTCGTCAGACATCGGTTCCTGTCAGGTTTGTGTGCTCGACCTAGTTGGGTATGGCCTCACCGTGCCGGGCGCGACGCCTTGACCGGACCCTTCCGTGACCCTGGTCGAGCCCGCGGCCCGGGCCCGGCACGCCGGAGCCGGGGGAAGCCTCCCGGGATGAGCGTACGAAGGCGTAGGGCGTCGGGGTACGAAGATGCCGCAGCGCCCGGCGACAGCGAAGTTGTCATCGGGCACCGCGGCATGGATGCGCTGAACCGAGGGGCCTGAGCCGAGCGGTCGGCGGACCGTGTCTCGCGTCAGATCCCGTGCGGGTCTCGCCTCAGGAGGCGAGCACCTCGTCGAGCAGGGCCTCCGCCTTGTCCTCGTTGGTGTTCTCCGCGAGGGCCAGCTCGCTCACCAGGATCTGGCGGGCCTTGGCGAGCATGCGCTTCTCACCTGCGGAGAGTCCGCGCTCGCGCTCACGGCGCCACAGATCGCGTACGACTTCCGCGACCTTGATGACGTCGCCGGAGGCGAGCTTCTCCAGGTTTGCCTTGTAACGACGCGACCAGTTCGTGGGCTCCTCGGCGTACGGCGCGCGCAGCACCTCGAAGACCCGGTCCAGCCCGTCCTGACCGACCACATCACGCACGCCGACGAACTCCGCATTGTCCGCTGGCACACGTACCGTCAGGTCACCCTGGGCGACCTTCAGCACCAAGTAGGTCTTGTCCACGCCTTTGATCTGGCGAGTTTCGATAGCCTCGATCAGCGCGGCCCCGTGATGGGGATAGACCACGGTGTCGCCAACCTTGAACGTCATGTGACAGGTACCCCTTCCGTGGCTATCCAGGGTAACACGGATACGGCGTCTTCTGAATGGCGTTTTCGCAGGTCAGGGCATATCTCGGGGCTTGACAACAGCAACAGGAACGTGCTTCGCGGGACGAGCGGAAGAAAGTATTCGCAGGTCGGAGCGGCTCTTCAGGCCGGGCGAAACATGCACGTCACACACGCCCGGAGGAGCCCTCGAGTGCCCGAAAGGCCCCATATGTCCGGTTCCATGCGTGCGACTTTCGCTACTCCGTTCGACGTCCGGCGCGGGCTTCCGGCCGAATCCGGAATTGATCACGGGTGCCCCCGGCCGGCCCCGCCGGTGATCAATTCCGCGTCCGTCCGCGCATTCCTTCACGCAAAATTCGCGCGCGGCGGGGCACCGGTATGACGGCACTTCTTATCCGAATGGCGGATGGGCGCATGTTGACTCTGTGCACCAATGCGACTGCTGGTGCCCCTGCGCTCGATGCCCGTCCTGACGCGGTCCGACGGCCCCGGCCCTACCGCCTGCCGGGCTAAGCCGATCCCCCTCCGAGGAGGGTCGGGTGCGACGCCCCGGGAACGGCTCGGTAACCTAAGGCCGCTGACAGTCACTTAGGGCGGCTTTATCCGTTGCCGCCACCTCGTTCGAGTCCAAGGAGTTGCCGCCGCCGTGAGCAGCAGCCTTCGACGCGGTGCCCTCGCCGCCGCCGCCATCGCGTTCTCGATCGCCTCGCTCGCCGCGTGCGGTGCCGGTCACAACGCCCAGACCCTGCAGGTCAAGCCGGACAACGCGGCGGCCTCGGTCGGTGACATCAAGGTCCAGAACGCGCTCGTCATCACGCAGCCCGACCTGAAGTCGACCGGCCCGGCCGTGGTCTCCGCCACCCTGTTCAACGGCGGCTCGACCGACCAGACGCTGGAATCCGTCACCGTGGCCGGCAAGTCCGCCGAGCTGAAGCCCGCCAAGGGCGGCAAGGGCCTGACCGTCCCGGCCGGCGGTTCCCTGATCCTGGGCGGCAAGGACAACGCCTCCGCGATGCTGCCCAGCGGCCGCGAGGCCGTCCAGGACGGCAACGCGCAGAAGGTCACCTTCACCTTCAGCAAGACCGGTGACGTGAACCTGCGCGCCTTCGTCGTCCCGGCCGAGAGCTACTTCTCCTCGTGGGGTCCGACCGACGTCCCGGCGACGCCGAGCGCGTCGGCGAAGCCGTCCACGGGGGCCTCCGGGGAGCCGGCCGCCGGCGAGTCCTCGGGCGCCCCGGCCGACGGCGCGTCGGCCACCGCGACCGGCGGTGCCTCGGCCGACGCGGCCGGCTCCGACACGCAGGAGGAGACGGCCGGCCACTGAGCCCCGTACACCGCAGCACGAAGGGCGGGACCCCCTGAGGGGGTCCCGCCCTTCGTCGTACGTACGGGGCCGGGGCCGGTCCGGCTACGGCTCGAACTTGTAGCCGAGCCCGCGCACCGTCACCAGGTACCGCGGCGCGCCCGGGTCGGGCTCGATCTTGGCGCGCAGCCGCTTGACGTGGACGTCGAGGGTCTTGGTGTCGCCGACGTAGTCGGCGCCCCACACCCGGTCGATCAGCTGCATGCGGGTCAGTACGCGGCCGGCGTTGCGCAGCAGCATCTCCAGCAGGTCGAACTCCTTCAGCGGCAGGTCGACCTTGGTGCCGCCGACGGTCACCACGTGCCGGTCGACGTCCATGCGGACGGGCCCGGCCTCCAGCGCGGCGGGGGCGACCTCCTCGGGCTCGCCGCGGCGGCGCAGGACGGCGCGGATGCGGGCGACCAGCTCGCGGGAGGAGAAGGGCTTGGTGACGTAGTCGTCGGCCCCTATCTCCAGCCCGACGACCTTGTCGATCTCGCTGTCCTTGGCGGTCACCATGATCACGGGGACGTTCGAGCGGCCGCGCAGCTGACGGCACACCTCGGTGCCCGGCAACCCGGGCAGCATCAGGTCGAGGAGGACGAGGTCGGCGCCGTTGCGCTCGAACTCGTCGAGTCCGTCGGGCCCGGTGGTCGCGACGGCGACCTCGAAGCCCTCCTTGCGGAGCATGTAGGACAGGGCGTCGGAGAAGGACTCCTCGTCCTCGACGACGAGCACACGGGTCACGGAAGGACCTCCGGGGAGGGAAACGTTTCGTACGGGGATGGAGAAGGGGCGGCGGGGCCGACGGGGGCGGACCGTCCGTCGCCGGCGATCTCGCCGTGCTCCACGTGTCCCAGGTCCATCTGCTCCACCTGGTCCATGTGGTCGGCGTGGTCGGTGTCGTGGGTGTCGTGGGTGTCGTGGGTGGTCCGTCGTGCTGCGCGGTCGCGGGCGGTGCCCGACTCCGGCAGTCGCAGGGTGAACGTGGAGCCCTGGCCCTCGGCACTCCACACCGTGACCTCCCCGCCGTGCGAGGCGACCACGTGTTTGACGATCGCGAGACCCAGTCCGGTTCCCCCGGTGGCCCGGGAGCGGGCCGGGTCGACGCGGTAGAAGCGCTCGAAGACGCGCTCCTTGTCCTTCTCGGAGATGCCGATGCCCTGGTCGGTCACGGCGATCTCGATCAGGTCGCCGCCGGGAGCGCTGACGCGCCGGGCCGCTATGCCGACGCGGGTGCGGGCGGGCGAGTAGTTGACGGCGTTCTCGACGAGGTTGCCGAGAGCGGCGGCGAGCTGGCCGCGGTTGCCGCGGACGTACAGGTCCCCGGTGCCGCCGGCGGCCATCGTGATCTGTTTCGTACCCGCCGCCTGCCGACAGCGGTCGATGGCCTCGGCGACCAGTTCGTCCACCCGGACGGGCTCGGCGTCGTCCAGCGGATCGTCGTTCTGGACCCGGGACAGGTCGATGAGCTCCTGCACGAGGTTGGTGAGCCGGGTCGCCTCGATCTGCATGCGCCCGGCGAAGCGTTCCACGGCCTCGGGGTCGTCGGAGGCGTCCATGACGGCCTCGGAGAGCAGGGAGAGCGCGCCGACCGGGGTCTTCAGCTCGTGGCTCACGTTGGCGACGAAGTCGCGCCGTACCGCCTCGATGCGGCGGGCCTCGGTGAGGTCCTCGACCAGCAGCAGCACCAGCCGCGATCCGAGGGGCGCGACGCGCGCGGAGACGGCGAGCGCCTCACCGCGCCCGGTGCCCCGCCTCGGCAGGTCGAGCTCGACCTGCCGTATCTCCCCGTCCCGCCGCGTGTCCCGGGCCATCTGCAGCATCGGCTCGACGGCGAGCTCGCCGCCCCGGACCAGGCCGAGGGCGTACGCCGCCGAACTGGCCTTGACGACACCGTCCGCCTCGTCCAGGACGACGGCGGAGGAGCGCAGCACCGACAGGACGGTGTCCACGCCGGGCGGGAGCACCGGGTCGGTGTGCAGGGAGGTACGGGTCGGGCGCTTCTGGTCGCGCTCGCTCCAGCGGAACGCCAGCATGGCGATGACACCGGTGAGCACTCCGGCGATCGCTGCCGATGCGGCGAGCGCCGCGTTCACGTCCATGCCCCCAGGTTAGGCATGGCCGACGGCCCCGCATCAGCCATCGGGGTGCGACCTCGAACACTCGTCGCCCAGAGTTCACCTTGGAGCCAGGGACGGTTCACCCGGGGTGCCGGAAACGGACGCGTACAGGCCGGAACGTGTAGGCGTGGGGGTGCGGCACGGGGCCCGAGCCCCCTCCAAGGACGTACGAGAGGGAACCTGATGCGGGACGCGTACCACGAGGAACTGGACTCGATCGGCGACAGCCTGGTGGAGATGGCCCGGCTGGTCGGGTCGGCGATCGGGCGCGCCACGACCGCCATCCTCGACTCCGACCTGAAGCTCGCCGAGCACGTGATCGAGGGCGACCAGAAGGTCGACGAGCTCCAGCACGACCTGGAGGCGAAGGCGATAGACCTGCTGGCCCGGCAGCAGCCGGTGGCGACGGACCTGCGCATCGTCGTCACCTCGCTGCGGATGTCGGCCGACCTGGAGCGCTCGGGCGACCTGGCCCAGCACGTGGCCAAGCTGGCCCGCCTGCGCTACCCGGCGCAGGCGGTCCCGCACGACCTGCACGCCACGATCCTGGAGATGGGCCAGCTCGCGCAGCGCCTGATGGCGAAGGCGGCCGAGGTGATCATCACCAAGGACGTGGACCTGGCGCTCCAGCTGGAGCAGGACGACGACGAGATGGACCTCCTGCACCGCACGCTCTTCCAGCACCTGCTGGACGACAAGTGGAAGCACGGCATCGAGACGGCCGTGGACGTGACCCTGCTCGGCCGCTACTACGAGCGCTACGCCGACCACGCGGTCGCGGTCGCCAAGCGGGTGGTCTACCTGGTCACGGGCGAGCACGCGGACGAACTCCAGGCGGACGTCCAGCCGGTGACGGGGGTGGAGAGGAGCTGACGGGGCTCACGGGGCCCACGGGGACGGGGTGCCGGGCGGCGGGCCACCGCGCCGCGGACGTCGGGGCGGTCCGGCACCGGGGCGCATTCGGCGGCCGTCCCGGGGGCGCGCGGGAGCGCCTCAGTGCGCCGTTGATGCGACCGGGGTTCCGGGCTTCCAATGGGCTCAGGCACCAGCCTCGAGGAGGAACCCATGGCCGATTCCCCCAGTACGACACCCGACCCCGCGCAGGAACGCCGGACCGAGCAGCCCACCGACCTCCGCAGCCTGCCCCTGATCGCCGCCTGCGGCTGCGGTTCGGGCTGCGGCTGCGGCTGCCAGTCGGGCAACCCGTGCCAGTGCGGCTGACGGGACGATGACGCGGTGACGCGTACGGCGGCCGGGCTCGCCCCGGCCGCCGTACGGGCGCACCCTGGAGGGGAGACCCGAAAGGGGGTGCGACGGCCATGGCTCACTTCATGGACGTGCACCACGGGATGCACGGAATCACGGCGGACCAGCTCCACCAGGCGCACCGGATGGACCTGGATCTGGAGAAGGAGGAGGGCGTCCACTTCGAGCACGCGTGGGCGGACCCGGACTCCGGCACGGTCTACTGCCTCTCCGAGGGCCCGTCGGCCGAGGCGGTCCAGCGCGTCCACGAACGCGCGGGACACAAGGCGGACGAGGTCCACGAGATCCCGCTGTCGGTATAGCGGCTCCTCCTCTCTCCGTAGGCCGTCGCGACGACCTGAGTACGCGTGCTCAGGTCACGGAGGCGTTCCCCGTCCGATCCTGGCAGCAGGACCGACGACCCACGGGGAGATTCCGATGAACGCCAGCACGCACACCGGCCCGTTCCGCACGCTGACCCGCCTGACCTTCGCCAACCCCGCCTCGGCGGTCTACCTGGCCCTGGTGGGCACGGCCGTCGCCGTCGCCGCGGCGCAGCCGCTGTTCGCGCCGGACCCGGACGCCTCGCTCATCTGGGTCTGGCCGGCCCTGTTCACCTTCCCGGCCTTCGGCTTCGTGGCGTGGCTCGGCAAGGCGGTCCAGGGCGGGGACGCGTCGATGTGGTTCTTCGTCGGCGGGATCGTTCTCTCTGCGCTGGTCCAGTCCCTGGCCCTGGGCGCGACGCTGGAGGCCCTGCGAGGCCGCCGCCGGCGCCACCTGCCGACGGCGGGGTGAGGCCGCCGGGCGAGCGTGCCGCGGCCTCCGGCACGCGGTGGCCGTGTCCCGCGCCCCGCACGATCTGCTCACGTACGGCCGTTGATCGCTAATTTGGCCCCATGGCCGGTCAGATCATCACCCTCGTCGGCGTCCTGCTGGGCGCGATCACGTCGTTCTTCGCCACGACCCTGGCCGAACGGGCCAGGTTCCGGCAGGCGTTGGCCACGCGGTGGGACGAGCGGAAACTCGACTCGTACGTGGAGTACGTCTCCTGCGTGAAGGAAACCGCACGAGCCGCGCAATCAGCCCTTGAGGCCCGTGAGCGGGGCGACGACCCCTCCGAGGCGCTCGCGGAGATGGAGACGGCGGAGCACCGGCGCTCCATCCTCTACGAAGGACTCGTCCTGCTCGCGGAAGACGCCGCCTCCCGGGCGGCGTGGAAGGTCAACGAGCGCCTCTGGGACCTGTTGGTCCACGCCCGGGACCCGGCCGGTGCCCCCGCCGCCCGCCGGGGCGAACGGGGTTCCGCGCTCATCGGCGCGCTGAACGACCTCCACAAGGCGGCACGGGCGGACCTGGCGATAGGAGGGCCCCGGCCCGGGGCCCTCTGAACGCCGGTCCGCTCACGGGCCGTCGTGCCCCGTGTCCGACGGCGTCCCCGAGGGGAGGCCGTCGTCGTGCGGCAGAAGGTAGCGCGACAGGTCCGGCGTGCTCACCGGCGTGGGAGTGGATTCCTCGGGAGACGCGAACGGCCCCGCGTGCAAGTGCATGAGCAGCATCATGGCCCCGGCCAGGAGGAGGGAGACGACGATCAGGGCGAAGCCGACGGGGTTCCGGGGGTTGTACGTGTAGCGGCTCGTGCCCCACCTGCTCCGCTTGAACACCGGTTCGTCGTCGTCGAAGTACACGCACAGGACGCTACGGAGACCGGCGTCCCGCCCGGAAGGCGCGACCTCGGCAACGGTTCACCTCCGACCTTGCCGGGCCCTGCCCGCCTGTGCCGCGAGTCCGGAACGTGCCGCGGGAGAGTCGGAGTTCCCCCGCGGCACGGGGCGGGTCAGATACCGAACGGGGCGGCGTAGCGGACGGTACCGCCGGGGAGCGGGCGGCCGGCGTCGAGGCCGAGTGCCATCAGGGCCTCGTCCGGGACGTCGATGGTCACGCCGATGCCGTGTTCCGAGGCGCGGGAGAACCCGAACCGGGGGTAGTACGACGGGTGTCCGAGGACGACCACGTGGTGTTCGCCCAGCGACCTCGCCGCGGCCAGGGCCGCACGGACGGCCGCGGTGCCCGCGCCGGTCCGCTGCCGTTCCGGGAGGACGGCGCACGGCCCCAGGCACAGGGCCGGTACGGCGCCGATGTGGCAGCGGGTCAGGAGGGCGTAGCCCACCGGTCGGCCGGCCTCGTCCGCCGCGACGAGGGAGAGACCCTCGATCCAGGCGTCCGGGTCGGCGCGCAGCGCGTCGACGAGGTCGGCCTCCAGAGCGGTGGGGAAGGCGGCGAGGAGGATGTCGCGGACGGCGGGGACGTCGGAGCCGGTCTCGGCTCGCGTGATCCAGGTGTTGCCCATGGCGATGGGAGGTCCGTTTCAGGAGAGGTTCGTGTGGTTCCCCTGTGAGCTCACGCTCTCAGCGGGGACATGCCTGAGGGTCAGGCCACGGCCCGGGACGCGAGGGAGACCCGGGCGCTGCGCACGGTGGCACTGAGCGCGGTCATCGACCCCACCTCCTCGACTCCTGATCACACACGGGACACAGCGAATGTACAACGCTATGAGCGCCCACCACCATGGACGGCACCGGTCTCACGGCGTTCCGCTGAACGCGACGAGCGCATCCGGGCTCTTGCCGAGAACCCCGGGCGCCCCGGTCACGCCTTCCGCTGGAAGCGGACACGCACCTCGTGCCCGACGGCCTCCGCGCCGACCTCCTCCGGCGCATGCGCCACACGCTATGCCATTTTCCATGGCATAGTCGACGTGTGAGTGATGACGACCTCGACTTCCTGCCCGGCGACGGCCCCACCAGCGGTATCTCCGTCACCCTGACCGCCGGGACTCTGCAGGCGATCCGTGAGCGGGTCGGCAAGCGGGGTGTCTCGGCCTACCTGGAGAAGGCGGCCCAGCGGCAGATCGAGCGGGACAACCTGGAAGAGCTGATCGCGGACTTCGACAAGGAGCACGGCCCGGCCGACCCCGAGGCCGTGGCGGCCAAACGCGCCCGGCTGACCGGTGGCGCTTCACATGCCGAGGCAGCCGCGTGAGCGGAGCCCTGGCCCTGGACAGCGAGGGCCTGGCGAAGGCCGTCCATCGTGATCGGGAAATCCACGAGTGGCTGACGGCGGCCCGCGACGCGGACCTGCCCGTCATCACCTCGGCCGCCGTGCTGGTCGAGGTGATCCACCCGAAGATCGACGACGCCGCACTGAAGTGGACCCTCTCCCGTCTGAGAGTCGAGCCGGTGACCCAGGCCGTCGCGCAGTCCGCTGCCGCACTGCTGGGCACGGCGGGGCTGCACGGTCACAAGTACGCCATCGACGCCATGCTGTGCGCGACCGCCCTGCAGCATCCCGGCCGGGTGACGATCCTGACTTCCGACGTGGAAGACATCGGGCTGCTCACCGCCGAGCACCCACGCGTGAGCGCGGAGAAGGTCTGAGCCGAGGCGTCCTGGAGAGAAGACGCTCGCTGTGAGCGGTGCGGCCCGGTCGGCGTTCGGATGCATCCCAGGAACCTGCGCACGCGCCTCAGAGGTGCTGCTTCGCCGAGCCGACGAGTCGGCTGATGCTGTCACGGGTCCGCGCTCTCAGCTCGTCGAGCTCAGCCCTGCTGTCCACCTTGGACAGCTGCGTGATGTCCGTGAGGACGCCTTCCGCGGCCTGACTCAGCCTCCCGTCGTCCGTGAGCATCTGCACCCGGAAGAGGGCTTCTTGGGCGCCGGAGCGCAGGTCGTAGGCCCGGATGCGCACCGTGTCGGGCTCCTCCGGTGGTGGCTGCTCGTGCTCGCAGAACCAGAGATGGACCAGGCAGCGACGGTAGTTGACCAGTGCGCCGGCGTAGGCGGAGTAGGCGTCGAGCCGCTCCTGCCGGAGCTTCTCGCGGCGGGTGAGCTGATGGCTTCTGTCGGTGGTGCGCTGCTGGAACGCCAGAGTGATCCCCGACCCGAGCAGGGTACCGAGAACGGCTATGGCGCTGGCGATGATGGACTCCACGGTTCAAGCTGATCACGCTTCGCCGTCGTGGGTGGTCTGTCGGCCCGACTCGGCTGCCAAGTCGGCTTCGTCCTCGGCGTCGTTGACACCGAGGACGCGCCTTCCGGTCCGTAGCGGTACGCGGGCCGACCGCAGACGGCCGTACCGGCCGGGCCGCACTCCAGGGGCAAGGGAAAGCCCCCTCCCGGCGGGGAACCGCTGCCCAGGGTCAGGCGTCGAAGGCGTACTCCAGGATGTACGAAGCGGCGTCCAGCGTCATCTCGTTGAACTCGACGGGGCGGCCTTCGTCCGTGAACGCGGTCCGGCAGATGAGGAAGACCGGAGTGCCCGCGGACATGTTCAACTGCTGCGCCTCGTCCTTCGACGGCATACGCGAGTGAATCTCCTCGCGGAAGTGCACCGGCTTGTGGCCGAGTTCGGCGAGCCTGGCGTACGTTCCGCCCTCTCCGGTGTCCTCCTCGGTGATCGCGGAACCGGCCACCAGGGTCATGGGCAGATAACTCGTCGACAGCTGAACGGGCTTGGCGTCCAGGACGAAGCGCCTGCGCCTCACGCACACCGTCTCCTCGCCGGCCAAGTTCAGGACCGTGCTGACGTGGTCGGGCGCAGCCTCCTCGGACACGCTGACCTGGTCCACCTCGAGCGTGCGGTTCTCGATGTCCGCCGCCCAGATGGAACGGCCGCTGCCCCACTGCTGTTGGGCCAGTCGCTGGATGCCCCGACGCCGAAGCGGGCGGAACGCCCGGACGAACACCCCTGCGCCCTTGCGGGCTTCGGCTACACCTTCGTCCCGGAGGACGCTCAGGGCCTGGCGGGCCGTCATGCGGGCCACGCCGTACGTGGCCATGAGGTCGTTCTCTCCCGGAAGCCGATCACCAGGACCGTACTCGCCCGACTCGATCGCCTCGCGCAGGGCGTCCGCGATCCGCTGGTACTTGGGCCGACGGTCGTCTTCGGTGTTCGCCATCCTGTGGATCTCCTCCCTCTCCTCTCTAGACACCTTAGGCCACAGGTCGGGCATTCGCTCGCTGGGCGTAGCGGCGATGCCTGGTCAGCAGCGGCTCCACCGCGCGGCATTCTTGACCTCTCTAGAGATGTAGTCCACAGTGTGTGATGTCTAGAGAGGTTGCGGTGGCGGCCTCCACGGTGAGGTGTGAGGGGGTGCTGTATGGCGTCGTTCAGAGTCGATCCTTCGGCTGCCGGCGCGTCCGTGGTGACAGCGTCGATGCCGAAGTTCGTCAGCCCGGACAGGAGCGCGTTCCACGGCCGGGAGCGGTGTTGCCGCTACTGCCACGACAGCGGCAGGGAGTGAGTGCAGGTGGCCTACACGATCGACCGCCACCCCTGTGAGGAATCACCGCGCCTCGGCGCGATGACCTTGCACCCCGTCCCGGAGTCCGTGCCGCGGGCCCGACGCTGGTTCCGGAAGTTCATCGAGCCGTACGACCCGGCCTGCTCGGTCGACGACTGCGTCCTGCTGATCTCGGAGCTGGTGACCAACGCCGTCGTCCACGGCACGTCGGACGAACCCTGGGTCGTCCGACTGGAGTGGTTCCGCGAGGGGACCTCTCTCCGAGTCGAGGTGCACAATGCCGGGCCTCCGGCGAACGTCCGGATGAAGTGCCCCGACGCCGACGACGTGCACGGGCGCGGGCTGCCCCTGGTCGAGTCCCTCGCCGACTCCTGGCACTCCGGTCCCAGTCGCTTCGGCGGAACGATGGTCTCCTTCGAGATGGCCGACGCCTGGCCCTCCTGAGCGCGGCCTCATCACGCAGGAGGCGGCCCGGAGGGCAGCCCGAGCCCACTCAAAAGCCTCTGCCCTGCGAGAAAGTCGCAGGGCAGAGGGCTTTGAAAAGCGGGGCCTACTTCTTCTTGCCCTGGTTCTTCACGGCCTCGATGGCCGCCGCCGCCGCGTCCGGGTCGAGGTACGTGCCGCCCGGGTTGAGGGGCTTGAAGTCGGCGTCCAGCTCGTAGGAGAGCGGGATGCCCGTCGGGATGTTCAGGCCCGCGATGTCCGCGTCCGAGATGCCGTCGAGGTGCTTGACCAGGGCGCGGAGCGAGTTGCCGTGCGCCGCGACCAGGACCGTGCGGCCGGTGAGGAGGTCGGGGACGATGCTGTCGAACCAGTACGGCAGCATGCGGACGACGACGTCCTTGAGGCACTCCGTCTGCGGGCGCAGCTCCGGCGGGAGCACCGCGTAGCGCGGGTCGGAGAACTGGGAGTACTCGGCGTCGCGGTCCAGCGGCGGCGGCGGGGTGTCGTAGGAGCGGCGCCACAGCATGAACTGCTCCTCGCCGAACTCCGCGAGGGTCTGGGCCTTGTCCTTGCCCTGGAGGGCGCCGTAGTGGCGCTCGTTGAGGCGCCAGTGGCGGTGGACGGGGATCCAGTGGCGGTCCGCGGCCTCCAGGGCGAGCTGGGCCGTGCGGATCGCGCGCTTCTGGACGGACGTGTGGACCACGTCGGGCAGCAGGCCGGCGTCCTTGAGCAGCTCGCCGCCGCGCGTCGCCTCCTTCTCGCCCTTCGGGGTGAGGTTGACGTCCACCCAGCCGGTGAACAGGTTCTTCTCGTTCCACTCGCTCTCGCCGTGGCGGAGGAGGATCAGCTTGTACGGTGCGTCGGCCATGGTTCCGAGCGTAATCGAACCCGCTGACCGGCCGCGCGCCGCGCCCGGTGGCCGGACGGTTGACGGGAAGTGTTAATTGACTGGCCTGCGACAACCGCTCGCTCGTAAGTTGTGTTCATCACTTGAGCCGCTTACATGCCATCGGGGGTCCCCATGTCCGTCGCCGGGCTGAGACGTGCCGCGCGCGAGTCCGTCTCCGGGCTTCCCCGCGAGTTCTGGTGGCTGTGGACCAGCACCCTGGTCAACCGGCTCGGTGCCTTCGTCGCCACCTTCATGGCGCTGTACCTGACCCTCGACCGCGGCTACTCCGCCTCGTACGCCGGTCTGGTAGCCGCCCTGCACGGGCTCGGCGGGGTCGTGTCCTCGCTGGTGGCCGGGGTGATGACGGACCGGCTCGGGCGGCGGCCCACGCTGCTCGTCGCGCAGGTCTCCACCGCGGTGTCCGTCGCACTGCTCGGGTTCATGCGGGACCCGGTCGCCATCGCGGCCGTCGCCTTCCTGGTCGGCATGGCGAGCAACGCCTCGCGGCCGGCCGTGCAGGCGATGATGGCGGACATCGTGCGGCCCGAGGACCGCATCCGGGCCTTCTCGCTGAACTACTGGGCCATCAACCTCGGCTTCGCGATCTCCTCCATGGCCGCCGGGTTCATCGCCGAGTTCAGCTACCTCGCCGGCTTCCTGATCGAGGCGGGCATGACCCTGGTCTGCGCGGTCCTCGTCTTCGTGAAGCTGCCCGAGTCGCGGCCCGGGAAGACGTCGCCGGACGCCGCCTCGGCGGGCGAGCCCCCGGTCTCCCTGATGACCGTCCTGCGCGACGGGCGCTACATGAGCGTGGTCGGGCTGTCCTTCCTCGTCGCCCTCATCTTCCAGCAGGGCTATCTGGGCCTGCCGGTCGCCATGGGCGAGGCCGGGTTCACGCCCGCGGACTTCGGCCTGGCCATCGCCGTCAACGGCGTGCTGATCGTCGTCCTGCAGATCCCCGTCACCCGGTTCATCGAGCACCGGGACCCCCGGCGGCTGCTCGTCGCCTCGTCGCTGCTCGCCGGGTACGGCTTCGGGCTCACCGCCTTCGCCGGGTCGGTCGGGGTGTTCGCGCTCACCGTGTGCGTGTGGACGCTGGCCGAGATCGTCAACGCGCCGACGCAGACGGGGCTGGTCGTGCGCCTCTCCCCCGTGCACGGGCGCGGGCGCTACCAGGGCATGTACTCCCTGTCCTGGGCCGTCGCCTCGCTCGTCGCCCCGCTGCTGTCGGGCTTCGTCATCGACCACTGGGGCGCCGAGTGGCTGTGGGGCATGTGCGCGGTCGTCGGCACGGTGGCCGCCGCCGGGTACGGGGCGCTGATGCGGCGACTGCCCGAGGAGGAGGAAGAGGAGACGGCGACGGCGCCCGCCGGGGGGCCTGTGGCCGCGAAGACCGAGGTCGGCGCGGCCTGACGCCCCCGGCGTCCCGTCCGGCGTCGGTCACGGATGCATCCGCGCCCCCTTCAGCACCTTGTCCACCGCGTTCTTCGGCCCGTACACCGCCAGTCCGACCAGGTCCAGCTCCGCGGTCGGCACGGCCCGGACCGCCGCCCGGTTGTCGCGGTCGTTGCCGGTGGTGAAGAGGTCGGAGGTGAACAGCGCGCGGGGCAGGGCGCGGGACAGCACGCGCGCGTGGGCGTTGGTCAGCGTCTCCTTCGTGCCCTCGAAGACCAGCACCGGCTGCCGGAACATCGGCAGGTAGGCGACGTCGTCGGCGTCCTCGTAGGGCTCGCCGATCACCTCGGGGAACTGGGTGCCCAGGCCGCTGACCAGGAAGGCGGTGACGTTGAGGCGCTGCCAGGTCTCCAGGTCCTCGCGCAGCAGGACGGCGATCTTGGTGTCGAAGCGGACGGGGGTCTGTGCGTCGTCGTGCGTGCTCATACGGTGAGACTGCCGGTCGGCGCACGGCG
The DNA here is from genome assembly GCF_044764905.1 of Streptomyces sp. NPDC093586. NCBI lineage: Bacteria > Bacillati > Actinomycetota > Actinomycetes > Kitasatosporales > Streptomycetaceae > Streptomyces > Streptomyces sp. NPDC093586. The sequence continues at coordinate 92,676 of NZ_JBIWJA010000010.1, read as the reverse complement.
CGGTCTTGTACGTTTTTTGCATGGCCGACCAGCGGAACGTCTCCGCCTGGCGCCCCCGTGTCCCCGGGGTCGTCGAGGTCTTCCACGCGCACTACACCGCGTACAGCTATCCGATGCACGTCCACGACGCCTGGACGCTGCTCATCGTGGACGACGGGGCGGTGCGCTACGACCTGGACCGGCACGAGCACGGCACGCCGCACGGCACGGTCACGCTGCTGCCTCCGCACGTGCCGCACAACGGCTCCCCCGCCGGCCCGGACGGCTTCCGCAAGCGCGTCCTGTACCTGGACATTTCCCGGCTCGGCGAGGAGCTGATCGGGCGCGCGGTCGACGCCCCCGACCTGCGCGATCCGGTGCTGCGGCGGCGGGTCGGGCAGGTGCACGCCGCGCTGGCCCGGCCCGGTGACGAGCTGGAGGCGGAGAGCAGGCTGACGCTGATCGGGGAGCGGCTGCGGGCTCATCTGCGGCCCCGGGACGCGCCCCGTGCGCCGCGCCCCGACCCCGTACTCGCCCGGCGGCTGCGCGAGTTGCTGGACGAGCGGGTCGTCGAGGGCATCGGGCTGGAGAAGGCCGGCGGGCTCGTGTCCGCCCATCCCGCCCACCTGGTGCGGGCGTTCAGCGCGGCGTACGGGATCGCCCCGCACCAGTACCTGATGTCCCGTCGCGTGGACCTGGCCCGGCGGCTGCTGCTCGCGGGGCGGGCACCGGCCGACGTGGCGGGCGCGACCGGGTTCTACGACCAGGCCCACCTGACCCGGCACTTCAAGAGGCTGGTGGGGGTGACGCCGGGGCGCTACCGCGCCGGGTCGCAGCGGAGTTGACGGGGCGTCATTCCCCGGAGCGGCGCTCGATCAGGTGCTGGAACGCCTCCAGGTTCCGCGTCGACTCCCCGCGCGAGGTCCGCCACGCGTACTCCTTGCGGATGGCGGAGGCGAAGCCCAGTTCCAGCAGGGTGTTGAAGGCACCGTCGGCGGCCTCCAGGACCTGTCCGAGGAGGCGGTCGATCTCGTCGGCGGTGACGGCGGACAGCGGGAGCTTGGCGGTGACGTAGACGTCGCCGAGGCGGTCGACGGCGTAACTCACCCCGTACAGCTTGAGGTTGCGTTCCAGCAGCCAGCGGTGGACGGCGGGTTCGTTCTCGTCGGGGTGGCGGATGACGAAGGCGTTGAGGGAGAGGGAGTGCCGGCCGAGGAGGAGGGAGACCGTGGTCGACAGTTTGCGGGTGCCGGGGAGCTTCACGACGTAGGCGCCGGGTTCGGGGCTCTCCCACTCCAGCCCGGCGTCCTTCAGGGCGCTCTCGAGGGTCTGCGCCGCCTTCTGTGCCTCAGCCATGGTGGGAGCGTACGCGACGGCGGTGGGACTGGGCCGCGGCCGCGTAGACGTCGGCCGTCGCGGCGGCGGCGCTGTCCCAGCCGAAGGACCGGGCGTGCCGGGCGGCGGCGTCGCCCATGCGGGACGTCAGCTCCGGGTGGTCGGCGAAATCGCGCAGTACGCGCGCGTAGGCGGCGGGGTCGTGCCCCTGGACGAGGCGGCCGGTGTGCCCGTCGCGCACGGCGACGGGGAGGCCGCCGACCGCGGCGGCGAGCACGGGCGTACCGGCCGCCTGGGCCTCGATGGCGACCAGTCCGAAGGACTCGCTGTAGGACGGCATGACCAGCACGGACGCGGCCCGGAACCAGTCGGCGAGCTGCTCCTGGCCGACCGGCGGGCGGAAGCGTACGACGTCGGCGATGCCGAGCCGCGCGGCGAGCTTCTGCAGGCCCTCGGGCTTGGCGAGGCCGCTGCCGCTGGGGCCGCCGACGACGGGGACGACGATGCGGGAGCGCAGGTCGGGGCGTTCGTCGAGGAGGACGGCGACGGCGCGCAGCAGGATGTCGGGGGCCTTCAGGGGCTGTATGCGGCCGGCGAAGAGCGGGATCAGCGCGTCCTCGGGCAGTCCGAGGCGGGCGCGGGCGGCGGCGCGGCCGTCGGCGGGGCGGAACCGGTCGAGGTTGACGCCGGGGTGGACGACGGCGACCTTGGCGGGGTCGGCGGCGTAGTGCCGGACGAGTTCGCCGGCCTCCTCGTCGGTGTTGGCGATCAGCCGGTCGGAGGCGGCGACGATCTGGGTCTCGCCGATGACGCGGGCGGCCGGTTCGGGGGTGTCGCCGTCGGCCAGGTTGGCGTTCTTGACCTTGGCCATGGTGTGCATGGCGTGCACCAGGGGGGCGCCCCAGCGCTGGGCGGCGAGCCAGCCGACGTGGCCGGAGAGCCAGTAGTGGGAGTGCACGAGGTCGTAGTAGCCGGGGCGGTGTCCGGCCCATGCCTGCATCACCCCGTGGGTGAAGGCGCACAGCTGGGCGGGCAGCTCCTCCTTGGCGAGGCCCTCGTAGGGGCCGGCGTCGACGTGCCGGACGAGGACGCCGGGGGCCAGTTCGACGGTGGGCGGGAGGGCGGCGGTCGTCGCGCGCGTGAAGATCTCGACCTCGATGTTGATCGCGGCGAGGCGCTGGGCGAGTTCCACGATGTAGACGTTCATGCCGCCGGCGTCGCCGGTGCCGGGCTGGTGGAGCGGTGAGGTGTGCACGGAGAGCATGGCGACGCGGCGGGGCCTGCGGTGCAGCCGCAGCCGCGGGGAGGCCGCCGGTGAGCGACGCCCGAGCCTGCTGACGTACTGGCTCACGAGCCGTCCTCCTCGCTGCGGGCATGCCGGTCGGAGGACAGGGACCGCCCTCCACGGAGGGAAACACCGGACGTCGGCACTCCATTTCCGGTTTCCCGGCCTTTGCCGAATCATTACCGATGATCGCTCAACCGTTCGAGGACCGGGTGGGCGCGAGGCGTACGCGGACCCCGGGGTCAGGGCCGCAGCGCCCGCACGCCCTTCTCCCACGCCGCCGTCAGGTCCGCCCCGGAGGGAAACCGGCCGTGGATCTCGAGGACCACCATCCCGTGCGCGAACGCCCAGACCGAGCGCGCCAGGTCCCCGTCCCCGGCGCAGGCCCGCAGCAGCGGTGCGGCGGCCCGGTCCTCCAGACCGGCCGGGAGGAAGGCGCGGGGCAGGGGGCGCTCGTTGGCCAGGCAGTACAGGTGAGGGTGGGCGAGCGCGTAGGCCCGGTACGCCCGCGCCAGCGCCTCCGGCGAGCCGGGCTCGCGCGCTTCGGCGGCCTCCAGCGCCTCGGCCGTCTCGGTGAGGAACTGGGCGACCAGCTCGACCTCGACGGCCTTCTTGTCCGGGAAGTGCTTGTAGAGGGAGGGGGCCTTGATGCCCAGGCGGTCGGCGAGCGCCCGCAGGGTGAGCGCGGCGGGTCCGGATTCCTCCAGGAGGGCGCGTGCCGCCGCGGCGATCTCACGGGCCCGGGGGGACAGGCGGTCAGCCACGCTGGAAGCCCTCCTTCGTACGCAGTCCATAGCCGAAGGCGCGATCGTACGAGATGTGGGCGAGCCACCCGCACAGCGCCGCGAACGCCGGTGCCCAGGTCAGCGGCACGGCGACGTAGAGCGCGAGGAGCGCGAGCGGGACCGGGGCGCGGTGGGCGGCGTTGTGGTACGGCACCGCGCGGGGCGGCAGCCGCCCCTTCTCCATGCGGGGCGCGTCGGACAGGCCCACGAGGAAGGTGAGGTCCGGGGCCACGAGGAAGGCGAACGCCAGGAGTCCCGCCGTCCGGCCGTGGTGCACCGCCTCCAGGACGGCGAACGCGGACCAGAACAGCGCGCCCAGCAGCCAGGCGGCGCGCCGGACGCGGGCGAGCGGGCGGAGAGGCCGGGGGGTGACGGTGACCGTGCTCATGATGCGGTTTCCCTCCTGCCGGGCGGGGCGACGCCGTGAGCTAACGCCGTTAGCCTCACCGTAAGGCTAACGGCGTTAGCCGTCAAGCGCGGGCGACCGGCCGCATACCCTCGTAGGCATGACACCCCGCGCCACCACCCGCCCTGTGGGCACGGTCACGCGCGGGACGACGAACCCGAACCGGCTGCGCCGCATGGACCGCTGGATCGCGGCCGCGCACGGCGCCGAACTGCGTCGCGCCGCCGACCCCGTGGCCGTCGACCTGGGGTACGGCGCGGCCCCCTGGACCGCCGTCGAGCTGCTGCACCGCCTGCGCACGGTCGCGCCGCACGCGCGCGTGGTGGGCGTCGAGATCGACCCGGCGCGGGTGGCGGCGGCCGAGCCGTACGCGCGCGAGGGGCTCGTCTTCCGGCACGGCGGCTTCGAGGTCCCGGTCCCCCGGCCGCCGCTGCTGATCCGCGCGGCGAACGTGCTGCGCCAGTACGACGAGGGCGAGGTCGCCGCGGTCTGGCGGCGGCTGTGCGCGCGGCTCGCGCCGGCGTCGCCGCACTCCCGCGGCGGGCTCCTGGTCGAGGGCACCTGCGACGAGATCGGGCGGCGGCACGTGTGGGTCGCGCTCGGCCCGGAAGGACCGCGCACGGTCACCTTCGCGACCCGGCTCGGCTCCCTCGAGCGCCCCTCCGACCTGGCCGAACGGCTGCCCAAGGCGCTCATCCACCGCAACGTCCCCGGCGAGCCGGTGCACGCCTTCCTGCGCGACTTCGACCGCGCCTGGGCCGCCGCCGCGCCCTACGCCTCCTACGGCGCCCGCCAGCGCTGGATGCGGGCGGTGCGGGACCTGAGCGCCGACTGGCCGGTGACGGACGGACCGGCGCGGTGGCGGCAGGGCGAAGTGACGGTGCGCTGGGAGGCGCTGGCCCCGCGCGGCTGAGCGACACGCCGCGACGCGCCGCACTGCGGGAACGATCTCCGTGCGGCGTTCGTCACACACCGCGGGAAGCGCCGTACCGGGAGACGACGGAGGGAAGGAAGGGGGAGCCGGAGAGGCAGGGGACGGGAGACGACAGGGGGTGAAGCGGCGGCGAGGCCGCCGCAAACGGGGGCGAGCCCTCCGCGTCCCCCGGAAACACCCCCTCTGTCGCTTTGCGCGCCGGCGTGGCACGATCCCTCGGGCGATCTAAGTTACTGACGGTAAATCAGGTATGGGGGTCGAGGTATGCGTACGGGGAAGCGTGGCTTGACGACTGCCGCCGTGACCGTGGTCTGCGCGGTCACGGTGCTGGCCGCCCCGGGCACGGCGTTCGCCGATCCCGGCCCCACTCCCTCGGCCTCGGCCTCGGCCTCCCGGACGGCACCACCCGCCGCGACCCCGGGCAAGGACCTGGAGGCCGTACGCGAGAAGCTCGACAAGCTCTACCACGCGGCGGCCTCGGCCACGGACCAGTACAACGCCGCCGAGGAGAAGGCGCGGCAGCAGTCCGCCGAGATCGCCGCACTGGCCAAGAAGATCACCGAGGGCCGGCAGGAGCTGGACCGCCTCAAGGACCGCGCGGGGGCCGCGGCCCGCGCCCAGTACCGCACCGGCGGGCTGTCCGACGAGGCCAAGCTGGTGCTGAGCGAGGACCCCGAGGAGTTCCTCGACAACACCGGCCGGGTGATGCGGGGCCAGCGCGCCACCAAGGGCCTGCTCGGCGAGATGACCCGCGCCCAGGAGGACCTGGAGACCTATCAGGCGGACGCCGCCGCCCAGTGGAAGAAGCTGGAGGCCAACCGCAAGGCCAAGGCCAAGGCCCAGAAGGAGATCGAGAAGCAGATCGCGGCGGCCAAGGAGCTCGAGTCCGAGCTGGAGCAGGAGGAGAAGGAGCGCCTCGCCCGGCTGGAACGACAGGCCCAGGAGAAGGCCCAGACCGCGTGGCTCGGCTCCAACGCCGTCAAGGACCTCGACGCCGCCACGACCGACCAGGGCAGGAAGGCCGTGGCGTACGCCACCGCCCAGATCGGCAAGCCGTACCAGTGGGGCGCCGAGGGCCCGGACGCGTACGACTGCTCCGGCCTGACCTCGCAGGCGTGGGTGGCGGCCGGGCGGGCGGTCCCGCGCACTTCGCAGCAGCAGTGGCAGCAGCTGCGGCACGTCGACGTCAAGGACATGCGCCCCGGCGACCTGATCATCTACTTCGACGACGCCAGCCACGTCGGGATGTACGTCGGCGACGGCAAGGTCGTCCACGCCCCGCGTCCCGGGCGCACGGTGACGATCGCGGGGGCGGGCTCGATGCCGATCCTCGGCGTGGTGCGGCCGGACACGGCGACCGCGCCCGCCCGGTGACGCGGGCCGCGCGGCCCGGGGCGTGACGCCGCCCACGTGACCCGGTCCACGCCGCACCCCCGCCCCGCGTGACGTTCGTCATCCCCGCAGCGGCGACGACGTGTCCAACTGCGGTACGGAACGCGGCAAATGACAGTGCCCGTCGGCGGCGCGACGTGTCGCGGACCATTCCGCAGCGGCACCGTCACCCGCTATGGTCCCCGTCGGTGGGTCGAGGTCCCTCGCCCCGCCATGCCCTCGGGGGGAGGGAAGGAACCCAGACGATGCCCGTACCCGTACCGCTGCGGAGGGCGATCCCGGCCGCGGAGTGCGGTCAGGCGCCCGCCGCGTCCCCGCCGAGCGGCCGTTCCCGGGAACAGGCCCCGCACGGGACGAACCCGGCCGGGAACCCCACCGGTCGGCGGGAGAACCCGACGGAGAAGCGCGAGAAGGCCACGGACCAGCGAGAGAGCACCACTCCCACGAACCTGACGCTGCTGCTGATCGAGGACGATCCGGGCGGCTCGCCGATCGTGCCGGACCTGCTCGACCAGGCCGGCAAGCCGATCCGCGTCCGCACGGCCCGCAACCTCACCGAGGCCGAGCGGCTGCTGACCGACGACGTCCACTGCATCCTGCTGGACCTCGCCCTGCCGGCGTCGGCACCGGCCCGCAGGGGCGAGGGCGAGCAGGACGACGAGCTGGCGGTGCTCAAGCACGTGCTGGAGCTCGCGCCCCGGCACGCCGTGCTCGCGCTCACCTCCTCCAGCGACGCCGAGCGCGGCGCCGAGGCGGTGGCGGTCGGCGCCCAGGACTACCTGTTCCGCGACGAGCTGGACGGCCGGCTGCTGAGCCGCGCGATCCGCTACGCCGTCGAGCGCAAGCGCTCCGACTCGGCCGAGCGGCGCCTGGCGGAGGGCAGGCTGCGCGCCCAGGAGAACCGCCGCCTGGAGCGCGGCCTGCTGCCGACCCCGCTGCTGGCCGGCTCCCCGCTGCGGTTCGCCGCCCGCTACCGTCCGGGCCGTTCGCGCGCCCTGCTCGGCGGCGACTTCTACGACGTGGTCCGCACCCCGGACGGCACCGTGCACGCCATGATCGGTGACGTCTGCGGGCACGGCCCGGACGAGGCGGCGCTCGGCGTGGAGCTGCGGATCGCCTGGCGTGCGCTGACGCTGGCGGGACTGTGCGGGGACCAGCTGCTCGGCACCCTCCAGCAGGTGCTGGAGCACGAGCGCCCGGACGACGAGATCTTCGCGACCCTGTGCACCGTGGACATCACGCCGGACGGCCGCCGCGCCGGCCTGTGCCTGGCCGGGCACCCGGCGCCGTTGATCGCCGGCCCCGGCAGACCCGCCCGGCTGCTGCCGTACGACAACAACGGCCCGGCGCTCGGGCTGCTGCCGCATGCCCGCTGGCCGCGCATGCAGGTGGAGCTGGGCGCCGAGTGGAGCCTGATGCTCTACACCGACGGCCTCATCGAGGGCCACATCGGCGAGGGCCGCGAGCGGCTCGGCCAGGACGGCATGGTGGAGATGATCCGCCGCCGCTTCGCCGACGGCCTGCGCGGCGAGGAACTGCTGGAGACGGCGGTGAACGAGGTCCGCGCACTCAACGGCGGCGAGCTGGCGGACGACGTGGCGGTCCTGCTGCTGGACCGGATCCCCTGACCGCCCCCGAGGGCGGCGCGGGGGTCAGCGTCCGCCGTTGTACGGCCCGTACGGACCGTCGCTGCTGGAGCCGCGGCGGCTGTTGCGGCCGCCGCCCGGCAGACCGCGCAGCGCGGGCCGTACGTCGACCATGTACACGATCGTCGCGACGAGACCGATGATCGGCAGGAACGACAGCAGGGGGAAGATCAGGCTCACCACGAAGGCGAGTGCGAGGACGATCAGCCAGAACGGCTTGGTCTTCTTGTCCGCCGCGCGGTAGGCGTCCTCCCGGCGGGTGGCGGCGTCGATCAGCGCGAAGCCGTTGAAAACGGTCAGGGCGATGCTCAGAAGCCCCATGAAGTTCATGAACCCCTGCATCAGCACAACGTCCACCACCAGACTCGGGTCGTCATTACGCGGTCACCGTACCCGGAGAACGGGCCGGGCACCCCGAGGGTGCCCGGCCCGCGTGTGCTTCCGCTCCCCCTCACTTGGCGGGCGGCGTCGTCTTCCTGGCGGTGGCGGGGGTGGCGGCGGTGCCGTTCTTCTTCACCGGAGCCTTGCGGGCGGCCGGGGCCTTCTTCGCCGCGGCCGACTTGTCGTCCGCGACCGCGACGGGCTCGGGCTTCGGCTCGACGGCCACGGCCACCTCCTCCACGCCCTCGGCGATCTCCTCGATGCCGTCGGCGGCCTGGCCGCGCCAGGTGCGCACGGCCTGCTCGCCGTGCTCGGCGACCTTCTCGTAGGTCTCCCGGGCCTTGACGGCGTACTCGGCGGCGACGCCGACACCGCGCAGCGCGAGGTCCTGGGCGGTCTCGCCGAGCTTCTTGAAGTCGGCGTCGAGGGATCCGAGGAGTTCGTTGACCTTGCTCTGCAGGGTGCCCTGCGTCTCCTTGACGCGGGCCGTCGCCTTCTCCTGGACGGCCTTCGGGTCGGTGTTGCGGACGGCCTCGATGCGCGCCGGAGCCTCGGTGCGCAGCTGCTCCACCAGCACCGGCACCTTCTTGGCCTGCTGGAAGGCCAGGTCGGCGGTGCCGGCGGCGAAGTAGAGCGGGGTGGGGTCGCTGAAGGTCTTGCGCAGGTCGTCGGTGATGGCCATGGTGCTGGTCCTCCCGGAATGCGTTCGGCTGAGGGTCGGTTGTCGGTCCCGCGCCCGGCCGGCCGGCTGCTCGCTCCTGCTCATCCGGCCGTCTGCCGCGGGTCGGCGTCGCCGCCGCCACTCGTACGGGGGCGGCGGCCGGGTATGGAACCGCCACCGCCGGGGCCGCTCCCGGCGGCGTCGTCGACGGCTTCGCTCCGGACGTCGTGCGTCCCGAACCCGTTCTCCTTGCGGAAGGATTCGTAGATCTGGAGCAGCACCTGCTTCTGCCGCTCGTTCAGCGTGGGATCGGCGAGGAGGGCCGCGCGCGTCGCGTCCTCCCGCCGGCGCTCCTCCCCGTCCCGTTCCGCGTCGAGGATCCCGGCACGCACGTACAGCGTCTCGGCGGAGATCCGCAGCGCCTTGGCGACCTGCTGGAGCACCTCCGCGCTCGGCTTGCGCAGCCCGCGCTCGATCTGGCTCAGGTACGGGTTCGACACCCCCGCGGCATCGGCGAGCTGCCGCAACGACAGCTGCGCGTTGCGCCGCTGCTCGCGCAGGTACTCACCGAGACTGCCGACGTTGAGCGAAGCCATGTCTCCACCATGCACCAGCGTGCTAACTATTGCAAGCAGCCGCTTGCAGGAGTGCGCCCGCTCCGACGCGCCGCCGGGCCCACCGCCCGTCCCCCGCTGTCCTGTCTCCGGGAGCGAGAAGGCCGTAAGGGATCCTCGCTGCCGAGCACCGGCCGAGTGATCTCACCGGTGATCGACCGGGGCGCGCGAGCGGCCCCGCCGCGGCCGTGGCCCCAGCCGATGTGATCGACCGGAGCCGCGTCGTCGCGCCGGGGCCGAGCCTTGCGAGCCCGGGGGCCGTCTACCTTCCCTCGCGGGGCATGACCACCGCGGACAGCACGGCGGGCACGGCTCCGACGAGGAGCATGACGACGGGCCAGGACGTGGCCGAGAGGATACCGGGGATGATGAGCGGTGTGAGGAAGGCACCGGCGAACACCATCGTGTTCTCCAGACCCAGGGCCGTCCCGGAACGTTCCTTGCCCGCCATGATGGCGATCTCGGCGTAGTGCACACCGTGCCAGCCGCAGGAGAGCAGGCCGGCCACCACCATCAGCGCGGCCGCGATCCACGCCGGCCCGGACTGGCACAGCGCGAGTCCGACGAAGCAGGCGGCGATGATCCAGCTGTAGACGATGACGATGCTACGACGGTGCCGGCCGCCCCGGCTGTCCGTCCAGCGGCCGCTCCAGACCCGGGAGACCGCGCCCAGCGCCTGGACGGCGAAGAGCAGACCGGAAATGGCGGTGAGGCCGATGCCGTGCACCGCGTGCAGGTAGATCGCGGCGAACGACAGGACGGTGAACTGCGGGAAGTCCAGCAGGAAGGCGCTCAGGGAGATCCGCCAGATCTTCCAGCGGCGCAGCGGGCTGACGCTGGTGTCCTTGTGTCCCGCGGGGGGCAGCGGCGGCTCGTCCAGCCAGCAGACGATGGCGACGGTGGCGACCAGGGCGAAGGCGGTCAGGAAGCCGAAGACGCCCCGGAAGCCGACACCCATGGCGAGGGCGGGCAGCGCGAGCGCACCGATGGCGCCGCCGAGGGGGACGGCCGCGACGCGCAGGCTGATGGCGAAGCCGTGGTTGCCGGGCGGGAACCAGCCCAGGACCGCTCGGCCCGAGGCGCTGTTGACGCAGCCGCCGAGAGCACCGGCGAGCAGCAGAACGGTGGACAGCAGCCAGGACGGCGGGGTGTACCCCCCGGTGGGGACGAGGAACGCGGTGGCGGCGGCGAGGCACACGGTCATGCCGGCCAGCCCGGTGATGAGTACGGCCCGCTCGCCGAACCGGTCGGTGAGCACTCCCCAGACGATTTCGGTGACGGCCGCTCCGCAGGTCAAGGCGGCCAGGACCAGGCCGAGTTGCCCGGTGGAGTAGTGGTAGTCGGACTGGAGGACCGCGCTGGCCATGGGGATGCCCTGGAAGGCCGCGCTGAACGCCGCCTGCGCGATGATGCCGATGCCGAGGATTCCCCACTTGTACCGGGGGGAGTGGGTCTTGCCCGACCTGCCGACGGGGAGCGGGACCGCCGTGGGGGCGACGGGTGCCGTCGTGATCTGTTGGGACATGGTCTTGGAGCGCTTTCTACTCAAGGAAGCTCAGGGTGCTCAGGGGGAAGCGGGGGGCCGTCGAGGAGGCCGGTCAGGAGGCGGTGAGCGGTGCGCCGTCCAGGGCGAGCCCGTCGTCCGGGAGTTCGCCGGGGAGCAGGGCCTCGGTGCGCTTCTCCCGGATCACCAGCAGGGTGCAGCCGTTGAGGCTGCTGACCCGGTGCACGCTGCCGGGCTTCTCCAGGACGAGGCAGCCGGGGCCGTAGACGTCACCGTTGTCGTTGCGCAGTTCGCCGTCGACGACCACGATCAGTTCGTAGCCGAGGTGGCGGTGGAGGTCTCCGTGCGCGCCGGCGCCGAACCGCGCGAGGTAGGCCTCGGCGCCGTCCGGGCCGGTGTCCTCGGCGGTGTAGAGCCAGTGCACGTCGACCGCCTGGCGTCCGGGCTGGACGTACGCCTGCCAGGTGAGCCGGTCGAGGTCCGTGCCGTTCAGGAGGTCGCGGACGACGAGGACGTCGCGGCGTCGGGGCGCGGGGGCGGTCATGGTCATGGGACTGCCTTTCGGCTCGGTGCGGGGGAGGCCGGGTGCGGTGGCGCGCAGTCGGGCGGCGACTTCGGAGCGGCGGATCTTGCCCGACGTCGTGCGGGGCAGCGCGTCGGTGAAGGAGACGCCGTGGACGCGCAGGGCGCGGGTGACGTGGAGGTCGACGTGGTCGAGGAGTTCTGCTTCCGTGACGTCGGTGCCGGGCTCGGGTTCGACCACGGCGTGCGCGGCGAGCGTCAGCGCGGGGTGCGGCACGGGCACCACGGCGGCGGCGCGGACGGCGGGGTGGGTGCGCAGGATCGCTTCGAGTTCGTACGGGGAGACCCGGTGGCCGCCCGACTTGAAGACGTCGTCGCTGCGTCCCAGGAGCCGTACGTACCCGTCGGACGCCAGGACGGCGGAGTCGCCGGTCGCGTACCGGTCGGTGGTGAGGACCTGCCGGGTGCGTTCGGGGTCGCCGTCGTAACCGGCCATCACGCCCACGGGCGCGTCGGCGAGTTCGACGTACAACTGCTCCTCGCGGACGCTGAGTCGCCAGCCGGGCAGTGGCTTGCCGAGCCAGCCGGGCTTGTGGGGAAGTCCTGGAGTGGTGCCGACGAGGGCGGTCGTCTCCGTCTGGCCGTAGCCCTCGCGGATGGTCACGCCCCATTCGGCTTCGATGACCTCGGTGACGTGCTGGGCGAGTGGTTCGCCGGCGGTGGTGGCTTCCCGCAGCCGGGGCTGGGCCGTCGAGGCGTGTGCGGCGAGGCGGGTCCACTGGGCGGGGGGAGCGCACAGACTGGTGATGCCCCGCTCCCGCAGGAGCCGCGGCAGGTGCCCGGAGTCGACGTACGCGGTGGGCGGGACGACGAGGGTCGCCTCGGCGGTGAAGGGGACGAAGAAGCTGGACCAGGAGTGCTTGGCCCAGCCGGGCTCGGAGATGTTCACGTGCCGGTCGCCGGGGATCAGGCCGTTGAAGTACATCGAGGACAGGTGTCCCACGGGGTACGACGCGTGGGTGTGGACGACGAGCTTCGGCGCCGAGGTGGTGCCGGAGGTGAAGTAGGCGAAGGCCGTGTCCGAGGCGGGGGTCGGGCCGGTCGGCAGGTAGGAGGTGGAGACCTGGTAGGAGCCGTCGTAAGGGTGCCAGCCGTCGACGTGCGCGCCGACCGCGATGCGCGTCAGCGGGGTGTGCGGGCCGGGGGCGCAGGAGGCGAAGAGGGGTGCGAGTTCGCTGCGGCAGATGACATGGCGGACCCGGCCCCGCCTGATCCGGTCGGCGGCTTCCCGACGGGTCAGGGAGGTGTACGTGGGGATGGCCACGGCTCCGGTCTTCAGGCAGGCGAGGAGCGTCTCCCACAGCTCCACCTGGGGGCCGAGGACGATGAGCACACGGTCACCGCGCCGTACGCCGGTGCGGGTGAGCCAGTTGGCGAGCTGGTCGGAGCGTGTGGCGAGGTCCTGGTAGGAGATGCGCTGGTCCCGGCCGCCTGGCCCGATCAGTTCCAGGGCGGTGCGGCGGTTGTCCCGGGCGATGACGTCGAACCACTCCAGGGCCCAGTTGAAGTGGGTCATCCGGGGCCAGGAGAAGGCCCGGCGGGCGGCCTCGTGGTCGGCGCGCAGGTCCAGGAGGAGGTCTCGGCCGCGCCGGAAGGCGGCGTGGGCAGGGGTACGGCGGTGGGTCCAGTGGTCAGGGGTGCGAGGGGCGGAGTGGGTCGTCGTCATGCTCGGGTTCCTTCCAGCGTCCGGTGGGCCGCCGGCCGGGGGAGCGCCGCGAGCGCGTCCCGCGCGATGGCGTCGGCGTCGCCGGTGAAGTCGGTCCAGGGTCCGGGCCGCGCGGATCCGACCTGCATGAACCAGCGCTGTCCTTCGGAGGGGATGCCCAGGACGTACACGCCCTCGGCGGCTGTTCCCGCCGCGGTCACGGGCCGGTAGGGGCTGGCCGTCGTGGCCACACCGCCGGTGACCGGGACGCCGTCGCCCTGGCGGTTGGTCCAGGGTGTCCACAGGCCGGTGTCGCGCAGGTGCCGGGTGAGCGGCGCGGCGTCGCGGTCGAGGTCCGGTGCGGGAATGCGGGCGTCGATGAGGGCCTCGCAGTGTTCCAGCGAACCGTCGACCTGCGGGGAACGGACGGTGAAGCACCCGCCGGTCTCGTCGGCGGCGAACTCGGCCGAGGGACCGGCGACCCGCAGTACGCCCGCGTCGAGCAGGGCGCGCGTCTGGCGCAGCCGCTGCGCGGGAGGTCCCGCGGCCAGGAAGGAGCTGAGCGGCGCGAACCAGCCCAGGAAGTCCTCACGGTGCGACGCGGCGGTCAGGCCGTCGAAGTCGACCGCGCGTCTGATGCTGCCCCGTACGTCGCGCAGGACGTCCAGGGCCGCCTTGCGGGGGCCGTGGAAGTTGCCCCGCGCGGCGTGTCCGAGGTCGTCGTCGATCAGGTGCCGCAGAGCGGTGTGGAACGCGGCGGGACTCCGGAAGTCGCGGCCGGCGAAGGGGCGTGCCAGGCCGTCGACGTCCAGGGGCGGCACACCGTCGACGCCGGACTGTGCGGCCGCGGTGCGGATGATCTCGTCCGCCGCGTCGGCCGCCGCGCTCTCGACCAGGTCGGTGGCGCGCGCCAGGAACTCCTGTTCGGCGCGGTCGCCGAGCCGGGCGCGCACCTCGGTCGCGTAGTAGACGAGTTGCATCTCCGCGTGGAGCCAGGGCCAGACCTGCGTACGGAAGTCCAGCGGCCGGCCGGCGGCGCGCAGGGCGGCGACCCGCTGCGGGGTGAACAGCCGTGCCGTGTAACGCCACAGCGGGCCCTTCTGGTTGAGACCGCGCGCCGGCAGCGGCACTCCGGACCGTGAGCCCGCCACCAGGACGGGTTCGAGGCCGCAGGGCACATACCGCAGGGTCTTGTCCGGGCCCTCCCGGAACTCGCCGCCGCGGCCGGTGGTCAGGGCGGCGACGATGTCATAGAACGTCAGGCCCATGCCGAGCACCGCCACGCGGGCCCTCGGTGCGATGCGCTCCAAGGGCATGTCGGCCGCGCTGTCCCCGCGGAGGTACTGGAGCCGCGAGTCACGCGTGGCGAAGTCCGCGAGGCGGGCCTGGTCCGCCGAGAGTTCGGTCAGGGGGTGGCCGGTGGCCAGGACGACCCGGTCGGCGTCGATCAGTTGGCCGTCGGCGCAGCGCAACTGCCATGCGGCACCGCTGCGTCGCATGGCGGTGACGTGTCCGGTGTGCCGGCGGAGCGTCGCACGGGCCGGCAGGGAGTCCTGCACCGCCTGGAGGAAGAACCGCAGGTACGCGCCGTACAGGACGCGGGGAGCGTAGGCGTTGGGGCCCGGGTAGCCGGGGTCTTCGGTGGCCGCCCACCACTGGGCCAGCGTCGGGCCCGCTCCGGCCCGGGCGGGGCCGTCGTCGGCGGGGCCGGAGAACATGGTCACCTCGCCGCAGGCGGTGTTCATCAGGAAGACGGGGTTCTGGTCGGTGCGCCAGACACGGCCGGCGCCGACCTCGTCCTTGTCGATCAGGACGATCTCCACGGCCCTGTCCGGTGTCTCGTCACGCAGACGGGCCACCAGCCGTTCGACGACGGCGAGACCGCGCGGGCCGGAGCCGACGACGGCGATGCGGTGCGGGGCGGTGACCTGCGCGCGGGCGCGGGTCAGGAGCGCTGCCGACCGGTCGTGGGTGTCCGCGGTGTAGCGCAGCATGCTCAGCAGCCGGCTGGAGGTGACGGCGTGGTGAGTGCCGCCGGGTGCGGGCAGGGGCATGGCGCCGGTGTCGGCCCAGACGAGCCGGCCGTCGTCACCGATCGCTCCCCGTGCCGCGCCGGCGTTGTCGCGGTGCAGGCAGAAGGGCACGTCGAGCGTGCCGGACGCGAAGGCGGCGCGCAGGCCCGAGCCGATGTCGGAGCCGTGCTCCAGGACGGCGGTGACGAGCCGCAGTGCCTCGGTGTAGATCGTCTCGTAGTCGACCTGGCGGGCCCACGGCAGGGGGCAGTCGTCCCGCAGCGCCTCGCGGGACACCCGGGCCGCCCGTTCCAGGGCCGCGACGTTCTCGGCGACGGTGGGAATGCGGTGCGCTTCGGCGACCGTCTTGACGATCAGCCGCTGGGCGCCGCCGCGTACGGCGAGCTGGGCCGAGGAGTCCAGGAGCAGTTCCGCCCCGGCCTCGGTGGCGGGGTAGACACCCATGTAGGTGTAGAGCACCACGTGCCGCGCGACCTGGGCCGGCAGGAAGAGTTCGGCGAGGTGGTGCAGGGCGGCCAGCGCCTCGATGTCCTGCACCGCGTTGGTCTGCTGGGCGTAGGAAAGGGAGACGGAGGTGATCCCGTTGCGGGCGAAGAACATCGCTTCCAGGACGCTGATCGCCACGAGCAGCGACGGCGGGCACATCTGGCCGAGCATGCAGCCGCCGAAGGTCTCCAGGTGGGCCCGCATGCCGTGCTCGGCCGCCGCTTCGGCGAGCTGCTGGGTCGCGTCGGTCCAGGCGGGTACCGCCTCGGCGAGCGGGAGCCGGGAGTAGGGCAGGCAGTACGAGACGGGACCGCCCTCGGAGGCGGACAGGCCCGCCGCGACCATCGCCTCGAAGATGTGGGCGGGCCGTGCCGAGCCGTGCCGGACCTGGACGGGGACGCCGCCGGCGGCGCGGACGACCTCCGCGGTGAGGTGCGGCCCATGGTTGACGAGCGGGAATCCGTTCAGCGCGCGGCCGGCCGCGAGGGCCGCCCGGGCGCCGGCGATGTCCTCGACCCGGGTGTAGGAGTCGATGGTGAGGGTGGTGAGCGTCCTGGCGCGGGCGACCGCGACGGCCGCCAGGCCGTCGGCCATGCTCCGCGGGTCGGACATGCCCATGCGGGGCTGTACGACCAACTGGCCGTCGTGCGCGGCCTGTTCCACGTAGGTCTGCATGTCGGGGGTGTGCTCGGGGTGTCCGGAGTCGCCCTGGGGACGTTCGGGGGTGCCTTGGGGGCGTTCGGGTGTGCCCTGGGGGCGTTCGGGTGTGCCCTGGGGGCGTTCGGGTGTGCCCTGGGGGCGTATGCCGCTCATGCGGCGACTCCCGCGATCCCGGGGCGGTGCCCCGTCATCCGCTGCAGCATGGCGCCGAACTCGGCCGGATCCGCGTCGTCCGTGAAGACCGCGTCGAAGCCCTCCGCGACCAGTTCGTCGGCCAGGTGGGGCTGGGCCGCTCCCCGGATGCCCAGCTTTCCGCCGATCATGACGGGGACCATGGCCAGGGCCGGGTCGCTGTCCGCGCGCAGCGTCCTGATGAGCCGGCGGCCGTCGATGTGCCCGTGTCCGTTCACGGAGGAGATGACGACGGCGTCGGGCCGCTGAACGCGTACCTGCTCGACGAGTTCGGCGTCGGGCACGCACGGCCCGAGATTGATCACCTCGTAGCCGCGCTCTTCGAGCAGCAGGTGGAGGAAGACCAGGTTCCAGGTGTGGGAGTCGGAGGAGACCGTCGAGAGCAGGACGCGTTTCGCTCTGGATCGGATGGGACGCACGGGGAAGACCTCCTGTCGATGTGCCGCGGTCTGCCGCGGCACATCGAAGATCTCTGTTTCCGATGTCCCGGCCCAGACCGATTCGGGAGTCGTGAACCGCGGTTCGCGGATGCCGTACCGACTCGGCCGTCCGGCCGGTCGGCGAACTAGGCTCGGATCGCGCCCCGTCGGGGCCGGCGGGCCGCCCCGTCGGGGGAGTGGCGTCCGCAGACGGTGACACCGGTGATCACCAGAAGGGCGCCGAGGCATTGCGGGAGCGTCAGCGCCTGGCCGAGCCACAGATAGGCGACGACGCTGGTGGCGACGATCTCGAAGGTGCCCAGCATGCTGACGCGCGTCGGCCCGAGGACACGTACGGCGCTGAGCACGAGAGCGAAGGGAGCGGCCATCCCGAGGACGCCGATCAGCGTGAGCGGCACGAGCGTACGGGGCTCCCAGGCGCCGCTCTCGATGCGCCACGGAGGCTGGACACAGCACCACGCGAGGGCGGCGACGAGCGCGCCGTACAGGGTGGAGGTGGCGGCGGGTACGGCACTGCCGATGCCGCGCCCGCACACGAGATACAGGAGGTAGGAGGCGGCGGTGGCCAGACCGAAGACGAGACCGAGGGGGTCGAGGTGGCCCAGTCGCGCACCCCCGGTGCCGGCCATCAGGACGACACCGCCGAGGGTGAGGGGCAGGGCCACCAGGATGCTCGTGGCCGGGCGCCCGCGCTGTCGTACGGCGTCGGCGGCGGTCAGCCAGGCGGCGGCGCTGTACTGCAGTACCAGTGCGACGGCCAGGGGCAGCCGGGCTATCGCCATCGAGTAGCAGTAGATGACCGCGGCCAGGGCCAGGCCGAAGACCGTGACCCGCGGCAGGCTCCGCCACGGCAGGCGCAGCAGGTCGCGGCGGGCGACGCACAGGCCGGCGAACAGGCTCAGGAAGCCGAAGAGCATACGGAACTCGGTGACGGTCAGCGCGCTGATCCCCCGGTCGATGAGTTCGCGCGAGGCGGTGCCGCTCAGGCCGAAGAGCACGCAGGCGGTGACGACCATGAGGCAGCCGGAAGTCCCGGCCCGGCGGTGCTCGTGGGGCTCTTGGGGGCGTGGGGGACCTTGAGGGACCGATTCCGCGGGCTCGGGGCACCCGGGGTGGCGGCCCGGCGTCGCACCACCGCCCGCCCGGTCCGGTCGCGGGCTCAACTCGCGGTACCGGTCGTGACGTACGAGGAACGCGGCCGGGCGGGCGCGACGTCCCGCGGCCGGGTGGGCGGAAGGGGCTGGGGCGGGCGCAGCCGTCGCAGGTGCGGGATCACGTGGGCGGGAGTGGCCTCGGGGTTCCAGACGAGTTCGGTCATCACCGGGGACAGGGCCGGCAGTGGCAGCTCCGCCAACTGGCCCGACCGCAGCTGCGGTCCGACCGCGATGGCCGGCACCACTCCCACGCCCATGCCACCCAGCACGGAGGACTTGACCCCGTCCACGCTGCCCACCTGCTGGATCTGGACGCGTCCGAGGAGGGGCAGCGCCTGTTTCTCGGCGATGTCGCGGTATACGCAGCCCGGCGCGGTGACCAGGAGCCGCTGGGGGCGGGCCACCTGCTCGGGAGCGCCGACCAGGACGACCTGGTCGGTCCACAGGTGCCGGCGGTCCCCCTCGCCGGCCGGCCGGTGTGCCGTCGGCACGGTCGCCGAGTTGACCAGCGCGGCGGACAGTTCGCCGCGGCCGACCTGGTCCCGCAGCTCGGCCACCGAGCCGACGAAGACCTGGGTCTCCAGGTGCGGCATGAGCCGGCGCAGTGTCCGCAGGAAGCTCGGCAGGCGGTAGGTGCACAGCGATGCCGTCGCGCCGATGCTCAGGCCGCTCGGGCGGTCCTGCGCGGCGGCCGCCACCGCCGCCTGCGCCTGTGCCAGCTTGTCCAGGATGTCGGTGGCGTATTCGAGGAATCGGGCTCCCGCCTCGGTGAGGCGGTTCATCGACGCACCTCGCTCCAACAGCGGTGCTCCCAGGGTGCGTTCGAGCGTCTGTACGTGGCTGGTGACGGTCGAACGCGCGTAGCCGAGCCGGTCCGCGGCCTCGGCCAGTGTGGTGCTCCGGGCCACGGCCACGAACGTTTCCAGCCTCTGGACGTCCACGTTGCGGTCTCCTTCCGGTCGGTCCCCCGGGGGGCGCTTCGCCGACCCGTCCACCTCGAAACGAGGACCTTGAGTCAATATTAGATCAGACGCCATACATGTACTCAGGTTTAAGAATGCTCGGTCAATGGGGCATGGGTAAAGGTTTTCTTTAACCTGGAGAACAAACTTGCTCCCGAGTGTATGTTTGTATCGGACTGCAGGGTGTGGCCCACACCGACCGCTGCGCCGAAACGGGGGAGGCGGGCTGGGCTCCTCCATGCCCGACAAGAAGGGGGACAGCCATGCGCGCTTCGCGTGCCACCGAACGGACCGCAGTGGCCGTGGTGGGGATCGGATGCGCATTTCCGGGCGCGAGCAACCCGCAGGAGTTCTGGGAACGGCTCCTGTCCGGGACCGACAGCGTCTCCGTCGTACCGGAGGACCGGTTCGACATCGCCGAGCACTACTCCTCCGACCCGCAGGAGCCGGGCAAGACCGTCTCCCGGCACGGCGGATTCCTCACCGACGCCTACGCGTTCGACGCCGGCTTCTTCGGCATCTCGCCCGCGGAGGCGGCGGAGATGGACCCCCAGCAGCGCCTCCTGCTCCAGGTCGCCTGGGAGTCGCTCGAGGACGCGGGCCTGAGACCGTCGGCCCTCGCCGGCTCGCGCACCGGTGTCTTCGTGGGCCAGGCCACGGCCGACTACGACGAGGTCCACCGGCCCCTCGACGGACGGACCACCGTACGAGGAGCAGCGGGCCGCAGGCTGCGGGCCGTCACCGCCGGCCGCGTCTCCTACGCCATGGACCTCCGTGGCCCGAGCATCGTCCTGGACACCGCCTGCTCGTCGTCCCTCGTCGCCGTCCACGCCGCACGGCAGAGCCTGCTCACCGGCGAGAGCGACCTGGCCCTCGCGGGCGGCGTCAATCTCGTCCTGTCGCCGCAGGACGCCATCGTGTACTCGCAGAGCGGCATGCTCTCCGCGGACGGGCGGTGCAAGTTCGCCGACGCCTCGGGAGACGGCTTCGTCCGCGGTGAGGGGGTCGGCATGGTGGTGCTCAAGCGGCTCCCCGACGCGCTGCGTGACGGCGACCCGGTGCGCGCCCTCCTGCTGGGCACCGCGGTCTGCAACGACGGCAGAGGCAGCGGACTGCTGCTGAAACCCGCCGAGTCGGGCCAGGTCGCCGCGATCGAGGGGGCCTGCGCGGCGGCGGGCATCTCACCGGGGCACGTCGACTACGTGGAGGCGCACGGCACGGGAACGCCGGTCGGTGACGGTGTCGAGCTGACCGCTCTCGCCTCGGTCAACCGCGACGTCCGGGACGCCGGTCGCCCGTTGCGGGTGGGGTCGGTGAAGACGAACATCGGCCACCCGGAGGCCGCGGCCGGGATCGCCGGTCTGATCAAAGCGGTGCTGATAGCCGAGCACGGTGTCATCCCCGCGTCCCTGCACTGCGCCGAACCCCACCCCATGCTCGCCGCGGGAACCCTTCCCCTCCGGCTGGTCACCGAGAACGAGCCCCTGGCCAAGCAGGGCGACCGCGCCTACATCGGCGTCAGCTCCCTCGGCCTGTCCGGCACCAACGCCCACGCGATCGTGGGCGAGTTCACCGGCCGGGCCGGCGCGGGCGCGGGCGCGGGCGCGTCACAGGACACCGAGGCGGGGTCCCGCGCGGAGCGACGGCCGCTGCTCGTCCTGTCCGCCCGTACGCCCGTGTCCCTGCGTGGCCTGGCCCGTGCCTACGCCTCCCACCTGCGCGGCCCGGGGCGCGACACCCCTCTTGCCGAGTTGTGCGCGGCCGCCGCACTGCGCCGGGACCACCACCCCTTCCGCCTGTGGGTGACGGCTGCGACGCATGACGACATGGCGGAGCGGTTGCTGGCTCTGGCACGCGGTGACGACATCACCGACGGCGGCACCGGGGAAGCGGGCTTCGGCGCGGACCGGCGTACCGCTCTGGTCTTTCCCGGCCAGGGTTCGCAGTGGTTGGGGATGGGGCGCGGCCTCATGGCCGCGTCACCCGCCTTCCGTACGACGCTGTCGCGATGCGCGGACGCCGTGCGCGCGGAACTGGGCTGGTCGCCCCTGGAGTTGCTGACCGGCGACCACGCCGAACTCCCCGACGACGTACAGACGGTGCAGCCCTTGCTGTGGGCCGTGGAGGTGGCCCTCGCCGCCGCGCTGCGGGAGGCGGGGCTGCGGCCCGACCTGTGCGTCGGCCACAGCATGGGAGAAGCGGCAGCGGCCCAGGTCAGCGGCGCGCTCACCCTGCGCGACGCGGCAGCGGTGATCTGCCGCCGCAGCCGGCTCATGAGCCGGGCCGCCGGACGCGGGGGCATGCTGCTCGTCGGCCTGTCCGCGGACGAGGCCCGGCAGATCATCGCCCACGCACACCCCGGCATCAGTGTGGCGGCGGAGAACGCGCCGCGAGCGACCGTGCTGGCGGGGCCCGGGGACGAACTGGGCCGACTGACCCGCGCGCTGGAACGGCAGGGCGTCGTCTGCCATCCGGTCCGCGTCGACGTGCCCTCCCACTCGCCGGTCATGGAGGAAATCCGCCAGGACCTGCTCGACTCCCTCGCCGACCTCACCCCGCGACAAGCCGAGTTGGCCATGATCTCCACCGTGGGCGGACACGACCGGGTCGGCGCCGGCCTCGACGCCGCGTACTGGGCGGAGAACCTGTGCGGTCCCGTGCACTTCACGCGCGCCGTCAGGGCGGCGGCGAAGGCGGCCGACACCGTCTTCGTCGAAGTCAGCCCACACCCGCTGTTGTCCGGCGGCATCAGGGAAACGCTCTCCGCCTCCGGTGCGAGCGGCGCCGTCGTGGCGACCCTGCGCCGCGGCCAGGACGAGCCGGACGCGCTGGCCCGGACCGTCGGACAGGTCTACGCCGCGGGCGGAACGGTGGACTGGACCCGCTGGTTCGACCGGGAGACGACCCCGGGCGTACGACTGCCCACCTACACCTGGGACACCCGCGACTACCTCCCCGCCGTGCCGACCCCGCAACGCCACACACCGGATGTCCACACGCGCACGGTCCCGCTCGCCGACTGGGCTGCCGCCGACGACTGGCACGACGCCCTGACCGTGCGGGGAAGCGCCCCGGTTCCGGCCGTCGTCCATCTCCTGGCCGCGATCGACGCGGCGCGGGACGTCTGCGGGCACGCGGCTCCGGTCCTGCGTGACGTCCGCCTCTCCCCGCATGTGCTGGACGCGCGCGATGCCGTCTCCACCCCGCTCACGGTGGAGATCGGCGCGCCCGGCCGCGCCGGGCTCCGCCCGGTGTCCGTCACCTCCGGCCGCGCCGGCGCGGCCGTCCCGCACGCCGAGGGCGAGATCGCGGTGGCCGACGACCGGGAGAGCGCCGACCCGGCCGACGTGCGGGCCCTGCTGGACGCGGCGCTGTCCCGGTGCACCACGTATCTGCCGCGCCACCGCTTCGAGGCGCTGGCCCACCGGCACGGCATCACGATCGGACCCGGCCTGGCATCGACGGAACACCTCTGGTGCGGCGACGGCGAGTTCGTGGCGCGGGTGCGACGCCCCGCCCTGCCGGGTCCAGCGGCCTGGGAGGCGGGGCTGCTGCCGCTGCTCTCCGTATGGCCCGGGGTGTCCGGCTCCGCGTCCGCGCACCGGATCGTTCCGGGGGGCACCCGGGCCGCCGACGAGAGCCTCTACGTCCCTGAGGAGTTCAGCGAGGTCATGGTGCTCGACGGGTTGTCCGAGAGCTTCTGGAGCGTCGGTACGTGTGCGCCGACCGGTCCGGATTCCGCCCTCGCCGATGTCCGGATGTACGCGCCGGACGGGCGCGTGCTGGCGGTCTTCGCCGGCATCCGGCTGCGGCGGCTGTCCGGGGAACGGGCCCCGGCACCCACTGTCCCCTCCGTCGGGGCGGTGGCGGGCTGGCTCGCCGAACGGCTCCTGCCACCCGTCGTCTCCCAGGTCCTGCAAGGGATCGGCTCCACGCTCGTGGGTGCCGTGACAGCGGAGGGCGACGCCCCGACACGGAACGAGGAACGAACCACGCCGACGCGCGCCCCCCGCACCGTTGCCGAGCCGCCGCGGCCAAGGAACACGGATCGCTCCCGGAGCCGTACCGCGCCGAGTCCCCGGCAGGCACTGGTCGAACGCGCCGCCGACCTGCTCGGCATGCCCCCGTCCCAGGTGGACGTCCGCCGCCCGCTGTCCGCTCTCGGGCTGGATTCCCTGATGGCCGCGCAACTGCGGCAGCGGCTTCTCGCCGATCACGGAATCGACGTCCCCGTGGGGCGGCTCCTGGCGCAGGTGCCGGTCGCGGACCTCCTGGCCGACCTCGCCGCGGCGTAGGTCCGTCGGCAGGGCGGCTGACACGCCGCGCGGCCTGTCGGCCGCCCTGCCCCTCCCGGAAAGGGCGACTGCAAACCATCGATGAACTGTGGTATAAAAATCCGTAGGGCCGGGGCCCGAGCGGTCGGCAACCGGTGAGTGCGAGAACCCAGAAGAGTCCACCCGACTTACGACTGCAGACGCAGGCGCCCATCTGCTGCACTCGGCCGCGACGCACGTCTCTGTCCTGTTACTGATATCGCGCGTACAGGAGGAAGAGATGGAAACGTCCCCACCCGAGGGAAAGACCCAGCCCTTGGGACGCCGCGAGCGGAACAAGACCAAGATGAAGGAGCGCCTGTACACCGCGGCGCTGGAACTCTTCGCCGAGCGGGGATACGAGCAGACCTCCGTCGATGAGATCGCCGAACGCGCCGATGTGGCCCGTGGAACCTTCTTCAACCATTTTCAGCGCAAAGAGGACCTCATCAGCACCTGGGGTGAACGGCGCAGGGAACGGCTGGTCGCCGTCATGGCGGACGCCTTCCCCGAGCGGATAGGCGCCGCGGACCGCCTGCGCCGCTGCATCACGATCCTGGGCCGTATCAACGAGGAAGAGCACGAGCGCGCCGCCGCGATGCTCATCGCCTGGGTGAAGGCCGGCCGGCCGCTCATGGAAGAACCGTACGTCGCCGAACTGTTCGCGGAGATCATCGAGGACGGCCGGGAGAACGGCGAATTCCGCGAGGACCTTCTTCCGCGGCAGGTGGGCAATGTCCTGCGCGACATCTACCTGGGCGCCTTGTACCGCTGGTTCCGTGAAGCGGACACCGAACCCAACGGCAGGCTCGAACAAGAGCTTCTGCGGGCCTTCGAGCTGCTCCTGAACGGCATCACCGCCAAGATCTGACGAGCATCCGCGTGCCGGGACGCACGCCCTGCGCGCGGAGGCGTCAGAGGGATGGTCGAACCGGCCCAGAACCGAACGGTCCTCGCCGCCGAGCACGGAGAAGACGCGGACGCCGGCCTCACCGCCTCGAGGTGACGCCGCCCGGCATGGCGTGTCCGGTGCTGCGCGGCCGGTGCCGCCGGGCGGAAGCCCACCCCGATCGCTTCGAGATCCCGCTCGTACGCCCCGTGCCGACGGGCGCACCGGGCCAGGTCCCGGTCGTTCCGGAACCCGCCGCCCCGGGGACCTGCCGCGGATCGCCGAACCGGCCGCCGAGCACGCCGCCTACGGACAGACCCCGCATCCGCCCCCGGCCTCGCGCGACGACTCGAAGCCCTGCTCTTCGCCACCCCGGCACCACGGCCGCGCTGCCTGATGGCGGAGCTGCCCGGCGGGGAGGTCGTCGGCTACGCCACCTGCGCGCCCGGACTCTCCGCCTGGGAGGGCCGCGAATTCCTCCCCATGGACGGCCTCTTCCTGAGCGCCGGCAGCCGGGGCTCGGGTCTCGGTGCCCCGCTCGTCGACGCCGTGACGGCCGAGGCACGCGGCCTCGGCCTCACCGGGATCCAGTGGCAGATCCCCCGTCCGGAACGAGGGAGCCGCCCGCTTCTACGACCGTCTCGGCGCGGAGTCCGGGGCGAAACTCCGCTACCGCCTCACCGTTCCGGGCTGGCCGCGCCCCGGCACACCGCCGGGCTCACGCCAGTTCCGGCCGGGGCCGCGCCGAGGACGCGGGTGCCGGGGCGGACCCGGGGGCCCAGAGCCTGGTGGTCCGCACGTACCCGTACACGACCGAGGCCATCGCCAGCAGGAGGAGCGGACCGGCCACCCACGGGTGCGCGGCCATCTGCACGGGCAGGAAGCGGTACGCGACCAGGAGCGCGGCGAAGACCGTCGTGCCGTAGGCGACCAGCCGGATGCCCGGCCGGTCCAGACCGCGGTCGAACGTGCGCAGCGCCGCCTCGACCGTGCACGCGAACACCACGCCGGCCACCAGGTCCACGCCGTAGTGGTAGCCGAATCCCAGCGTCGCGGTGAGCGTGGCGACCAGCCAGGCCGTTCCCGCCCACCGCAGGACGCGCGGGCCGGTGCGGGAGTGGATGAAGATCACGACGGACCATGCCGTGTGCAGGCTGGGCATGCAGTTGCGCGGGGTGAACTCGTCGTACGGCATGTGCTGCGGGGCGCCGGCCGGCGGCAGCGTGTGCGGCCACAGGTGGGCCACCGCCCACTGCCCGCCGCCGGTGCCCCAGGCGCCGTCGCCGTAGGTGAAGATCGGTCCGACCACCGGGAAGATCATGTAGACGGCCGGTCCGAGCAGGCCGACGGCCAGGAAGGTGCGCACCAGGTGATGGCGCGGGAAGCGGCGCTCGGCCGCCACCGCGCGCAGTTGCCAGACGGCGATGACGACCGCGGCCACGGGGAGCATGGTGTAGACGAAGTCGAGGACGTGGTGGCCGACCGGGCCGGTGGCCTCGACGAGCCGGCCGGCCACCCACGACGGGTTGCCCAGCGCATGGTCGGCGCTCGCCAGGTACTGGTCGAGCACCGTCGGCCGGGTCTTCGACGTGATGAGCAGCCAGGCGTCGCCGGTCTTGCGGCCGGCCACCAGCAGCAGCCCCAGTCCGACGCCCTTCAGCAGCAGGACGCGTTCCGGTCCCCTCCGGCGCGTGAGGGCGACGACCGCGTGGCCCAGGAGCACCCACAGCGCGCCGTTGCCGAAGCCCGTCTCGGCGCCCGCCAGCCACCGCACCAGGGCGAAGACGACGTCGATACCGACCGCGGCACCGGCCGCGACGAGACGTTCCCGCCAGGTGAGCACCACCATCATCAGTGCCAGGCTGGCGTAGAGCAGGGGCCCGGAAGCGGGGGCGAAGACCACCTCGCGCGCCTGGTTGGTGATCGGTCCCGGCGATCCGTAGTGGCGCGCGGCGATCTCCAGCGCGACGAGGAACCCGAGGACCACCACACCCGCCGCGGTCCACAGCATCGCCCGTGGTCGGCGCCACGCGGCGAACGTTCTTCTGACACTTGTTCGCGACAACGGGCGCGATGCTGCAGGTATCAATTTTTGGCCGATTTGTGAGGAATAGGCGGTTGAGGAAGCCCGAACGGGTGCCGGGCGTTCATCGCAAGTTCGGACATGTTAGCGAATCCCGTCCGGGTCGCGCCGGTGGCTTCCGGACGAGCGTGGACCGCCGGGCGCCGGTCCCGCCGAGGACGGGCAGCACCTCGGCGATGGAGGAGAGGGAGTCGGGCCGGGGGCCGGCATGCAGTCCGCCTGATGCGCCGCGGGGGAAGGTGCGCGGCGCGGTGCGGGCCGGTGCCTCAGGCCGCGGGCATCGTGCGCCAGGGAGGAACCGACGCCAGGTCCCAGAGGCTGTCGAAGTGCTTGTTCCAGGTGGCGAGCACCGCCTTGGCGTCGTCGCCGCCTTCCCGCGACCACACCGTGAGGGCGGTGCGGTAGCCCTTGGGGTCGTAGAACTCCGGGTCCGAACTGCGCAGGACGGTTCGGGCGGTGACGTCGTAGAGCCCGTGCAGCACGAGCTCGCGGTTGAAGACGCAGACCTTGTCCGTGGGGATGCCGGGATACAGGCGGTACTCGCACCGGGCCGTCACCCTGCCGAGGCGGGTCAGCCGCTCGGCGAGGCCGGAGAGCGTCTGGTCGTACTCCCGGCACTTCTCCTCGAGCCGCCTGCGGAAGTCCTGGTCGTCCTCGGGCCTGCCGTCCGGGCCGACCCGGGAGGGCACGGTCATGGGGCGGCCGAAGTCGGGGATGAGGAACCGCACGTCGACGTGCCGGATCGGCCCGGGGTCGTCGATCAGGCCTTCCAGACGGTGGTACAGCTCGTTGTACAGGGTCTCGCCGGTGTAGCCGAGGAAACTGATCTCCACCGTGCGGGCGCGAAAGGCCTCACTGACGAACGTGCCGAGTTCCCGGGACTCCACCTGTGCCCGTGCCGGGAGCCGCAGCGACGACGCCAGGTCCTTCACCGACTCGTAGAGCACGTAGCCCACGAGACTGAGCAGGGCGCCTCCGAGGAAGGCCTTGTCCTGGAGGGCGTCGCCGATCGGTTCGACCAGTTGGGCACTCACCCCGACGGCGAAGAGGCCGAGGAGCAGAGTGCGGGTCAGCACTGGCTCGTAACGAGCCTGCAGTCGGCGGAAACGCTGCGCCATGCCCTCGGCCCCGGTCCTGCCCGACCCGCCCGTCATACGCAGCCCCCCGCAGTCGCCCCCGCGGCGGCTCAGACGTCTGCCGGGAGACGGGCCGCCCGTGGTCTCCCATGGTCGCCCTGCGGCAGCGCACGGGCAAGATACGGGTTGGCCATGGACTTGTCCGGCAGACCCAGCGCGGCCGTGGCCGCGGCCAGGGTCATCGCGTAGGTCTGGACGGCGCGTTTGACGTTGGGGGCGTCCAGGCCGGCGCCGGTCACCAGGCGGTCGAGGTCGATGTAGGCGGAGCGGACGGTCTCGATCCACCGGTACACACGCCAGTCCTCCTGCCAGTCCCTGGTGCAGTCGGGCGGCAGCGAGCGTTCCCAGCGGCGGAACATGCGATCGCGGATCTCCGGCCGCGTCGGCGTGAGGTGCATGTGGCGGACGAGGTCGTACAGCGGGTCGCCGACTATGGCCATCTCCCAGTCGATCAGTGTCAGGCCGCCGTCCCGCCGGCGCACGAGGTTCCACGGGTTCAGGTCGCCGTGCAGGAGGACGGAGCGGCGCGGGGTCAGGGTGTGCCGGGTGAGGATCTCGGCCAGCCGGACACTGTCCGGCAGTCCCAGCTCCCGGGCGAGGGTCATGGTGGGCTTGGGCAGCTCGCTCACCAGGCGGACCAGGTCACCCCGCAGCCAGGGGGAGAAAGGGGCTCCACCCAGCGGATCCAGCCCCACGCACTCGACCTTGGCCAGCTCGGCCAACTGGTCCACGAGGTCGTCCGCCTCGTGGGGGCGCAGTCCGTGCGTGGGGTGCTCCGGGGGACGGAACCCGCCTCCCGGTCCCTCGTAGGAGTGGACCGTGAACTGTTCGCCCAGTCCACTGGTGCCCAGGGCCAGTATCCGCGGGGCGCGTACGCGTACATCGGCCCGTTCGATCGCCGTCAGGACGGCGTGCTCGCTCAGGAAGCGGCGCTCCCGGACGTCGGTGGTACCCGCCTTCCGGCGGACCATGACGGGGAAACCGATGCCCGGGACTTCCACGGCCGTGTTCAGGTGGGTCGTGCCCTTGAACACCCGGTCCGCCGAAGCGGCGCCCTCCTCCAGCAGGGCACGGCTGACCGCCCACGCGGGGAATTCGCGCGGGAGACGGACCCGTGGGTCCCGCTGCCACACGATCTGCAACAGGGTCCGCTCCCGGTTCGGCCTGCCTCCGTGGGACTCGTTCCACCGGAACAGGATGCGCTCGATGGCCCGCTCGTCCGGCACGCTCTTCAGGCGCAGCGGTTCCTCCGCCGCCACCAGCGCCCGGCGCACCGCCCGGGTCGCGGAGTCCAGGTCCCGCTGGTCGAAGGAGTCGCCGAGCGACTTGGCGGCCCGCATCACGTCCGGGTAGACCGACTGGGCCCGCTCGAAGGCGACGTAGTGCTTCAGATCCCGGTCCAGACCGTTGACGGCCTTGCTGCGCCGCTGCCCCATCACCTTGCGCCACGCCTCGACGACCTCCGGCCACTGGTGGTCGGGATAGCGCATGCGCACCAGGTGCGTGGCGAGGTCGTGGAGGGGGTCGCCGTAACCGGCCAGCTCCCAGTCCACGCAGATCAGCGGCGGGTCCCCGCCGTAGGACACGATGACGTTGTCCCGGTGCAGGTCCGTATGGAGGAGGCTGAACGGGCGGCTGATGAGCGTGGGAACACGTTCGGCGAAACGGACCAGGGCGTCCTCCGGAATGCCCAGCATGGCGAACAGGCCGCCGAACTCGGCCCAGTTCCGCTGTCTGATCTGCTCCTCGGCCGCGAAAGCCAGGGCCCGCAGGAATGCGCTGCCGTCCCGGCTGGAGCGGGGCCAGGAAGCGGGCAGCGGGGGCAGGTGGTGCCGGCGCACCTGCGTCATGTCGGCGAGCAGCCCGGCCAGCGCGATGATCAGGTCGTGGTCGACGGGTGTGTCGTTGGGGCAGACGGTCGCCAGGGGCACGCCTTCCACATAGCTGAGGACCACGACGTCACGGTGCTTGGCCAGGCACCGGGGGACGTTGTGCAGCACCCCCCAGATCCGGTTCAGGAGGTCGGCCTCGTCCTGCCAGGTCCGGACGACCACCGGCAGCGCGGAGGGAATGCGCTTGCGCACGGTGACCGACGCGCCGTTCTCGGCGGCGACCAGCCGCGCTTCCTCCTCGGTGAGGGAACGCACCATGTAGTTCAGGT
The DNA here is from genome assembly GCF_044764905.1 of Streptomyces sp. NPDC093586. Taxonomy (NCBI): domain Bacteria; kingdom Bacillati; phylum Actinomycetota; class Actinomycetes; order Kitasatosporales; family Streptomycetaceae; genus Streptomyces; species Streptomyces sp. NPDC093586. Next base: position 63,018 of record NZ_JBIWJA010000010.1, on the reverse strand, counting down.
TGTGGTGCCCGCGGCCGAACGGCCCCAGCGCCGTCGCATGGGCCAGGAACCGGTCGAACGCCTCGTCCGCCGCCCGCTCCGGTGCCGGTTTGCCAAGCGGGGACGGACGGCTCACGGAAGGCTCCAGAAGGGACGTGCGACGCGCCAGGTCCTCGTACGGTGACGAAGAAAGTGGGCACACAGTACAGCTGTGCCTGGTTGCCCGTTGGACGTACTCCAGTATCCGGACCGCTCGGCGGCAACCCGGATGACCCGAACGGGCGAACGGGGCCCCGTCGTTCGGCGGTGCCCGCCGGTCACGCCGGCTCGGACAGCAGCCCCCAGCAGGAGTCGAACCAGCTCTGCATGCTCTGCACGAAGACGGAACCCGCCGAGCTCGGGTCTCCCTCGTCGTTGACGTGCCGGGTCAGCGTGGAGCCCAGCCCCAGCACGTCCAGGGCCTCCACCTCCGTTCCGTCGTCCAGCAGGATGGTCCGCTCGACCACCTCGTACGGTCCGAAGAGCGCCTCGGTCTCCGGGCGCAGGTACAGCTTGAACGCCGGCACCAGGGGCACGTGCCGGACCTCGACGTGGACGGACGGGACGATGCCTTCGGTCCGCAGGTCGCGCAGGGCCGCGAGCAGCGAGCTGGTGTGCCGACGGGTGATGCCGCGCAGGCGCTTCTGCAGTGACTCGTCCACCGCGTCCCCTTCCGGAGCGTCACGGGGCGGGCGGGGGCGCGCCAGGGGCCGGGGATAGGGCAGGTCGACTTCTTCGGAGGGCAGCAGTATCCGCATCTCGATGCCGGTGGGCCCGATCTCTCCCACCCGGATGCGTTCGGCCTGCAGACGGATGTGCGCGTCGAGGCTTTCCGAGGTCAGGGTGAAGACGTCGAGGCGTACGTCCGGCTGCCCGAAGGCCCGGGCGACGAAGGGGCCCAGGGCCGCCCGCACCGGCGCCGGGTCCGCTTGGGGGCGGGTCGCGGCGTGGAGGGGAACCTTGAGCACCCGCGTCCCACTGCCCTGGCGCGACTCGATCCAGCCCTCCGACTTGAGTTCGTTGAGCACCCGCTGGACGGTGTCGCGCGACACTCCGAACTCCACCGCCAGTTCCCGCTGCGCGGGGAGGACCGCGTGCAGTCCGTAGGTTCCGTCGGCCAACTGCTCACGCAGTGCCTGCAGGACACGCTCGAACTCCTTGCCGCCACCGCTCTCGACACGTTCCCCGCTCATGCTGCGACCGTACCGCCGGCGACCGACAGGCAAACCACTTTCCGCCACGAGCAGTCATACACCGGCCAGTTGGGCTGGTCACTTGACGGAAACCGTTAGTCGATCAGCCAGCAAGGGGACGAATGAAGGTATCCAACCAGGCCAATTGGCCCGCACCTCAGGAGGGCACATGCTCTTCAAACAACTGATGCCGGTCCTGGTGCAGACGGTGGTGTCGGAGATGCTCCTGAGGCCCCTCGGGGCGGCCTGCGTCGCCCTCCTGGCCCTGGTCGCCCTGGGGGTACGCGCGCGCAGCCTGCCGCTGGCGACGCCGGCGGCGGTGCTCTTCGTGCTGTTGATGACTCAGGCGTGAGCCCGGTCCCCGCCGCTCTCCCGCACCAGCCTCAGCACCGGCTCCAGTGACCGCACGACCGTTTCCGCGCCGGCCGCTTTCAGGAGCTCCTCCTTCTCCTCGTTGCGGGCGTACCCGAGGAACGGCACGCCGGCCCCTCGGGCGGCCGCCAGGTCGGAGTCGGTGTCGCCGACCATCAGGGCGTGCGCGGGCACGGCGTCCAGCGCGCCGAGGGCGCGGTTGAGGCAGTACGGGTCGGGTTTGAGCAGGCGCAGGTCCCGGGTGCGGCCGTAGATGTGCGGGGCGAAGCAGCCCAGCAGGCCGCGCGTCGTGAGGTACTCGCCGACCACGCGCGGCGAGTTGTTGGTGGTCACGGCCAGTCCCACTCCCAGCGCGGCCCACGTGCGGATCAAGGGGTCCGCGTACGCGGTCGGGTACGCGCCGGGCACGGCGCGCAGCTCCTCATGGGTGAGTCGCTCCTCGAACTCGGCGACCAGGTCGCTGCGGTGGTGCCTGCGGTCGACCGCGCGCAGCAGGACGTGCGGGTCGGGGTGGACCTGTTCCTCCTCGGTGAGCAGCTCCTTGAGGCCCACCCCCTCGAGCCAGCCCACCAGTCGGCCGGCGACCCGGTCCGCCGGGTAGCCCGCGAAAAGCCGGCAGATGGGACCGTCGAAGTCCCACAGGACGACCCGGGCGCCCGCGATCAGGTCCCTGAGGCCGGTGGTCCGCTCGGTCGCCGGTTCCGTCTGATCCGTGTCGGAAGTCACTAGGAGAGTGTCATGTCCGTGGTGATGGTTTCCCAGAGGGCGTCGAACCACTTCTGGGATTCCTTCACGAACACCTCGTCCCGCTGTCCCGTGCGCTTCAGGAAGGAGAACAGCAGCGACTGGGAGCCGAGGGCGTCGTACATCTCCAGCGTCCGGCTCTCGTACTCCTCCTCGCGCCGGGTGAGCATGTAGTAGCCGAGGAGCGCCTCCTCGCCGTTGAGCAGGTACAGCTTCATCGGCGGGGTGAAGGGCAGCGCGCGGAAGGCGATGCGCACGTCGACGCGGTGGGTGGACCGCATGGCGTACAGGTTGTGCTGGAGGACGCGGGCCTGGGCGTTGCGCATCTGCAGCCAGCGCTGGTGGACCGGGTCGTCCTCCTCGTCCTCGACCAGGACGGGGAAGGCCAGCTCGATGTGGCGCGACGGCATCAGGACGCGGAAGTCGATCGACTCCGGGCGGATCCGGCCCTCGTGGATGAGCCGGAGCGGCTCGCCGAGCGCCAGCATCAGGGTCTCCGAGGTGTGGCAGACGACGTCCACCTTCACGTGCGGCACGGAGAACGCCTCCGCCAGCCGGGGACCGAGCGCCACCATCGTCGGCTGCGGTTCGCCCCGGACCGCGGCGGGCTCGGCGATGCGGGGCGGGCTGCCCTTGCTGACGTTGGTAAGCAGGCCGTCCTCCTGGAGGGCCCGCAGCGCCTGGCGGACCGTGCCGCGCTCCACGCCGAACTCGTCGGCCAGTTCGGCCTGGGTGGGCAGGCGGTCGCCCGCCTTGAGGTCGCCCCCACGGATCCGTTCCCGCAGGATGTCGGCGATCTCCTGGGACGAGAGCCTTCTGCCGTCGTTCACGGGCACGTTCTCCTGAGTCACAACCAGACGCTACAACTCCGACCTACCTGAAGGGAGTTGTTTGAAACTTGTTTATAACTAGTAGCCAAGTGGGGACAACATAGGCAGAGTTGGTTGCCAACTTCTCTGACTTGTTCAGGGTTGGCGGAAGTTTCACTTCCCACAGCCTCCGAAGGAGGAAAGACCATGCCCGTCCTCGCCCTCCTCTCCGCGGTCTTCGTCGTCGCCTTCGAGCAGGTCGTCCAGTGGAAGTACGGCGCCACCGGAGTCGTCGGCCTGCTCCTGCTCACCATCGGCGTCAAGGCCAAGAGCCCGTCCGTCAGCTCCGCCGGCGCGGTGGTGCTGGCCCTGCTGGTCGCGGGGCCCGCCCTGTGAGGGGCCGGCCCCCCGATCCGAACGGGGGGCACCGGACGCGGGAGGCGGTCAGTCCGTGAGCACCAGCTCCGAACTGATCGTCTCCCACAGTGCGTCGAACCACAGCTGCGACTGCCGTACGAACGCCGTGTCGCGCGGGCCGGTCCCGTCCTCGAAGGCGAACAGCGTCGAGCGGGTGCCCTCGGCGTCGTACATCTCCAACCGCTCCTCGCCGACCTGCTCCTCGCGCCGGGTGAGCGTGTAGTAGGCGAAGAGCGCCTCCGCGCCGTTGAGCAGGTACAGCTTCACCGGCGGCGTGAAGGGCAGCGCGCGGAAGGAGACGCTCACGTCGATGCCGTGCGTGGCACGCAGCGCCAGCAGGTTGTGCCGGAGCACCTGCCCCTGGGCGTTGCGCATGGCCAGCCACCGCTCGTGCACCGGGCCGGCGCGGCCGCGGTCCGTCACCGGCACCGGGAAGGCCAGGTCGATGTCCCGGGCCGGCAGCAGGACGCGGACGTCGACCTTGGCCGGTTTCCGTCGCCCGGTGTGGATCTGGCGCAGCGGTTCGCCGATGGCGAGCGTGAGGGAGACGGCGGTCAGGCACAGCGCGTCGATCCTGACGTGCGGGGCGGCGAAGGCGTCCGCGATCCGCGGGGCGAGGGCCACCATGGTCGGCTGCGGCGGCGCGTCGGGCCCGGTCAGGGCCTTGTCGGTGTCGGGCGCGACGGTCGCCGGGCTCCCCTTGGACACGTTGGTGAGCAGTCGCTCCGACTGCAGGATGCGCAGGGCCTGGCGGACCGTGCCGCGCTCCACGCCGAACTCGTCGGCCAACTGGGCCTGCGTGGGCATGCGCTGGCCCGACCGCAACGTCCCGGACCTGATCCGGGCGCGCAGTTCGTCGGCCACCTCGCGGTGGGTCCTCGCACGCTCCTGCGACTTCTTCCGCCCGTTGACGGAGGCATGTTCCCGCTCCACGACCGAACAGTACAACTTCCCGCCATCTTTGGGCAGTTCACAGAAAGGTGGTTATGAGTCGCTCCCAAGCGGAGATAACTACAGAGAAGTTGGCTGCCAACTTGGGCAACGTGGTCGAAGCCTCTCGGGGTTGGCCACCACGGTGACAGCAGAAGGGGACGCGTCCCGTCCGGGACGGCCCGAAGGGGGACCGCCATGCCGATCGTCGCCATCGTCATCGCCGCTCTGGCCATCGGGTTCGAGCAGCTGGTGCAGTGGAGGTACGGGCCGATGGGAATCATCGCGTTCGTCGCCCTGTCCATCGGCATCAAGGCGAAGAACACCGCGATCGGCGGTGTCGGTGCGGTGATCCTCGTGATGCTGCTCGCCCAGTCCGGCTGAGTCGACGTACCGCCGGCCGGGCTCTCCTCCGGAGGGGAGCCGGAGCCCGGACGGCCGGTCGCACCACCGCACGACCACCACAACCGAAGAGCGCCGACTACGGACGGCGCGTGTCCACCCGTCACCGGCGGAAGGGAGCGGATTCAGAACATGTCCGGGCACCAAGGACGCCTGGACGTACGCAGCAGGGCGTCGGCCAGCCGGGCGGCGCCCGCTCGCTCTTCCCGGATCCGGCCGAGCGCCGCCAGCCGCACGGCCGACTCGTCACCCAGCCACAGCGTCGCCAGTTCGGCCACGTCGAGCACCAGCGCGGCACTCTCGGTGGTCGGCGTGCAGGACGCCCCCGACCCGGAGGCCTCCAGCCGCCACCGCCCGCCGGCCGGCCCGGCCTCGTCCACGACCTCCAGCACCAGCGTCCCCTCGGCACCGTACGTGCGCGCCTCCAGCGCCCGTACGACGTCCAGGATCCGCACCCACAGCCAGTCCGCCTGCGTGACGATCCTGGCGGCGCGCGGGTCCGGCAGCAGGTGCGGGAGCAGGTCGTCGGGGGCCCGCCAGCCGCTCTTCACGGTGGCGATCCAGTCGATCGAGCACAGGTACCGCCACAGCGCGCGCTCGGCGGCCGGGGTCACGCCGATCAGCCAGTCGACGGTCGCCGTGTTCAGCGGCTGCTTGCCGTCGCCCCACCGCTCGTCCGCCCGGTAGGAGACCATGCCCTCGACCTCGCCGTCCGCCGAGCGGTACACGGCGTAGAAGGGCTCGGTCCACGGGGCGCCGGTCATGTTCAGGACCCCGGTGCGCGACTGCCACCACAGGTCGGTCCGGCTCACCGCGCCGGGCTGCGCGCGGCGCAGCCGCTCGTGCAGCTCGGGGCCCAGCTTGCGGACGTCCCCGCCGTCCACGAGGTCGATCCGGCCGCCGTCCTCCGGGACCGGCCCGCGCGGGTCGAGACCGGCCCGGGGCACGTCGACCGTCCACTCGGTCATGGTGGTGGCGGGGCCGAAACCGTAACGGCCGTAGATCGGGTACTCCGCCGCGATCAGGGTCGCGACGACGTCCCCGCGTTCCTTCGCCGCCGCCAGGTCCCGCGCCATCATGCGGGTGAGCAGGCCGCGGCGGCGGTGGGTCGGGCTGACGGTGACGTTGGAGACGGCGTCGGCCCGCACGGGCGCCCCGCCGACGGCGGTGATCTCCTGGTCGAAGGAACGGAAGGTCGCCACGCACCGGTCGCCGTCGAAGGCGCCGAGGAGCCGGCCGGGGACGAACTGGTGGCGGCGGGCCTCCAGTTGCTCCGCGGCGACGGCGGGCGGCTGCAGGAAACCGGTGTTCAGGGCGCGGCTCCAGTCGGGGAACTCGGCCTCGGTGACGGGACGTACGTCGATGTCGGTGCGGCGGGTCATGCGCCCACGGTAGGTCGGTGACCGCGCCGCCGTCGCGCGGATTTGCCCGCCCGCCGGCACCGCGCCCCGGCCCGCCACCGCGTCTCGCACGCCCCGGCGTCCCCGCCCCCGGCGGGGCGCCGCCGGGCGGAGGCGAGCGTGCCCGACGGCGTGGCCGGCACCGCCACGGTCTGCGGGCCGTTGGGGGACGGCACCGGATCGCCCGAGGTCACCGCGCCACGCGCCGCGGCGTCCCCCGTGCACCGCCGCGGCCCGCAGCCCGCGGCCCGCACGCCCGACGCCTCACGCGGCCCCGGCGTCAGAACGCCGCCCGGATCTCCCCCACCTCGTGGCCGCCGCCCAGCAGGGGGGCGCGGCCGATGCGCTCCACGACCGGCGCGTCCACGCCCAGCAGGGTCAGCGCGCGGGCCAGCACCGGACCCAGCGCCCTGCTCGCCCCGTCCTCCACCTTGAAGGCCAGCGCGCGGCCGTCGGGCAGGGCCACCGCCTGGACGGCCTCCGCGCCCATCTTGGAGAGCGTGCCGGGCACCTCGCGCATCAGCCAGGTGTCGGGGCGGCGGGTGCCGGCGACGTACTCGGGGTGGGCGCGCATCGCGTCGGCCACCCGGCGCTCCGCGGTGCCGGGCTCGGCGCCCACGAAGGTGCGGAAGGCGCGGGCGAGCCCGACCAGGCTGATCGCCATCAGCGGCGCTCCGCACCCGTCCGTGCCGACGGCGGCGACGGGCTCGCCCGCCGCGTCCTCCACCACCCGGTGGACGATCCGCTGCAGCGGGTGGTCCGCGTCGAGGTACGTCTCCAGCGGCCAGCCCCGCTGGGCGCAGACGGCGAGCATCGCGGTGTGCTTGCCGGAGCAGTTCATGGTGATCCGGTCGGGCACCGCGCCCGACGCCAGGTAGGTGTCCCGCTCCTCGGGGTCCAGCGGCAGGTCGGGAGGGCACTGGAGCAGGGCCGGGTCGAGGCCGTGCTCGTCGAGCATCTTGCGGACCAGGTCGCGGTGGAAGGGCTCTCCGGAGTGGCTCGCGGCGGCCAGCGCCAGCCGCTCCCCCGCGAGGTCGAGGCCGGCCCGCAGCACGCCCGCCGCCTGCATCGGCTTGTTGGAGGAGCGCGGGAAGACCGGCGCCGTCACGTCGCCGAGCGCCAGCTCCACCGCCCCGTCGGCGGCCAGGACGACCAGGCTGCCCCGGTGGCGCCCCTCGACGAAGCCGGACCGGACGACCTCGGCGAGGACGGGCGGTGCGGCGGGCGAGAGGGCGGACGTGGGCGCGGACGGGGACGCGGGCATCGGCGGTGGCCTTCCGGACGGGTGACCCGCCGCCGTGACGGCCCGGGGTCACCGGGCCCTGCGGGGAGCGGCTGGAGAAGGCCGCTCCTGGCGTCACACGAGCAGGTCGTCGACTTGTGCTTCCCCCTCACGGTACCGGCGTGCGATCTCCGCGCTGCAGTCGTCGGCCGTCCGCTGCAGCCGCTGCCGCCGCCGGGAGACCTGCTGCTCGTAGCACACGAGGCGGCCCATCGCCGCGTTCAGCTCCGGGTCGGTGCGGGCCGTCAGGTCGGACAGCTCCACCTCGCCGAGCATCTCCGCGGCCAGCCTCCGGCCCTCCTCGCTGCGCGGTGTGCCCAGTGTCACGTGGCGCGCGGAGGACCGCTGCCGGGCCGGCGCGTCGGCCAGGATCTCCGACAGCCGCTCCACGACGGACGCCGCGGACGCCGCGGTCGCCACGTCCGGTTCCACCGCGGGCGCCGACCCCCGCCGCGCCAGCTCGGCCCGCAGGATGTCGATCCGCCCCTGCAGCAGCCGCCGTACGTAGCTGAGGTCGGCCTCCTCGCGCTGGGCGTCCCGGCGCAGGGTGCGCAGCTCGGGCAGGCTCAGCACGGGCAGGTCGTGCTCCGGCGGACCCGTGGGCAGCTCCGGGCTGTCCGTGCGCTGCACGGGCGGCCGGGGCGGCTCCAGGCTCCCCGGATGGGCCGCCGCGACAGTCCCGGGCGGCTGCCCCGTACTCGGTGTGCTCATATCCCTCAACCGTCCCCTCGACCGGCGTCTGGAGAGCATCGTGCCACCCCAAGTGGCCACTATGTGACCGAGTGCCCCCGATCAGCCCCAGATGGGCGGTTACGGAGCGAAAAGAAGCCCCCGTACGGCCCGCCCGCCGGGCTCCTCGGGCGGCACGGCATCATGGCGGCATGCGTGCGGTGGTGCAGAGAGTGGACGGCGCGAGCGTCGTCGTGGACGGCGAGACGGTGGGCGCGATCGACGGCGAGGGACTGTGCGTCCTGGTCGGCGTGACCCACGGGGACACCAAGGAGAAGGCGGCGCAGCTGGCCCGCAAGCTGTGGTCGGTGCGGATGCTGCACGAGGAGAGGTCGTGCAGCGACATCGACGCCCCCCTCCTGGTGATCAGCCAGTTCACCCTGTACGGCGACGCCCGCAAGGGGCGCCGCCCCACCTGGAACGCCGCCGCTCCCGGTGACGTCGCCGAGCCGCTCGTCGACGAGGTCGTCGCACAGCTGCGCGCGCTGGGCGCGACCGTGGCGACGGGCCGCTTCGGCGCGCGGATGCGGGTGTCGCTGACGAACGACGGCCCGTTCACGGTGCTGATCGAGGTCTAGTGCCGCGGCAGGCGACGTTCGCCCGGTGAGGAGCGGCGTCCGGTGCGTGCTCCGGGGGCCCCGGCCGGAGGCTGGGGCAGTGCCGGCCGGAAGCCCGCGTACTGGACGTACGCGGGCTTCCGGCCGGTGCGGCGAGCGGGGGCACCCCCTCCGGGGGAGCGTGCCGGGCGTCACGACGGGGCGCACGTCGCCTGCCGCGGCACCAGGACCGCTGGCCCCCTACGGCTCCACGACCGTCTCCTGGGCCGCCGCCGTGCCCTCGGCGAGCAACCGGGCGTCCACGGGCACGTTCCGCTTGACCAGGGCGAGGGCGACCGGGCCGAACTCGTGGTGGCGCACGGACGTGGTGACGAAGCCGATCCTGCGGCCGTCGGGCCCGTCGTCGGCGAGGCGCACCTCGGCCCCGGCGGGCGGCAGGTGGACCTCGCTGCCGTCCAGGTGCAGGAAGACCAGCCGGCGCGGCGGCTTGCCGAGGTTCTGCACCCGGGCGACGGTCTCCTGCCCCCGGTAGCAGCCCTTCTGCAGGTGCACGGCCGTGCCGATCCAGCCCAGCTCGTGCGGGATGGTCCGGTGGTCGGTCTCGAAACCGAGGCGGGGCCGGTGCTGTTCGACGCGCAGCGCCTCGTGGGCGAGGATCCCGGCGGGCGGGCCGGCCTCGGCGGCGAAGACCTCCAGCTCCTCGCGCGGCAGGAAGAGATCACGGCCGTACGGTGTCTCGCGCACGACGGCGCTCTCGGGGGCCGCGGCGATGGACCCGGCCGGCAGGTGGACGACCGCGGTGTCGGCGGTGCGGTCGGCGACCTCGACCCGGTAGAAGAACTTCATCGACTCCAGGTAGGCGATCAGCGCCTCCTGGGTGCCGGGCTCGACGTGGGCCCAGACGGTCGCGCCGTCGTCCACGAGGTACAGGGCGTGCTCGATGTGGCCGTTGGCGGAGAGGATCAGCGCCTCGGTGGCCTCGCCGGCCGGCAGCTCGCTGACGTGCTGGGTGAGCAGCAGGTGCAGCCAGGCCAGCCGGTCGTCGCCGGTGACGGTGACGACGCCGCGGTGGGAGAGGTCGACGAATCCGGTGCCGGCGGCGAGGGCGCGCTGCTCGCGGAACAGGTCGCCGTAGTGGGCGGCGACGCCTTCGTCCACGCCCTCGGCGGGGACGGCGCCGGGCAGGGACAGCAGGGGGCTCTTCATACGCCCAGCCTACGACTCGGCGGGTGAGCCCTCCGGGGGGCAGTCCCGGCACCGGCCGAAGATCGCGAAGTGCTTCATGTCGGTGTCGAAGCCGAACTGCTCGCGCAGCTTGGCGGTGAACTCGGCGGCCACCGACAGATCGGCCTCGATGACGTTGCCGCAGTCCCGGCAGACCAGGTGGATGTGGTGGTGCCGGTCGGCGAGGTGGTAGGTGGGCGCCCCGTGCCCGAGGTGGGCGTGGCTGACCAGCCCCAGCTCCTCCAGGAGCTCCAGCGTGCGGTACACGGTGGAAATGTTGACCCCCGACGCCGTCTTCCTCACTTCGCCGAGGATGTCGTCGGGGGTCGCGTGTTCCAGGGTGTCGACGGCTTCGAGCACCAGCTGCCGCTGCGGGGTCAGCCGGTAGCCGCGCTGCCTGAGGTCGCTCTTCCAGTCGGTGCTCACCACACCAAGAGTCTAGGACTACTTGAAGAAAGCGATCCCGTCGTCCGGCATGTCGTCCGGCAGGGCCTTGGCCCAGCGTTCGACCTCCTCCGGGGTGACGACCTTCTTCAGGTGCGCCGACATGTAGGGGCGCAGCTCGACCTCGGGGGTCTGCTTCTCACCGACCCACATCAGGTCGCTCTTGACGTAGCCGTACAGCCGCTTGCCGCCGGTGTAGGGCCGCGAGGCGGCGGTGCGGGCCACGGCGTCGGTCACCAGGTCGATCTGCGGCTTCTGGTCGGCCAGTTCGCCGTACCAGATCTCGATGACGCCGTCGTCGCGGGTCATCGTGACCTCGACCTTGCGCTGGGCGTCGATCCGCCAGAAGCCGTGCTCGGACTCCAGCGGCCGGACCTTGTTGCCGTCCTGGTCCAGCACCCAGGTGTGGGACCGGTACTCCAGGAAGTCCCGGCCGTCGTGCGTGAAGCTGACTTCCTGCCCGAAGTTGCACTTCTCGGCACCCGGGAAGTCGTGCACGCCCGCACCCGCCCAGTTGCCGAGCAGGAACGCGAGCGGGACGAGGTCCTTGTGGAGGTCGGACGGGATCTCGATCATGAGCAGAACTTCCTGGCGAGGGGGGTCAGCGCTGGCCCTGGTACAGCTTCTTCACGGTCAGACCGGCGAAGGCGAGGACGCCGACGCAGACCAGGACCAGCAGGGTTTCGAAGAAGATCTCCACGGGGTGCTCCTCGATTGAGCGGGGTGCGGTGCGTGCGCTGTGTGCACAGGGGCCGGTGCCCAGCTTACGCGGCCGGGCCGGACGGCACTGGGTGAGGTACGTCCTCGCGGCGGCCGTACGATGCGGCCATGGCGAAGAAGCTCGTGATCAAGGTGACGGCGGGGGCCGATGCGCCCGAGCGGTGCTCTCAGGCGTTCACGGTGGCGGCGGTGGCCGTGGCCAGCGGGGTCGACGTCTCGGTGTGGCTGACCGGCGAGTCCGCCTGGTTCGCCCTGCCGGGCCGCGCGGCCGAGTTCGAGCTGCCGCACGCCGCGCCGCTGCCCGACCTGCTGGACTCGATCCTGGCGGGCGGCCGGCTGACGCTGTGCACCCAGTGCGCGGCCCGCCGCGACATCACCGAGAAGGACGTCATCGAGGGCGTGCGGATCGCGGGGGCGCAGGTCTTCGTGCAGGAGTCCCTGGCCGACGACACGCAGGCGCTCGTCTACTGAGTAGGGGGCCCACCGGGGCTCCCCGTCAGGGTCCGCGGCGTTTGCCGTCGAGTTCGTCCCACCACTCGTCGGACTTGGCGTCGCCCGAGGGGTCGTCCCACCAGCGGTCGTCGGGGCCCCGGCGGTTGGCGACCACCGCGGCCAGCGGGGGGATGACCATGGCGGCCACGCACATGCCCACGGCCGCCGGGACCGACCAGAGGCGGACGACTCCCCAGGCCAGGACGAACAGCGTGATGCAGGTGCCCATCATCACGAAGTAGATGTGCCGCCGCCGTGCGTACATATGTCCAGAGTAGGTCCGCGCACACCGAAGGGACCGCGCCCCAGGCGTCCAACCCGGTGGGTGCGGCCCCTCGGCCGTCGCGTGGTGCGTCTGCCGTCAGACGGCGATCGCGACCTCCGCCAGTCCGCCCTGCTGGGCGACGACCGTGCGGTCGGCGCTGGCGCCCGGGACGAGCGCCCGTACGGTCCAGGTGCCCTCGGCCGCGTAGAAGCGGAACTGGCCCGTCGCGGAGGTCGGGACCTCCGCCGTGAACTCGCCGGTGGAGTCCAGCAGACGGACGTAGCCCGTCACCGGCTCGCCGTCGCGGGTCACCTGGCCCTGGATGGTGGTCTCACCGGGCTTGATCGTCGAGGCGTCGGGGCCGCCGGCCTTCGCTCCGCACATGTCGTACTCCTGAGGGGTTGGAAAAGGTCGGTGGGGTCGCTTACTTGCCGGCGCCGAGCTCGATCGGCACGCCGACGAGGGAGCCGTACTCGGTCCAGGAGCCGTCGTAGTTCTTGACGTTCTCCACGCCCAGCAGCTCGTGCAGCACGAACCAGGTCAGGGCCGAGCGCTCGCCGATGCGGCAGTAGGCGATGGTGTCCTTCGCCAGGTCGACCTGCTCGTCGGTGTAGAGCTGCTTGAGCTCCTCGTCCGACTTGAAGGTGCCGTCGTCGTTGGCGTTCTTCGACCACGGGATGTTGCGGGCGGACGGGACGTGGCCCGGACGCTGCGACTGCTCCTGCGGGAGGTGGGCCGGGGCGAGCAGCTTGCCGGAGAACTCGTCGGGCGAGCGGACGTCGACCAGGTTCTGCGTGCCGATCGCCTTGACGACGTCGTCGCGGAAGGCGCGGATCGAGGTGTCCTGCGGCTTGGCCTTGTACTCGGTGGCCGGGCGCTCGGGCACGTCGGTGCCGTCGACCAGCTCGCGGGCGTCCAGCTCCCACTTCTTGCGGCCGCCGTCGAGGAGCTTGACGTTCTCGTGGCCGTACAGCTTGAAGTACCAGTAGGCGTAGGACGCGAACCAGTTGTTGTTGCCGCCGTAGAGGACCACGGTGTGGTCGTTGGAGATGCCCTTCTCCGACAGGAGCTTCTCGAAGCCCTCCTGGTCGATGAAGTCACGGCGGACCGGGTCCTGGAGGTCCTGGGTCCAGTCGATCCGGATCGCGTTCTTGATGTGGTTCTTGTCGTACGCGGACGTGTCCTCGTCCACCTCGACGATCGCGATGGTCGGGTCGTCCAGGTGGTCCTGAAGCCAGTCGGCGTCGACCAGGACGTCGCTGCGGCTCATGCTTTCTCCTCCGGGGCAGTTGCGGCGGGGCGTGCGAGTGAGAAGGGGTGCGCGCTCATGCCGGAGCGGCGCGCGGATGCCCTGAGCTGGGCGGTGAGGGGAACCGGACGGCGGCGTCGCCGTCCGCTCAGAAGGTGCGACAGAGCATGGCGGCAACGCGGCACAGGTCCACTGCCCGCCGCTTCGTGAGATCCGCCTGTCCCCGCGACCGGAGGACGCTCGTCTGACACTGCATAGCCCCGATCGTAGGGACGGATGCCGGGCCATGTCACCGGTGTGTCGCATGATGAGATGCGATCGTCCGCCATGTGGGATCGATGGGCTTTCCCGGGTGTCGCCGGGCGGTGCGCGGCCCGTCGCGCCGGCCGTCCCATCTGCGGTGCGGACGTCGGCGTCTCGCCTGTCGGACGCCGACGCGCCGGGCGGCCGGCCGGCGGGCGGTTCCCGGGTCTACCGGGGCGCCGGCCGGCGGGCGGTTTCCCGGGCCTCCCGAGGTGTCGGCCGTCGTCCTACCCGGCCAGCTTGACGCCCGATCCCTTCACCGTGATCTCGACGCCGTTCCTCGCCGCCTCGACCTTGTCCAGCTTGATCCCGCCGGGCAGCTCGTCGATGGTCTGCTGGAAGTCGGTGATGGCCCGGATCCGGGACTCGGCGAACTCCTTGCCGCCCACCGTCGGCAGGCCGTCCGCGACGACCTCGACCTTGTCGTTCTTGACCTTGACCGAGCTGAGGACGTCGACCGGCTCGGGCAGCGCGTTGCCCAGGACCGTGGCCTGGAGCGACACCTTGATCTTGCCGTTGCCGCCGTCGGAGAGGCCGAGGACCTTGGCGGTGACGCCGGGCGCGACCTCCGTGGGCTGGGACCTGGCGGCCTTCAGCAGCTCGTCGTACCCGATCGTCGCGGTGCCGGTGGCCGTGGCCGCGGTGGCGGAGCTGAAGTCGCCGGAGAACTCGACGCCCTTCATGTGCGCCCGCAGGTCGTCGATGCGGATCTTCTCGGCGCCGTCGCCGGTGGCGGCCTCGTAGTCCTGGATGCCGACCTCGACCTCGTCCAGCTCACCGCCGGCGATCTGCGTGAGGAAGGGGAAGCCCTTGATGGACACGTCCGGCGTCGAGGGCAGGTTCTCGGTGGTGCGCAGTCTGTCCGCCGCCTGGCCCTCCGCGAAGTTGACCGCGACCCGGTCGGCGATCACGAAGAGACCGCCCAGGATCACGACGACGATCAACAGTATTCGCAGTGCACGCATGCGAGCGTTCCCCACCAGTAAGCGACAACGACAGCGGTCCCCCGACGACCGGCGGCCGCCCAGCGCGAGCGTAACGCGCCGGGCGACGGCCGCCGGATTTTGTCGATCAGCTGTGACAGGCGGAGCGCGTGCGCCCCGGGGTCCGGCTCAGCCGAGCGTGCGGCCGAGCAGGTACACGGCCGGTGCCGAGGCCGCCAGCGGCAGCGCCACGCCCGCCGTGAAGTGCACGAACCGGGACGGGTAGTCGTAGGCCGCGACCCGGTGCCCGATCAGCGCGCACACCGCGGCGCCCGCGCCCAGCAGCGCGCCCGGCGTGCCGAGGTCCGTCATCGCGCCGGCCGCGAACCCGGCACCCGCCGCCGCGAGCAGCGCGACGACCACGGAGACGGGCGTCGGCAGCGGCAGCGCGCGGACCACGACGGCCACCGCCACGGCGACCGCGCCGACCGTCGCCGCGTCCGCGTCGGCCGCGAGGTACCCGCCCGCGACGACGGCCAGGGCCGCCGCGGCGACGGTCGCCATCAGGCCGTACATCCGCTCGTCCGGGTCGGCGTGCGACCGCAGTTGCAGGACCAGGGACAGCAGCACCCACACGCCGAGCGTGCCGAGGAGCGCCGCCGGGGAACGGTCCGAGACCAGCATCGCCGCGTCCGCGGCCAGCGCGCCCGCGAAGCCCAGCGCGATGCCCTGCCGGGCGGGCCACATGCCGTTCAGCCGGAACCAGCCCGCCGCGGTGACGGCCTGGAGGACGACCAGCGGGACGAGCAGCGCGTACGTGCCGACCGCGGCCGCGCCGGCCAGCAGCAGCCCGAGCAGCGCGGTCAGCACGGCCGGCTGCATCCCTGGGTCGATGATCGGCGACCGGCCCTCGGCGCGGGCCCGCTGCGCGTCGGTGATCCGGGCGTTGCCCGCGAGGGTCGCCGGACCGTACCCGGGCGCGTCGGCGGAGGCGGTGGCCACCGGGGACGCCGGGGCCGCCGTGGCGGCCGGAGGCTCGGGGGCGACGGGGACCGCGGGGGGCTCGGCCTGGTGGGGCTGGGGGTACGCGTGGGGTTGAGAGGGCGCCTGCGGGGCGTACGTCTGCTGCGGCTCCGGCCGGTACTGCTGGGCCTGCGGCTGCTGCTGGTACGGCTGCGGCTGCGCCTGGTACTGCTGTGCCTGCGGCTGCGCCTGGTACTGCTGGTACGGCTGCGATCCGTACGTCCGCTCCCCGTACCCGCCGCCGTACGCGCCGTCCCCCTGCGGGGGCAGGTACGCCGTCTCCTCCGCCGGGACGGGCGGTTGCAGCTGGGTCTCCCAGGTCTGGCCCTGCCACTGCTGCGTGTGCTGGCCGGTGTCCGGGTCGTCGTACCCCTGGTGGCCCTGCTGGTGCTGTCCGGGCCACACCTGGGCGTCGTACCCCGGGTGTCCCCCGTACGGCTGTTGCGGCTGGTGTGGCCGATACGGCTGGTCGGTCATCGTCACCCTCCCGCGAACGGCGGGAGCACCTCGACCGTGCCGCCGTCGGTCAGCCGTACCGTCCCGTGCGCGCGCGTGCCCACGGGGTCGCCGTCGACGAGGAACGAGCAGCGCAGCAGCACGCGCGTGAGTTCGCCGGGGTGGCTCGTGCGCACCGCGTCGAGCGCGTCGGCGAGCGTGGCCGCCTCGTACGGCTCCTCGGCCACTCCCGCCGCGGCCTTCGCGGCGGCCCAGTAGCGCACCGTGACCTTTGCCATCTGGATCCTTCGTCGCCGGTGCCGATCGGCGTCCGTGCCGATCGGCGGTGAACACCGTCAGGCTAGCCCGCCCGCGCCACGGCCCAGTCGCCGATCCTGCGCAGCAGCTCCTCGCCGGACGCGTGCTCGGCGTGGCCCATGCCGGGCTCCACCCAGAGTTCGCCGTGGTCACCGGCCGCCTCGGCCAGCATCCGGGGGTGGTCGAGGGGGAAGTAGCCGTCCCGGTCGCCGTGCACGACGAGCAGCGGCGTCGGCGCGATCCGCCCCACCGCCTCCACCGGCGACAGCGGCACCGGGTCCCAGTCCCGGTGGTGGATACGGGTGCGCAGGCCGTAGCGGCCCACCAGGCGCCCGGCGGGGCGCGTCACCAGCCAGTGCAGCCGGCGCATGGGGGCCGTGCCCCGGTAGTACCAGCGGGCGGGGGAACTCACCGACACGACGGCGTCCGTGCGGGCGTCACCGCCGGTGCCGTCGCCGTCGCGGCCGTACAGCGCGGCGTGCCGCAGCACCACCGAGCCGCCCATGGAGAAGCCGACGGTCACCACGCGCGCGTGCCCGAAGCCGCGCGCCCAGGTCACCGCCGCCGCCAGGTCGAGCACCTCGCGGTCACCGACGGTCGAGCGCCCGCCGGAGGCACCGTGGCCCCGGAAGGAGAACGTGACGACGGCCCCCCGGCGCGCGAACGCCCGCGCGATCCGGCGCACGTGCGGGCGGTCGGCGTCGCCGGTGAACCCGTGCGCCACCACGAGCACCAGGTCACCGGCGTCCCGGCCGGCCGTTCCCGGTTCGTACACGGCGTCGATGCGCACCCCGTCGGACGTGCGGAGATACGTGCGCGCCGGAGTGCGGCGGGGCGTCCCCGCCGCCGTTTCCCGGGGCGTCCCGGGATTCGGACGAACGGTGGAACACGCCACATGACCTGCCGGACCCTCGCTCATGTCGGCTATTGTGCTGGGCAGAGGACTCGGGCGACGTAGCCCCCGGGTCCTTTTGTGCTTTCGGGAGCGTTCGCCGGCGTTCACTTCCCGGACTCGCAGCGGAGCCCACGGGCGCGGGATCCGCACCGTACGAAGCAGTGCCGTAAACTCCCCCGCTGCCTCGAAGGCGCGGGAGGTGCCCCCATCGCAGGGACCGAGGAGGAACCAGACGTTATGGGCGAGCGAACCGTGCACGACCGCAGGACGACCCAGGCAGGTGGGGCGCGATGAGTTCTCTTCTGCTCCTGACCAATGCCCTTCAGCCGTCGACGGAGGTGCTTCCCGCCCTCGGCCTGCTGCTGCACAACGTCCGTGTGGCTCCGGCGGAGGGGCCCGCACTCGTCGACACCCCCGGCGCCGACGTGATCCTCGTCGACGGGCGCCGCGACCTCCCCCAGGTCCGCAGCCTGTGCCAGCTGCTGCGCTCCACGGGCCTCGGCTGTCCGCTGATCCTCGTCGTCACCGAGGGCGGCCTCGCCGCCGTCACCGCCGACTGGGGCATCGACGACGTGCTGCTGGACACCGCCGGCCCGGCGGAGGTCGAGGCGAGGCTGCGGCTGGCCATGGGCCGCCAGCAGATCGCCGGCGACGACTCCCCCATGGAGATCCGCAACGGCGATCTGTCGGTCGACGAGGCGACGTACTCCGCCAAGCTCAAGGGCCGGGTCCTGGACCTGACCTTCAAGGAGTTCGAGCTGCTGAAGTACCTCGCCCAGCACCCGGGCCGGGTCTTCACCCGCGCCCAGCTGCTCCAGGAAGTGTGGGGCTACGACTACTTCGGCGGCACCCGCACCGTCGACGTGCACGTACGGCGGCTGCGCGCCAAGCTCGGCCCCGAGCACGAGGCGCTGATCGGCACCGTCCGCAACGTCGGCTACCGCTTCGTCACGCCCGAGAAACCGGAGAAGAAGGAGCGGGCCGCGGAGGACACCCGGGCGAAGTCCGGGTCCGGGAGCGAGGCGGACGCCGCGGAGGTGGCGTCGGCCGCTGCCGAGGCCTGAGCGCGACCGGTCCGACCGAGGGCTGATACGCCCTGCCCACAACGGGTCCATCCGCGTAGACTCCGCGCGTGGCCAAGGTGACTCGGGACGATGTGGCGCGGCTGGCGGGGACTTCGACCGCCGTCGTCAGCTATGTCATCAACAACGGACCCCGGCCGGTCGCCCCGGCCACGCGCGAGCGTGTCCTCGCCGCGATCAAGGAGCTGGGGTACCGGCCCGACCGGGTCGCCCAGGCCATGGCGTCGCGGCGCACGGACCTCATAGGGCTGATCATCCCGGACGCCCGCCAGCCCTTCTTCGGGGAGATGGCCCACGCCGTCGAACAGGCCGCGTCCGAGCGCGGGAAGATGGTCCTCGTCGGCAACACCGACTACGTCGGCGAGCGCGAGGTGCACTACCTGCGCGCCTTCCTCGGCATGCGGGTCTCCGGCCTGATCCTGGTCAGCCACGCCCTGAACGACCTGGCCGCCGCCGAGATCGACGCCTGGGACGCCCGGGTCGTCCTGCTGCACGAGCGCCCCGAGGCCATCGACGACGTCGCCGTCGTCACCGACGACCTGGGCGGCGCCCAGCTCGCCGTGCGCCACCTGCTGGAGCACGGGTACGAGTACGTCGCCTGCATGGGCGGCACCGCCGAGACCCCGTCCGTCGGCGACCCGGTCTCCGACCACGTCGAGGGCTGGAGGCGGGCGATGCAGGAGGCCGGGCTCCCCACCGAGGGCCGGCTCTTCGAGGCGCCGTACAACCGCTACGACGCGTACAAGGTGGCCCTGGAGATCCTCGCCGGGCCGCGCCGACCGCCCGCGATCTTCTGCTCCACCGACGACCAGGCGATCGGCCTGTTGCGCGCGGCCCGCGAACTGCGCATCGACGTCCCCGGCGAGCTGGCGGTGGCCGGCTTCGACGACATCAAGGAGGCGGACCTGGCCGACCCGCCGCTGACCACGGTCGCCTCCGACCGGTCGGCGATGGCGCGGTCGGCCGTGGACCTGGTCCTGGACGACGGGCTGCGGGTGGTGGGCTCGCGGCGGGAGCGGCTGAAGGTCTTCCCGTCGCGGCTGGTGGTACGGCGCTCCTGCGGCTGCGGGTAACCTCCGGCGGCCGCGGGAGGACGTGCTTCCCGGGAGGACGGGCTTCTTTATATCGGGCATACACGGTTCTGCCGGGCTTCTCAGACGGGACTCAGGAAGCTCTCATATACGGGCGGGAAGCTCATGGACATGACCGAGAGCTTCCGCCGCAGCGGCGAGTACGAGAACGCGCATCCGTACATAACCCCCTCCGAGGGCGCCCAGCAGCAGACCTCCACGCCGGAGAGCCGGGCGAGCCACACGAGCCCGGTGGACCCCGGGAACCCCGGGAACCCCGGAAGTCACGCACACCCCACGGGCGCGGAGAGCCACGCGAGCCCGGTGGACCCGGAGTGGCCGCCCCCGCCGGCGCAGCCGCCGTACCCTCCGACGGCCGGGGTGCCGGGCGAGCCCGCCCAGCCGCCCCGCAGGCGGACCCGGCGCGGACCGTTCGCCCTGCTCGCGGCCGTGGCGATCGTCGCGGCGGCCGTCGGCGGCGGCACCGCGTACGGCATACAGGAACTGACCCGCGGCGACACCGTCGCCGCCGGCTCCACCAGCACCACCGTGGTGCCGACCGGCCAGAAGGGCACGGTCGCCGGGGTCGCCCAGGCGGTCAGCCCGAGCATCGTCGAGATCAGCGCGGCCTCGAACGCCGGCTCCTCCACCGGTTCCGGCGTGATCATCACCGGTGACGGCGAGATCGTCACCAACAACCACGTGGTGTCCGGCGCCTCCTCGGTCAAGGTGACGACCAGCGACGGCAAGCAGTACACCGCCGAGGTCGTCGGCACCGACAGCAAGAAGGACCTCGCGCTGATCAAGCTGGAGAACGCCTCCGGCCTCAGGACCGCGACCCTCGGCGACTCCGACGGCGTCCGGGTGGGCGACCAGGTCGTGGCGATCGGCTCCCCCGAGGGCCTGACCGGCACCGTGACCAGCGGCATCGTCTCGGCCCTGAACCGCGACGTGACCGTGTCGACGGACGAGGACCAGCAGCAGCAACAGCAACGCCAGGGCGGTGGCTGGCCGTTCGAGTTCGGCGGGCGGCAGTTCAACGGCGACACCGGTTCGTCCACGACGACGTACAAGGCGATCCAGACCGACGCCTCCCTCAACCCGGGCAACTCCGGCGGCGCGCTGATCGACATGAACGGCAACATCATCGGTATCAACTCCGCGATGTACTCGGCGGCCGGTTCGTCCTCGTCGGCGGACGCGGGCAGCGTCGGCCTCGGCTTCGCCATCCCGGTCAACACCGTCAAGGCGGACCTGGCCGCGCTGCGGGCGGGCGCCGGCACCTGAGCGGAGGAGGGCGGCACGCCGTGACCCGCGCCCGCGACGCCGCGGGGGCCGTCCCGGCGTACGGGCCGCACGACGCCGGCCCGTACCGACGGCGCCGCACGGCTCCGGCCGGGGCATGCGACGCTGAAGACACTGGCAGCCCCTCCCCACCGCACCCGAGGAACCCGAGCCCATGAGCCCCGCAGAAGGCGACCGCGACCGTGACCCCCAGCGCATCCTGATCGTCGACGACGAGCCGGCGGTCCGCGAGGCCCTCCAGCGCAGCCTCGCCTTCGAGGGGTACGGCACCGAGGTCGCCGTCGACGGCGCCGACGCCCTGGAGAAGGCGGCGGCGTACCGGCCCGACCTGGTCGTCCTCGACATCCAGATGCCCCGCATGGACGGCCTGACCGCCGCCCGCCGGATCCGCGGCGCGGGCGACACGACCCCGATCCTGATGCTGACGGCCCGCGACACGGTCGGCGACCGGGTGACCGGCCTGGACGCCGGCGCCGACGACTACCTGGTCAAGCCCTTCGAGCTGGACGAGCTCTTCGCCCGCATCCGCGCGCTGCTGCGCCGCAGCTCCTACGCGGCGGCGCTCGACGCGACCGCCGACGACGACGACACGCTCACCTTCGCCGACCTGACCATGAACCTGGCGACGCGGGAGGTCTCCCGGGCCGGGCGCCCGGTGGAGCTGACCCGCACGGAGTTCACCCTCCTCGAGATGTTCATGGCGCACCCGCGCCAGGTCCTCACCCGGGAGCAGATCCTCAAGGCCGTCTGGGGCTTCGACTTCGAGCCGTCGTCCAACTCCCTCGACGTGTACGTCATGTACCTGCGCCGCAAGACCGAGGCGGCCGGCGAACCGCGCCTCGTCCACACCGTCCGCGGCGTCGGCTACGTCCTGCGGCAGGGCGGCGCGGAGTGATCAGGCGGTTCCGCACCCTGCCCCTGCGCTCCCGCCTGGCCCTGCTGGTGGCGGCGGCGGTGGCGTTCGCGGTGGCGGCGGTCTCGGTGACGTGCTGGTTCGTGGTGCGCGACCGGCTCTACCACCAGCTGGACGACCAACTGCGCGGCGAGCAGGTCTCCAGCCAGCTCCTGCAGAGCATGCTGGCGAACTGCCGGTCGGCCGACCCGCAGGCACTGCCCCAGGCCCCGAACGCCCCCATCGTCACGATCCTCTACTCGGACGGCTCCACGTGCGTCGACCCGGGCAGCGCGCGGATGCGTGTGCAGGCCGCGGACGTGGCGGTGGCCGACGGCCTGGCGGAGAACGCGCTGCACACCGCGACGACCACCGAGGGCACCACCGTCCGCGTCTACACCCGGCCGGTCGCCGACCGGCTCACCGAGCAGGTGCAGCCGGGCGTCGCCGTCTCCGTCGCCAAGCCGGTGAAGGAGGTCACCGAGCCGCTGTCCTCGCTGGTCTGGGTCCTCCTCCTGGTCTCCGGCATCGGCGTCGTGGGCGCCGGGGCCGCCGGACTCGCCGTGGCCCGCGCCGGTCTGCGGCCCGTGGACGACCTGACACAGGCCGTCGAACACGTGGCCCGCACCGAGGACCTGGCCGTCCGCATCCCCGTCGAGGACGACTCCGACGACGAGGTGGCCCGCCTCTCCCGCTCCTTCAACTCGATGACCTCCTCCCTGGCCAGCTCCCGCGACCTGCAGCAGCAGCTCATCGCCGACGCCGGCCACGAACTCCGCACGCCGCTCACCTCCCTGCGCACCAACATCGAGCTGCTCTCCCGCAGCGAGGAGACCGGCCGCCCGATCCCCGAGGCCGACCGCAAGGCGCTCCTCGCCTCCGTGAAGGCGCAGATGACGGAACTCGCCGCGCTCATCGGGGACCTCCAGGAGCTGTCCCGCCCGGACACCGGCCAGCACGCGGGCAGGGCGCGGATCCTCGCCTGGCAGGACGTCGTCGAGTCGGCGCTGCGCCGGGCCCGCCTGCGCGGACCGGAGCTGACGATCACCGCCGACGTCCGGCCCTGGTACGTACGGGCGGAGCCCTCCGGTCTGGAGCGCGCGATGGTCAACGTCCTGGACAACGCGGTGAAGTTCAGCCCGGAGGGCGGCACCGTCGACGTGCGGCTGGCCGACGGCGTCCTCACCGTCCGCGACCACGGTCCCGGCATCCCCGCCGAGGAACTCCCGCACGTCTTCGACCGCTTCTGGCGCTCTCCCTCGGCCCGCGCGCTGCCCGGCTCGGGCCTCGGCCTGTCGATCGTGGCCCGCACGGTCCAGCAGGCGGGCGGAGAGGTGACGCTGACCCCGGCGGAGGGCGGCGGCACGGTGGTGACCGTACGGCTGCCGGGGGCACCGGTGCCGCCGCCGGACCGGGATCCGGCGGACGGGGACGACTGACGCGGCAACCTCCGACGCTCCGGCGGCGACCGACAGGTGATCCCCCGTCCCCGCCTGAACGGAAGCAGTCGTGAACGAGACCCCCTCCCACCGCAGGGCCCGTCACCGCAGGAGCAGGAAGGCCCTCGCCGTCGGCGTCCCCCTGGCGCTGACCGCCGCCGGTGCCCTGGCCTACGGCACGGACGCGGGCTTCTTCGGCTCCGGCGCCTCCCGCGAGGCATCGGCCGCCGGCTACGCCGCCCCCGCGTGGGCGACCGCCACCGCCGACGGCTTCGCCTCGGTCGACGCCCTCGGGCAGAGGGGCACGTACGGCGGCCGGGGCGGCAGGACGGTGACCGTGCGGACGCAGGCCGAGCTGGAGAAGTACGCGACGGCCGAGGAGCCGTACGTCATCGTCGTCGCCGGGACGATCAGGATGGCGCCCGTCGGCAAGGAGATCAAGGTCCGCTCGGACAAGACGATCGTCGGCGCCGGCACCTCCGGCCAGATCGCCGGCGGCGGCTTCTTCCTCGGCACCGGCGTGCACAACGTGATCATCCGCAATCTGACGATCCGGGACTCCTACCAGGGCACCTGGAACGACAAGGAGCACGACTTCGACGCGATCCAGATGGACGGCGCGCACCACGTCTGGATCGACCACAACGACCTGCGGCACATGGCCGACGGCCTGATCGACGTCCGCAAGGACAGCACCTACGTGACGGTCTCCTGGAACAGGCTGAGCGACAACAACAAGACGTTCGGGATCGGCTGGACCGAGAACGTGAAGACCGACATCACGGTCCACCACAACTGGTTCCGCGAGACCGAGCAGCGCAACCCCTCCACCGACAACGCCGCCCACGCGCACCTCTACAACAACTACCTGGAGGACGTGCCGAACACGGACATCACCTCCGCCTACGGCAACTACGCGCGCGGCAGGACGTCGATGGTCCTGGAGAACAGCTACTTCCAGGGCATGCGCAACCCCGTCACCAAGGACGCCACCGCGACGCTCGTCCAGCGCGGCAACGTCTTCTCCGGCACGTCCGGGCGCAACGAGAGCGGCGGGACGGCCTTCGACCCGAAGAGGTTCTACGCCTACACCCTCGACAAGGCCGCGGACGTGCCGGCGCTGCTCAGGTCGGGCACGGGACCGCGCCCCTCGATCGGCATCGCGAACAGCACCAACGGGGCGAACGGCTCGGGCGGTTCGGGCGGTTCGGGCGCGAAGGCCGCGACCACGCTCACGGTCGCCAAGGACGGCAGCGGACAGTACCGGACCGTCCAGGCCGCCGTGGACGCCGTCCCCGTGAACAACGCCTCCCGGGTCGTCATCGCCGTGAAGCCGGGGACGTACCGCGAGACGGTGAAGGTCCCCTCCGACAAGCCGCACGTCACCATCCAGGGCACGGGCGGCAGCCGCAAGCAGACCGTGATCACGTACGACAACGCGGCCGGCACGCCCAGGCCCGACGGCTCCGGCACCTACGGCACCTCCGGCAGCGCGACCGTCGCCGTCGAGGCCGACGACTTCCAGGCCCGCAACCTGACCATCGCCAACGACTTCGACGAGGCCGCGCACCAGTCCCTGTCCGGCCACCAGGCGGTGGCGCTGCGCACGGCGGCCGACAAGGTCTTCCTGGACGGCGTGATCGTCACCGGTGACCAGGACACGCTGCAGCTGGACACGGCGGCCAAGGACAGGCTCGGCCGCGTCTACATGAGGAACTCCTACGTCGTCGGCAACGTCGACTTCATCTTCGGCCGGGCCTCGGCGGTGATCGACCGCTCCGTCATCACCCTGAAGAAGCGCTGGGACGGCACCTCGGCCGGCTTCGTCACCGCCCCCAGCACCCCCGCGAACCGCAAGGGCTTCCTGATCACCGACTCCGCGGTCAACGGCGACGTCGCGGCCGGTTCCTTCCACCTCGGCCGCACCTGGCACGCGGGCGGTGACGCGAGCCTCGACCCGCAGACCACGGTCCGCGACACCACGCTCAGCGCCGCGGTCAAGGCCGCGCCGTGGTCCGACATGGGCGGCTTCTCCTGGAAGGACGACCGCTTCGCCGAGTACCGCAACACGGGCCCCGGCGCGGGCCGGGCGAGCGCCGACCGGCCTCAGCTGACCGACGCCCAGGCGGCCGGGCAGGAGGTCGCGGACTGGCTGGGGAGCTGGGTGCCCACGGCGTCGTAGGTGCCGTAGGGCTCGGGCGGACCGGGGTGCTCAGTGGAAGCCGAGCATGCCGGGGGAGTCGATGCCGACGGTGAGGAAGCCCGGCGCGTAGGCGTCCTCCCGCCCGGTCAGGATGATCGACATACCGCCCGAGTCGAGGTGCGGCGTGGCCACGTAGAGGGCATGGCATGTGTCCGCGCCGCCCCAGCCGTCACGCACCATCCCCCCGACGGTGACGGCCGCGACCTGGCCGAGCGGATCGATGTGAAGGCCCGGCAGCGCCAGCAGCGCGCTGCCGACGTCCGCGTCGCTCTCCTCGGCCTTCATGAGGCAGAGCGCCGGCAGGTGCAGCCAGTCGCCGGGGGTGTGCGCCACGTTGTCCACGAGGCGGTGGAGCGCCTCATGCCCGTGGGCGAGCGCGAGGGCCGCGCTCGTGTCGAGGATGATCACGCGGCGCGCTCCCGGAGGGCGCGGGCCTTCTCCGCCGCCATCGCGTACACGTTGGCCAGCACGTCCGGACCGCTGTCGAGCTCCTCGTCGCTGAGTGTGCAGCCCAGCCGTTCGCGCAGCACCTTGCGCGTGGCCGCCACCCGCTCCGCGATCTGCTCCGCCGTCGGCTGCTCCGACGCCAGCTGCTCCACGAGCTGCCCGAGCGTCATGCCCCGCTCCTTGGCGACCTGCGCGAGGTGGTCGCGGGTCCGGCGGGACACCTGAATGGTCGTGTTCTCTGCCATGGCACCACCATAGTCACGGTACGGCCACGGGGTGCTCCGTCGTCTCCCGGTTCACCGGAACGTGGCCCTTGCGCGCCCCGCGCTTGAGGCCTACGCCGCCTCTCCACGCAGGTGCCGCAGCAGCCCTCGGAGCCGGCCCCAGCCCTCCGCGTCCACCCCGTCGCCCAGCCGGTAGTGCAGGGCCGCCCGTCGGGCAGTGCCGCCGAGGCGGGCGGGCCGGGGGCCGGTCAATTCAGTGCGACTGTCCCGCCCTACTTCAGCAACCCGCCCTTCGTCCCCGCCACGAACACGTTCCACGGGGCCTCACCGAAAACGAGCACCGGCCCCGTCGGCACCTTGCTGTCGCGCACCGGCACGAAGCCGGGGCAGCCGCCGGCGACCTCGACACAGTTCGTGCCGCCCCCGTCGCTGTAGGAGGACTTGCGCCAGGACACGGCGGAGAGGTCAGGGAGTCGGTTCATGGTTTGCGCTCCTCCAGAAGACTCTTGATGAACGCCATCGACTCCACCGGAGTCAGAGCCGCGTCCCTGACCAGATCGTAGGACAGGCGAAACGACAGGACCTTGTCCGGATCGTCGATCAGCTCGCCAAATCCGTTGCCTTCCACATAGGCGACGGGATCGCCGGTTCGTCGCCACAGAAGCCAGAGGTGGCTGTCCATGAGGTCGTGCACACCGGCCGCGTAGGGCAGCACCTGAAGCGCGACAGAAGGCAGTTCAGCCGCGTTCAGCAGATACGACAGTTGGTCCTTCCACACCTTCGCGTCCGGGACGCGCCGCCGCAGCGCGCCCTCGTCCAGGATCACGCGGACGCTCGGCGCAGGTTGGCGGTACAGCAACTCCTGCCGTCCCAGCCTCAGGGCCACCTGCTCCTCGACAGCCTCGCTGTTGCCCGCCGTTGTCTGGGCGCCCGACAACCCAGACAACACCGCGCGGGCGTAATCCTCGGTCTGCAACAAGCCGGGGACCCGGAGTTGGAACAACCACATCACCCGCGCCGTCGCTTCGAGCTCCATGAACGCCTTGTACCTGTCCTTGACGACCTCATGGCGCGCATCCCGCCACAGCCGGACCAGCAGGTCACCGGTGCCGTGATAGCGGTCCAGGTCCTCCATGACCGCCCGCTTGGAGAGCCGTTCTCCCTTCTCCAAGCGGTACAGGTAGCTCTTGTCGTACGACGTCTCCTCAGCGAGCTGCCCGAGGGACTTGCCTGCCTTCTCCCGCAGTATCCGAAGGGTTTCCCCGAGCTCCCCACGCCTCGACTCCCGTTCCCCGCCCGGGTTTTCGACCACGTCGCCCCTCCCCGTTGTCTGCTCCGCAGGCAACACCAGCCCTCTTCCGCAGCGTACGCCGCCCCAGTGACGATCGATGCACCAACGGTAATCACCGCAGGTCGCTGCTTCGAAGGGACAACCTCCATGAACACGCCCCCGCTCCGCCTCCTCCCCTGGACCGCCCCCGAGGGCAAACCCTGCTACCTGAGCACCGACAACAGCCACAGCCGGCTCTCCCTGCTCGCCGACGACATCGAGGAAGCCCAGCTGGAATCCGGCGCACAGGTGCTCGTGGGCGCCAGGGCCGTGCTCGGGGACGCGAAGGCCGGCGAGCGGGCCGTGCGGTTCGCGCTGACCAGGGCGACGGAGGCACTGGACGACGTCCTGCGGGTCGCGGTCAGCCGGGGGCTGCGCATCCCTCACCCGGCCGAGTGATCCGGCCTCGTTCCGCCAGGTCAGTCTCATCACCGTACGTAGCGTGACGGCGTTGCTTGTCCCCCGAGCAGGCTCGGCCCACACTTGAGGAGGTGCCGTCACCATGACCGCTCTTGCGCACGAGAGGCCCGAGACCATGTCCGAGTTCGCGGCGACCGGATCGGAGCAGGGCCCCGCCCTGGACGAGGTCGTGTGGCAGGCGTGGAAGGCCATGGAACTCCCGGAGGGCTACCGCGCCGAGATCGTCGAGGGAGCCATCGAGGTGTCGCCCACCGGTCGCCTGTCCCACGCCCGGACCGCCAACCGACTGCGCAACGCGCTGGTGCGTTTCCTGGGGGAGGGAGAGTACTCGGCGTACCAGGACGCCAACGTCGTCTTCCGGCGCAGGACGTGGATCCCCGACCTCTTCGTCGCGCCGGACGACCTGGAGCCGTACGCGGACGAGGACGGGCTCGGCGTCGACGCGGCGGCGGTTCGCCTGGTGGTCGAGGTGGTCTCCCCCGGCAGGCACGACGAGGACCGCGACCGGGTCAGGAAGCGCCGCGAGTACGCCCGTGCCGGGATTCCCGTGTACGTGATCATCGACGACCACGACGCCCAGGGCACGGTCACCGTGCTCACCGAGCCCCGCCCCGACAAGGGCGACTGGCTGGGTGTCGTACGCGTCCCCTACGGGACGGACGCCGAGATCCCGAAGGGACCAGCGACGGGCTTCGTGATCGGAGAGGCGATCACAGGGCCCAAGCGCACCTGAACCTGGGCGGGGAGTCGCGTGACGGGTGCGATTGCCGGCTTCCCCTTGTGTCCGACAGCCTGTTGGACAAGTGCCCTGGGGACGCATCCCCTTCCTCGTGCGACACCGCCGGGCGCAGCGCGAGCGGGTAAAGGAACGGGCCCGTGACCGGTGAGGGTCACGGGCCCGCGGGAAGAGCGCGGAGCGCTACTTCACGACCGTGATCCGGTCCGCCGCCGGCGGGGCGATGGGGGTGCTCGCCGAGGAGTTGGCCGTCAGGTACTGCACGAAGGCCGCCAGGTCGTCCGAGCCGACCAGCTCGTCCGTGCCCTGGCCCATCGTGGTGAAGCCGTCGCCGCCGCCCGCGAGGAAGCTGTTCGCCGCGACGCGGTAGGTGGCCGCCGGGTCGATGGGGGCGCCGTTCAGGCGGATGGAGCCGGTGACGACGCGGTCGGCGCCCGACTTGGTCATGTCCAGGGTGTAGGTGAGTCCGGAGGAGACCTGGAGGATCTTCGGGGCGGCCTCGTTCGGGCCGCTGACCTGCTCCTTGAGGACCTGGATCAGCTGGGCGCCCGTGTAGCTGCGCAGGTTCACCGTGTTGGAGAAGGGCTGGACCGTGAAGCCCTCGGCGTACGTGACCACGCCGTCGCCCTCGCTGCCCGAGGCCGTGTAGGTCAGGGGGGCGCGGATGCCGCCCGGGTTCATCAGGGCCAGGTCGGTCTCCGGGTCCAGGGACCTGCCGTGGGCCAGCTGCGCGTCGGCGATCAGGTCGCCCAGCGGGGACTCGGTGCCGGTGCGGTCGATGTCGCCGGAGATGTAGCCGACGGGACGGTTGCCGATCGGGGCGGCCAGGGTGTTCCAGCGGTCGATCAGGCGGGTCATGTCCAGCGCCTTCGGGACGTCCCGCGTCACCACGTGGTTCGCCGACTTCACCGACGTCCGGGCGATGTCGCCCGTGGCGCGGTCGTAGGTCAGCGTCGTGTCCGTGTAGAGGCGGCCGAAGGACGACGCCGACGTGACCATGCGGGGCTTGCCCGCCGGGTCGGGGATCGTGCAGACGTACGCGTTGTGGGTGTGGCCGGTGACCAGCGCGTCCACCTGCGGCGAGACGTTCTTGGCGATGTCGACGATCGGGCCGGAGATGCCGTCGCCCGCGCCCGGGGAGTCGCAGTCGTAGTTGTAGGAGGACGAGGCCGGGAAGCCGCCCTCGTGGATGAGGGCGACGATCGACTTCACGCCCTGGCGCTGCAGCTCCTTGGCGTACGTGTTGATCGTGTCGACCTCGTCCTTGAACCGCAGGCCCTTGACGCCGGCCGCCGAGACGATGTTCGGGGTGCCCTCCAGGGTCACGCCGATGAAGCCGACCTTGACGCCCTTGTGCTTCCACACCCAGTAGGGCTTCAGGAGGGGCTTGCCGGTCTTCTCGTCCTGGACGTTCGCGGCGAGGTAGGGGAAGTCGGCGCCCTCGAACTCCTTGTCCGTGTAGCAGCCGTCGGTGGGGTGGCAGCCGCCGTTCTGCAGGCGGGCCAGCTCCCGGGCGCCCTCGTCGAACTCGTGGTTGCCGACGCTCGTCACGTCGAGGTCGAGCTTGTTCAGCGCCTCGATCGTCGGCTCGTCGTGGAAGAGGCCGGACAGCAGCGGGGAGGCGCCGACCATGTCGCCGCCGGCCGCGGTGATGGAGTACGGGTGGCCCTTGCGGGCCTGGCGCAGGTGGGTGGCGAGGTATTCGGCGCCGCCCGCGTCGACGGTCTTCGTCGTGCCGTCCGGCTGGAGCTCGGTGACGCGGCCGGAGGAGCCGGCCGGGGGCTCCAGGTTGCCGTGCAGGTCGTTGAAGGAGAGGAGCTGGACGTCCTGGTACCGGCCCTGGCCGTGCCCCCCTCCATGGCCTCCGTGGCTTCCATGGCCTCCGTGGGCCGCGTCCGCCGACGCCGGCAGCGCCGCCGCGGCGAGCGCCCCGGCGGTGACGACGGTGGCGGCGGCGACGAGAAGACGGCTCGTACGGCGTCTGCGGCGCGGTCGGTACGACTGTGCTGTGGCTGGCATGCGCCCCCCTGTGGGTGTGCGTGACGCGAGCCGCTCGGGAGACGGCCCGCCGGCGCGACAGCCTAGGGTCAACGCGCGTAGCGCGACAGGGGGTACCGGGTTACATCCTGGTTTACCTTCCTCCTCCTCCGTGGCCCCTCCCGCGGCCGCTCCCTCTGCCGCCGCTCTGCCGACGCTTTGCCGCCCTCTCCCTCTACCCTCGTACGCATGACCAGCGACGAGACCGTGCGGCCCGGCCGCCCCCGTTCGATCGAGACCCTCTCCGCGCTCACCCCGGAGCAGACCGACGCCGTCCTCGCCCTGCTCTCCGAGGCCGCCCGGAACGACGGACAGCAGGCCGTGTCCGAGCAGGGACGGCTGCACCTGCGCGGCCCGGCGCGGGAAGGCGTCGCGCACCTGCTGCTCACCGTCGACGGCGGCGAACTCGTCGGCTACGCCCAGCTGGAGGGCACCGACCCGGTCGAGCCCCCGGCCGCCGAACTGGTCGTCCACCCCTCGCACCGGGGGCAGGGACACGGGCGGGCACTGGGCTCCGCGCTGCTCGCCGCCTCCGGCAAGCGGCTGCGGATCTGGGCGCACGGCGGCCACTCCGCCGCCCGGCACCTCGCGCAGGTGCTGGGGCTGACCCTCTTCCGCGAACTGCGGCAGATGCGCCGCCCGTTGGCCGACCTGGAGCTGCCGGACCCGCGCCTGCCCGAGGGGGTGAGCGTGCGCACCTTCGTACCCGGCCGGGACGATGCGGCCTGGCTCGCCGTGAACGCCGCCGCCTTCGCCCACCACCCCGAGCAGGGCGCCCTCACGCAGCGGGACCTCGACGACCGCGAGGCCGAGGCGTGGTTCGACCCGGCGGGGTTCTTCCTGGCCGAACGCGGGGGCGAACTGATCGGCTTCCACTGGACGAAGGTGCACGCCGAGGAACGGCTCGGTGAGGTGTACGTCCTCGGCATCCGACCCGACGTCCAGGGCGGTGGCCTGGGCAAGGCCCTGACCACCATCGGCCTGCGGCACCTGGCGGAGCGGGGCCTGCCCACGGCGATGCTGTACGTCGACGCCGACAACAAGGCGGCGGTGTCCGTCTACGAACGCCTGGGCTTCGTCACGCACGAGACGGACCTGATGTACCGCACGGAGACGTGAGCCGTCACCGGCACGCCACACCTGTCGGCGACGTGAGCCGTCTCCCGCGCTACGCCTGACCGCCGAAAGATCCGGCGGGCCCGGAAGGCCCCGGCCCGGTGACGGCACGGACGCTGTCGGCGAATCCCGTGGCCGGGGGCAGGCGGTCGGCGGGTGTCGAGCGGATTCGCCGACCGCGTCCGGTGACGGCACGCGGCCGTCACCGCCGTCACCGCCGTCCCCGCCGGCCCCGCCGACCCAGCGGCTCCGGCCCGCACATCGCCCCCGCCACCGCGACCACCGCCAGCAGCACCGCCCACCGGTCGTGCGCCGCCGGCCACCTCGGGTCGTCCGGCACCACGAACAGCGCCCAGTCCTCGGGGGACAGCAGGGGTGCGAGGACGGCCACGACCAGCAGGGTCGCCGCGACGGCCGGGCCGGGGCGCGGTTCGTCCGTCAGGCGTACCGCCGCCGCGGCACCGGCGAGCGCCAGCACGCCCATCGCCCCGGCCTCCAGGGTGATGTCGCCGGCCGGGGGCCGGGTGCCGGAGGGGACGAGCAGCAGCACCGCCGTCCACCACAGCGCGGCGGGCGGTGCGACGAGGGCCACCCGCAGGGCCTGCCGCAGGGGGCGCCGGACCGGTACCGGCGTGGTGAGGTGCCGGGCCCGGTCGTCCAGCAGGAAGACCAGGCCGAGCGCGCCGATGAGGGCGACGCCCCGCAGCAGGGCGAGCGACTGCCAGGAGGCCGGTTCCGCGCCCGCCAGCCTCGGCGTCCCGGCGATCAGCAGCCCGAGGGCGCCGGCGGACCCGAGGGCCCGCCACGGCAGCGTGCGCCACACGGGGCCGGTCATCGCGCGTGTCACTCGCACGAGTCCGCCTCCTTCGGCCCGGCCACGCCCAGCAGCCCGGCGGCCTCGGCCGTCGTGACCTTCGGGGAGGTCAGCTCGGCCCAGTGCGTCTTCACCCGCTCGGCCACACCGGGGCGCGGCTTCTCCAGCAACCGCCGTACGACGTCGGTCTGGCCCTCCGTCATGGACAGGGGATCGGTCGGTGACAGCACCACCGCGGACCCCTCGACGCTGTCGTCGAGACGGACCCGGCGCAGGGCGTTCATCGGGTCGTCCTGCCAGCTGAGGGAGAGCCACATGATGGTGACCATCCGCCCGTCGCACACCGCGCTCCCCGCCTTCTCGCTGCCCGTGACCAGCACGGAGGCGACGGCGGTGGAGAACTCCGGGACCCGGTTGCCGCCCCAGGCGGTGCCCACCGTCACCTGGTCCGGCGCGGTCAGCGGGGGGATCGCGGTGTCTTCGCCCAGCCCGTACCGGGCGTCCAGCCGCTGCCGTACGACGAGTCGCCGGTCGTGCGCGGTGCCGCCCGCGAGGGACTGGACGCGGTCCACCACCTCGGCCCAGGTGCCCGTCCGGGGCTCCCAGTCGGGGAACGCGCAGTACGTCGACCGACCGTGCTCGACGCAGGTCTGCTCCTTCTCCGGGCTGACCGAGACCCGCTCGCGGGCCGCGGTCAGTTCCGGCGACGGATCCACGCCCTTGGCCTGCAGGACGCCGCCGGTCACCGCCAGGGCGAGGGACAGGGCGACCCCCGCCTGGACGGCGATCCTGCGTCCGCCGGCGGCCAGCACCGCGAGGAAGGCCAGGCACAGGACCGCGCCCGCCAGGTACAGCGCGTGCCAGGCGGCGGGCCGCCCCAGCAGGTCGGAGGGCAGGGTGTCGGTGCCGGACTCGATGACGGCCGGGGCCAGCCACGACAGGCCGTCCATCTCGCCCGGGGCCGTGCCGAGGACGAGCGTGATCAGCAGGCAGACCACCAGCAGCGGCGCGGCGAACGGCGACCGCGCCACCCGGCCCAGCAGCACCCCGAACACGCCGAACAGCAGCACCGTCAGCGGCCCGACGAGCAGCTCGGCCGGCGAACCGCTCCCCACCGCGCCCGGCTTGGCCGCCTCCCAGCCGAACTGCCCGGCCACGCACACGGCGGTGAGCAGCGCGGCCGGTACGACGGACAGGACGTGCGCCGCCGTACGCCTCCAGGGCGACACGACCAGGATCGCGAACTGGTCCTCGGTGCCGTGCCGCAGGGAGCGCAGGGCCGCCGCGTTGGCCTGCAGCAGGACGGCGAGACCGACGAGCAGCGGCCCGCTCTGGGTGGCGCGGTCGGCGTCCTGGAGGGCCGGATAGCCGTCCCAGGAGTCCCGTGTGCGCCAGACGATCCACGCGACGTACACGACGAAGGCGACGGCGACGGGGATGCTCAGCAGCAGCCGGCGCGCCTCGAACCGGGCGAGGGCCGGCACGGCCCGGGCGCCGCTCACGCGCGGCCCGGTGTCGGCGGCGGGCGGGGCCGTCGTCGGTACGGCGCTCATGCCGCCACCTCCGCGCCGGCGCCGTCGAGGGTCAGCAGGTAGCCGTCCTCCAGGGTGGGATCGAGCAGTTCGGCGCCGGGGGGCGGGTCGCCCACGTTCCGGAAGGTCCCCGTCCCGGTGCGCCAGCCGGCCTTCGCGCCCGGGTCGCGTTCCGTACTGCTCCACACGTGCCCGGCGGCCCGCTCGGTCAGCTCGGCCGGGGTGCCGTCGAACCGCACGGTCCCGGCGGCCATGACGACCACCCGGTGGCAGAGCATCGCCACGTCCTCGGTCTGGTGGGTGGACAGCAGCACGGTCCGCCCCTCCCCCGCCCCGGCGATCAGCTCCCGGAACCGCATCCGCTGCTCGGGGTCGAGGCCGACCGTCGGCTCGTCGAGGACCAGGAACCCGGGGTCGCCGACGAGCGCGGCCGCGAGCGCGACCCGCTGCCGCATACCGCCGGAGAGCTTCCTGATCCGCTTGCCGCGCACGTCGCCCAGGCCGACCTCGTCCAGGGCTCGTCGCACCTCGCGGTGCCGGCCGGCCCGGTCGGTCAGCTCCTTCAGGATCGCGACGTAGTCGACGAACTCGAAGGCGGTGAAGTCCGGGTGGAAGCCGGGGGTCTGCGGCAGGTACCCGAGCCGCCGCCGCACCTCCTGCCGCCCCCGCGCGGTGCCCGGGTCGTGCCCGAGCACGGTGAAGGACCCCCGGTCGGCGGGCACGGCGGTCGCCAGCACGCGCAGCAGCGTGGTCTTCCCGGCCCCGTTGGGCCCGAGCAGCCCCGTGACGCCCGGCGTCAGCCGCAGCGACACCTCGTCCAGGGCCCGCGTGCGCCCGTAGTGCAGGCTGAGCCCGGAGGCGGAAACGGTGGGGGTCATGCGCCACTCCCGTACAGAGGTCGGAGAAAGGGGGAAGAAGGACTCACGCGGCACCCCGCGAAGAGACGTCGAACCGGTCGCGGAACAGGACGAGCAGCCCCGTCCCCAGCACGGCCACGGCCGCGGACACGCCCTGCCCGGCCGCGGTGAACGGCGCCAGCGGACCGCCCTCGGCGGCCTGCGCCGCGTCCGCGGCGAACAGCACCCCGCCCCACACCCCGGCGACCACGGAGGGCGCGACCACCGGTCCCAGCCGGGGCGTCAGCGCCAGCCCGGAGGCGGTGAGCGCGAGCGCGGGCAGCAGCCAGGCCAGCGCGCGCAGTCCGTAGCCCGGCAGGGCGAGCGTCGCGAGGCCGTTGACGCCGAGGCCGACGGCCAGGACGGCGACCGTACGGATCATCAGCAGCCGGAAGCCGTGCATCGGCGAGACGACCGCCATCTCGTACGTGGGGTCCAGCGCGGGCCCGTAGGCGAGCGCCACCCCGGCCAGCGGCAGCAGCGGAGCGAGGGCGAGGAAGACCGTGGGCCTGTCGGTGACGCCGGACGTGAAGGCGACGGCGAAGGTCATCACCAGCACGGCGACGACCGCGCCCAGCCAGGACCGGCGCAGCACGGGCGTGGCCGCGAGCAGCCGCGCGGTGTGGTCGGCGACCCCGCACCGCACCAGCAGGCCCTCGAACCACCCCGGCCGGGGCGCGTCCAGCTCGGCGTCGAGCCGCTCCCACCCCGCATCCAGGACGGCGGCGTCACTCACCTCGGCGAGGACGCCCCGGCACCGCGCGCAGGCGGTCAGATGGGCATCGGCGGACCAGAGGACGGGCGCGGCGAGCTCGCCGCGTGCGTAGGCCCGCAGGTCGTCCTCGTCCACGTGCCAGCCGTTGTCGCTTCTCATGCCAGCGCCTCCCGCAGCTGCCGGCGGGCCCGCATCGCCCGCGTCTTGACCGTGCCCGGCGGAATGCCGAGCAGGACGGCCGCCTCGCGGGTGGTCAGCCCGTCGATGACCGTGGCCTGGAGCACCGCGCGCAGCTCCGGCGAGAGCCGGACCAGCGCGCCGGCGAGATCCCCGTGCTCGACACCGGCGAGCACCCGCTCCTCGGCGGACGCCTCGTCCCGGTGCCGCAGGCGGGCCAGCGCCTGCCGCAGCCGCCCCCGGGCGCCGTCGCCGCGCAGCGCGTCGACCAGCCGCCGGGAGGCGATCCGCCACAACCAGCCGGCCACGTCCCCCTCCTGCCGGTAGCGCGCGCTGCCCCGCCACACCGCGAGGAACGTCTCCTGCACGACGTCGTCGACGACACCGGCGTCGGCGCAGCGGCCGCGCATCCGGGCGGTCAGCCAGGGGGCGTACCGCCGGTACAGCTCCTCGAAGGCCCGCCGGTCGGCGTCCGCCGCGACGGCCCGCAGCAGCTCGCCGTCGGTTCTCGTTTCGCTCACATCTCCTCATCGGTCGAGCGGCCCGGACCGGTTCACAGGATCACGGCGGATTTTCCGACGGCGGTCGGGACGCCACCCCCGCAGGGGGCACAGCGGCGGTCCACCACGGGCCCCGACGGACGGGGTGACGGCGGGTCAGTCGCGTACGGCGGGAAGGGGACGTGTCGGGGGGTGTCCGCCCGCAGCGGTTGGCGCGTCCGCGCCGGTACTTCTGCGGCCGACCGATTCCGCGCCGTTCCGAGGACGGACACCCCCCGGCGCGGCCCCGACCCACAGCCCACGCACCGCGCCACCCGCACCCCCACCCGCCCCGCACAGGCCGCCGCAGGCACCCACAGGCACCCCCACCACCCCGCGCAGGCCGCCGCAGGCACCCCGCACCCCATCACCCCGCACAAGCCGCCGCAGGCACCCCGCACCCCCACCCACCCCGCACAGGCCGCCGCAGGCACGACGCTCAACCGCCGGAAGCCCCCCGCTATCCCACACGTCATGTCCCCGTAACCAGCGATTCAGACAGCCTTGCGACCCTCACCGAATGAAACCGACCGCGCCCCCAGGAGCAGAGCATTCCGCGCCGTCCGACGCGCCTGTCCTGCGCGCGGCGCGGAAGAATGAGTTCATGAGGCAGCAGAACCCCCAGGCCGAGGTCCAGCACTCGCAGCCCTCCGTGGGCTCCATCACCGCGCACCGCCCGCACACCGTGGCCGCGACGGTCTCCGACCTGGAGCCCGACATCGACGCGGACCTCGACGGCTACGAGGAGTCACCGGAGTCCCAGGGCTCCGGTGCCGACCTCCCCCAGGGCCGCTTCCTGGACCGCGAACGCAGCTGGCTCGCGTTCAACGAACGCGTCCTCGAACTCGCCGAGGACCCGAACACCCCGCTCCTCGAGCGCGCCAACTTCCTCGCGATCTTCGCCAGCAACCTGGACGAGTTCTTCATGGTCCGCGTCGCCGGCCTCAAGCGCCGCATAGCGACCGGCGTGGCGACCCGCTCCGCCTCGGGCCTGCAGCCCCGCGAGGTGCTGGAGATGATCTGGGCCCGCTCCCGCGAGCTCATGGCCCGGCACGCCGCCTGCTTCCACGAGGACGTCGCCCCGGCCCTCGCCGAGGAGGGCATCCACCTGGTCCGCTGGAACGAGCTCGCGGAGAAGGAGCAGGCCCGCCTGTTCACCCTCTTCCGGCACCAGATCTTCCCGGTCCTCACCCCCCTCGCCGTCGACCCGGCGCACCCCTTCCCGTACATCTCGGGCCTCTCCCTCAACCTCGCGGTCGTCGTCCGCAACCCCGTCACGGGCCACCGCCACTTCGCCCGCGTCAAGGTCCCCCCGCTGCTCTCCCGCTTCCTCGAGGCCTCCCCCGGCCGCTACGTCCCCATCGAGGACGTCATCGCCGCCCACCTCGAAGAACTGTTCCCCGGCATGGAGGTCCTGGAGCACCACGCCTTCCGCCTCACCCGCAACGAGGACCTGGAGGTCGAGGAGGACGACGCCGAGAACCTCCTCCAGGCCCTCGAGAAGGAGCTGATGCGGCGCCGCTTCGGTCCGCCGGTCCGCCTGGAGGTGGAGGAGTCCGTCGACCGGGAGGTCCTGGACCTCCTCGTCCGCGAGCTGAAGATCGGCGAGGCGGAGGTCTACCCCCTCCCCGGCCCCCTGGACCTCACCGGCCTCTTCCGCATCCACAGCCTCGACCGACCGGAGCTGAAGTACCGGAAGTTCGTCGCCGGCACCCACCGCGACCTCGCGGAGGTCGAGTCGGCGTCGGCGCCGGACATCTTCGCCGCGCTGCGCAGCCGCGACGTCCTGCTCCACCACCCGTACGACTCGTTCTCCACCTCCGTGCAGGCCTTCCTGGAGCAGGCGGCGGCCGACCCGGACGTCCTCGCGATCAAGCAGACGCTGTACCGCACCTCGGGCGACTCCCCGATAGTCGACGCGCTCATCGACGCGGCCGAGTCCGGCAAGCAGGTCCTCGTCCTGGTGGAGATCAAGGCCCGCTTCGACGAGCACGCCAACATCAAGTGGGCCCGCAAGCTGGAGGAGGCCGGCTGCCACGTCGTCTACGGGCTGGTCGGCCTGAAGACCCACTGCAAGCTGTCCCTGGTCGTGCGCCAGGAGGGCGACACCCTCCGCCGGTACAGCCACGTCGGCACGGGCAACTACCACCCGAAGACGGCCCGCCTCTACGAGGACCTCGGCCTGCTCACCGCGGACCCGCAGGTCGGCGCGGACCTCTCGGACCTGTTCAACCGCCTCTCCGGCTACTCCCGCCGCGAGACCTACCGCCGTCTCCTCGTCGCGCCCAAGTCCCTGCGCGACGGCCTGGTCTCCCGTATCCACAAGGAGATCCAGCACCACCGCGCCGGCCGCCCCGCCCACATCCGCATCAAGGTCAACTCGATGGTCGACGAGGCCGTGATCGACGCGTGCTACCGCGCGTCCCAGGCGGGCGTCCCGGTCGACGTGTGGGTGCGCGGCATCTGCGCGCTGCGCCCGGGCGTGGCGGGCCTGTCTGAGAACATCCGGGTCCGCTCCGTCCTCGGCCGCTTCCTGGAGCACTCGCGGGTCTTCGCCTTCGGCAACGGCGGCGAGCCCGAGGTGTGGTTCGGCAGCGCCGACATGATGCACCGCAACCTCGACCGCCGCATCGAGGCACTCGTCCGGGTCACCGACCCGGCGCACCGGGCGGCCCTGAACCGGTTCCTCGACACCGGCATGTCCGACGGCACCGCCTCCTGGCACCTCGGACCGGACGGCGAGTGGACCCGGCACGCGACCGACGCGGACGGCCAGCCCCTGCGCAACGTCCAGGAGATGCTCATAGACGCCCGGAGGCGCCGGCGTGGCACAGCGACACCTTGACCCGACGAACTCCCCGGCCGCACCGGCCGGCCCGGCCGGACCGGTGCCGGTGGAAGCCCTCGCGGGCTATCTCCGCGCCCAGGCCACGGAGTTCCTCCGCGCCCTGCGCCTGCACCACGAGTCGGGCACGGGGGCAGGCGTGAACGGTTCGGCCGACGGGGGCGCCGGCAACGGCTCCGCGGGCCCCGTGGACGCGGCCCGCGCCCTGCGCCGCGCGGCCCGCCGCCTCAGCGGCACGCTGCACACCTACCAGCCGCTGCTCGACGCCGACTGGGCGGAGGGCATGCGCCCCGAACTGGCCTGGCTGTCCGGCACCCTGGCGATGGAGCACGCGTACGCCTCGCGCCTGGAGCGCCTGCTCCAGGCGCTGCACCGTCTGTCCGGTTCGTCGGCGCTCCCGGCCCACCGGCACCTGGCGGCGGCTTCCGTGTCCGCGGGCCCCGCGGCGTCGCCACCGGCCACGAGGACCACGACGGCCACGACGGCCACGGCGACCACGGCGGCCCCCGCATCTCCCGACCGCGGCAACCTCACCGTCGGCGCGGCGAAGGCGGGCGCCCTGCTCGACCGTCAGCTGACCCTGGCCCGCACCCGGGCCCACTCCACCGCCCTGCAGGCCCTGGGCAGCAGCCGTTTCCACGCGGTCGCCGACAAGGTCGCGTTACTGGCCAGCGAGGTGCCCCTGCGGGCGGGCGCCGACGCCGCGGCCGACCTCCGCACGCTGGCCGCGGCGGCGGAGGACCGCCTCGCCGACGCGGTGACCGCGCTGCCCCTGGTCACCGCGGGCCACCCGTACAACGCGGAGGCACTGGTC
Organism: Streptomyces sp. NPDC093586; assembly: GCF_044764905.1. Taxonomy (NCBI): domain Bacteria; kingdom Bacillati; phylum Actinomycetota; class Actinomycetes; order Kitasatosporales; family Streptomycetaceae; genus Streptomyces; species Streptomyces sp. NPDC093586. Next base: position 23,241 of record NZ_JBIWJA010000010.1, on the reverse strand, counting down.
CACGGCCTGTCCCCGGACCCGGCACCCCACCCGCAGGACACCCCCTGGCACCAGGTGCGCCTGCTGCTGCGCCTGCACCGGTACGCCCGCGAGGTCCTGGCCGGCGAGGGCGGCCCGAGCGGTGAGGAGGCCCGCCTGCTCACCGCGGGCGAGGCCCTCGACCGCCACCGCGACGCGTCGGAGGCCGCCGCCGCCGCGGCCCAGGCCGCCCGCACGCCGCGCATCGCCCCGGCGACGGCGTACGCGCTCGGCGTGCTCCACGCCGACCAGCGCCACGAGGTGGAGGCGGCCCGGTACGCGTTCCAGCACGCCTGGCAGAACAGGACCGTCCGCCCGGCACCGGCACCGTGAGCCCCGCACCGGCACCGGTACCGGCACGGTGACCCGCGAAGGGACGGCGAGCCCCGCATGAGCACTCCCGAGGACCCCACCGTCCACGCCGCCGGCTGCGTCCTGTGGCGCCGCGCCCCGCGCACCGGCGAGCCGCGGCTCTGTCTGGTCCACCGGCCGAAGTACGACGACTGATCGCACCCCAGGGACAAGCTCGAACCCGGCGAGGACCCGCTCGCCGGGGCCCTGCGCGAGGTGGCGGAGGAGACGGGGTGCATCGCGGTGCCGGGGGCCGGACTGCGCACCGTGCGCTACCTGGCGGACGGCCGCCCCAAGGAGGTCCGGTACCGGGCGGCACGGGCCGTCTCGGGCGGCTTCACCCCGAACGACGAGGTCGACCGCGTCCTGTGGCTGCCGCCCGCCGCCGCCCGCGCCCGTCTCACCCACGCCCGGGACCGGGCGCTCGTCGACGCGCTGCCGGCCGCGCCGCGCCCGGACGGGGGCGCGGCGTACGACGGGTGACCCGGAAACCGCGCCGTGTCATCGACGTAAGCATTCCGTGACCTCACCGCACCGTCCACAGGGGTTCACCCCTCGTTCATTCACGGCCATCGGCGGCTTCACCTGTTCTGCCTAATTTCGGCCTTACCCGATACGGGGCGCCTCCCGAGAGCGCGTCCGTGTCAGCAGTCCTCGCACGCCGCCGGATTCAGGACGGCGGCTCCTGGAAGGAACTCCCTCAAGTGAAGCTTCAGCGCATGAACCGGCGGGCCCTCGCTCTCGGTGCTCTCGCCGTCTCCGGCGCCCTGGCCCTCACGGCGTGCGGCTCCGACGACACCGGCGGCGCCGGCAACGGCGGGAAGGCCGGTGCCTCCGCCGCCAACAGCAACATCAAGTGCGACGACGCGAAGGGCCAGCTCCAGGCCTCCGGTTCCTCGGCGCAGAAGAACGCGATCGACGCGTGGGTCAAGCAGTACACGTCGGCGTGCAAGAACGTGCAGCTCAACTACCGCCCCGACGGCTCGGGCGCCGGCATCACGGCGTTCACCCAGGGCCAGACCGCGTTCGCCGGTTCGGACTCGGCGCTGAAGCCCGAGGACGTCGAGGCGTCGAAGAAGGTCTGCTCCGGCGGCCAGGGCATCGACCTCCCGATGGTCGGCGGCCCGATCGCGATCGGCTACAACGTCCCCGGCGTCGACACGCTCGTCCTCGACGCCCCCACGCTCGCCAAGATCTTCGACAGCCAGATCACCAACTGGAACGACGAGGCGATCAAGAAGCTCAACCCCGGCGCCAAGCTCCCCGACCTGAAGATCCAGGCCTTCCACCGCTCCGACGAGTCCGGCAGCACGGACAACTTCACCAAGTACCTCAAGGCCGCCGCCCCGAACGACTGGAAGTACGAGCCGGCCAAGGCGTGGGCGGCCAAGGGCGGCCAGTCCGCTCCGCAGTCCTCCGGCGTCGCCCAGCAGGTGAAGGCGACCAGCGGCGCGATCTCCTACTTCGAGCTCTCCTTCGCCGAGGGCATCAAGACGGTCGACATCAAGACCGAGGCCGCCGAGCCGGTCAAGGCCACCGTCGAGAACGCCACCGCCGCCATCGGCGCCGCGAAGCTCGTCGGCACCGGCAAGGACCTCGCGCTGAAGCTGGACTACACGCCGAGCGCCGCCGGTGCCTACCCGATCGTCCTCGTCACGTACGAGATCGTCTGCGACAAGGGCAACAAGGCCGAGACCCTGCCCGCCACCAAGTCCTTCCTGAACTACATCGCCTCCGAGGACGGCCAGGGCCTCCTGAAGGAGGCGGGTTACGCCCCGATGCCCACCGAGATCATCACCAAGGTCCGCGAGACCATCTCGGGCCTGAGCTGACACGGGTGCGGTCCGGTCGCCGAGGGCGGCCGGACCGCACCGTCCGGTGCACCGCCGCCAGGGGCCCCGCCACGCGGGCGGCCCCGCCCGGGCCGCCGCACAGGCGGCTCCGCAGACCGGAGAACCCGATGGACACCACCACACAGAAGCCGACAGCTCCCCCCGCACCCCAGCCGCCCCGCGGCGACACCGAACGCGCGACGCGCGGTGTCACCCGCCCCGGTGACCGGATCTTCCTCGGGCTGTCCCGCGGATCCGGCATCCTCGTGCTGGTCCTCATGGCCGCCATCGCGGCCTTCCTCGCCTACCGCGCCACGGTCGCCATCGGCGACGACGAGGCCAACTTCTTCACCGCCTTCGAGTGGAACCCCAGCGGCGTCCCCCCGCGGTTCGGCATCGCCGTCCTGGTCTTCGGCACGGTCGTCTCGTCGATCATCGCCATGGCCCTCGCCGTCCCGGTCGCCGTCGGCATCGCCCTGTTCATCACGCACTACGCGCCGCGCCGCCTCGGCGGGACCATCGCGTACGTGATCGACCTGCTCGCCGCCGTGCCCTCCATCGTCTACGGCCTGTGGGGCGCCCTCGTCCTCGTGCCGCACCTGGGCGGCCTGTACGGCTGGCTCGACGACTACCTGGGCTGGACCGGCGTCCTGTCCTGGAGCGGCGGCGCCCCGCGCTCGCTGCTCACCGTCGGCATCCTGCTCGCCATCATGATCCTGCCGATCATCACCAACGTCAGCCGCGAGGTCTTCCGGCAGGTCCCGCGCATGCACGAGGAGGCCGCGCTGGCCCTCGGCGCCACGCGCTGGGAGGTCATCCGGATGTCGGTGCTGCCCTTCGGCCGCTCCGGCGTCGTCTCCGCCTCGATGCTCGGCCTCGGCCGCGCGCTCGGCGAGACGATGGCCGTGGCCATGGTGCTCTCCCCGACGTTCGACATCAACGCCAGCCTGCTCGACCCGGGCGGCGGCACCTTCGCGCAGAACATCGCCGGCAAGTTCAACGAGGCCACCCCGATGGGCCGGGACGCGCTGATCGCGTCCGGTCTGGTGCTCTTCGTCATCACGCTGCTGGTCAACGGCGCGGCGCGCCTGATCATCGCCCGCCGCAAGGAGTACTCGGGGGCCAACGCATGAGCCACGCAACCCTCTCCGACGAGCGCCCGGGCGGCTCGCTGCGCGGCGCCACCCTGCCGAAGTGGTTCCCGTGGGCGGTCGCCGCGGGCTCGGTCGCCCTGGGCCTCGGCATCAGCGCCGCGGCCGGTCTGCACAGCGACGTCCAGTGGGCCCTGATCGCCGCGGTCCTGTTCGTCCTCGGCTCCTACGGCATCTCGGCCCGGGTCGAGGGCCGCCGGCAGGCCAAGGACCGGGTGGCGACCAGCATGGTGTGGGTCGCCTTCCTCCTGGCCGTCATCCCGCTGGCCTCCCTCGCCTGGGAGACCGTGAAGCAGGGCGTGAAGGTCCTCGACGGCTACTTCCTCACCCACTCCATGGGCGTCGTCGCCGACACCGAGCCCGGCGGCGGCATCTACCACGCCCTCCTCGGCACCCTGGAGCAGGTCGGCATCGCCACCCTGATCTCCGTGCCGATCGGTGTGCTCACCGCCGTCTACCTGGTCGAGTACGGACGCGGCAGGCTCGCGAAGGCCGTCACCTTCTTCGTCGACGTCATGACGGGCATCCCGTCGATCGTCGCCGGCCTGTTCGTCCTCAGCCTGTGGATCGTGATCCTCGACATGGGCCCCTCCGGCTTCGCCGGTTCGCTCGCCCTGTGCATCCTGATGATCCCGGTGGTCGTCCGCTCCACCGAGGAGATGCTCAAGCTCGTGCCCAACGAGCTGCGCGAGGCCTCGCTGGCCCTGGGCGTGCCGAAGTGGCGCACCATCCTCAAGGTGGTCGTGCCCACGTCCATCGGCGGCATCGCCACCGGCGTCATGCTGGCCATCGCCCGCATCACCGGCGAGACGGCCCCCGTGCTGCTGCTGATCTGGGGCACGAACTTCATCAACACCAACCCGTTCCAGGACCCGCAGGCATCGCTGCCGATGTACATCTACCTGCAGTACGGCGCCGGTTCCGACGCGGCGTACGACCGTGCCTGGGCGGCGGCCCTGACGCTCATCGCGTTCATCATGATCCTCAACCTGGTGGCCCGCGGCATAGCCCGCTGGAAGGCCCCGAAGACCGGTCGCTAAGGCCCCGGACCGAAAGAAGCAGTGATTCACATGGCCAAGCGCATCGATGTCAGCGGCCTCAACGCCTACTACGGCTCCTTCCTGGCCATCGAGGACATCTCGATGACCGTCGAACCCCGCTCGGTGACGGCCTTCATCGGCCCCTCCGGCTGCGGCAAGTCCACCTTCCTGCGCACGCTGAACCGCATGCACGAGGTCACGCCCGGCGGCCGGGTCGACGGCAAGGTCATGCTCGACGACGAGAACCTGTACGGCGCCGGCATCGACCCGGTGGCCGTGCGGCGCGAGGTCGGCATGGTCTTCCAGCGTCCGAACCCGTTCCCGACCATGTCGGTCTACGACAACGTGGCGGCGGGCCTGCGCCTGAACGGCAAGTACAAGAAGTCCCAGCTGGACGACATCGTCGAGAAGTCCCTCAAGGGCGCCAACCTCTGGAACGAGGTCAAGGACCGCCTGAACAAGCCGGGCTCCGGCCTCTCCGGCGGCCAGCAGCAGCGCCTGTGCATCGCCCGCGCGATCGCGGTGGAGCCGAACGTCCTCCTGATGGACGAGCCCTGCTCCGCCCTGGACCCGATCTCCACCCTCGCGATCGAGGACCTGATCGGCGAGCTGAAGGAGCGCTTCACGATCGTCATCGTGACGCACAACATGCAGCAGGCGGCGCGCGTCTCGGACCGCACGGCGTTCTTCAACCTGGCCGCGGTCGGCCAGCCCGGCCGGCTGATCGAGATCGACGAGACGGAGCGCATCTTCTCCAACCCGTCGGTCCAGGCCACGGAGGACTACATCTCCGGCCGCTTCGGCTAGGCCGGACCGATCCCCTCGCGGTGCTGCATGGCGGTGCCACCGCGAGGCGAAAAGGGCCCGCCCCCGAACCGGGGGCGGGCCCATTGCCTCTTCGTACGCCCGCGACCGCGGGCAGCCGTGCCGTCCCGCCCGGCACCAACGCCGGGCGCCGGGCGCCGCTACAGAACCGCCAGATCCACCAGCCAGTACGAGCACGCGGCCACCAGCGCAGCCGCCGGCATCGTGATGAACCACCCCAGGATGATGTTCTTCGCGACCCCCCACCGCACCGCGTTCACCCGCTTCGTGGCCCCCACACCCATGATCGCCGAGGTGATCACGTGCGTCGTCGAGATCGGCGCGTGGAACACGAACGCCGACCCGAACATGATCGACGCCCCCGTCGTCTCCGCGGCGAACCCCTGCGGCGGATCGAGCTCGATGATCTTCCGCCCCAGCGTCCGCATGATCCGCCAGCCGCCCGCGTACGTCCCGAGCGACAGCATCAGCGCGCAGGCGATCTTCACCCACACCGGGATCGGGTCGCCGTAGTCCTCGACGTCGGCGATGACCAGCGCCATCACCACGATGCCCATCGTCTTCTGCGCGTCCTGCAGACCGTGGCCCAGCGCCATGCCCGCCGCGGACACCGTCTGCGCGATACGGAAGCCGCGCTTCGCCTTGTGCGGGTTGGCCCGCCGGAACATCCACATGATCGCCGTCATGACGAGGTAGCCGACGACCAGACCGATCACCGGCGACACGAACATCGGGATGACGATCTTGTCGATCACTCCGTGCCAGTACACGGTCGTGCCGCCCGCCAGCGCCGCGCCGACCATGCCGCCGAACAGCGCGTGCGAGGACGACGAGGGCAGGCCGAAGTACCAGGTGATGAGGTTCCACACGATGGCGCCGATCAGCGCCGCGAAGAGGATTCCCATCCCCTTCGAGCCCTCGGGTGTCTCGATCAGCCCCTCGCTGACGGTCTTGGCGACCCCGGAGCCGAGGAAGGCGCCGGCGAGGTTCATCACGGCGGCCATCGCGAGCGCCGCCCGAGGCGTCAGCGCCCGCGTCGACACGGACGTCGCGATCGCGTTCGCCGAGTCGTGGAAACCGTTGGTGTACGTGAAGAAGAGCGCGACCCCGATGGTCACGATCAGAGCGAAGGTGTCCATGGAGGGGTCAGGACTCCTTGACGGCGATGGTCTCCACCGTGTTCGCCACGTGCTCGAACGCGTCCGCCGCCTCTTCCAGCACGTCCACGATCTGCTTCAGCTTGAGCACCTCCATGGCGTCGTACTTGCCGTTGAAGAGGTGGGCGAGCAGCTTGCGGTGGATCTGGTCGGCCTGGTTCTCCAGCCGGTTGACCTCGATCCAGTACTCGGTGAGGTTGTCCATGGTCCGCAGGTTCGGCATGGCCTCGGCGGTCAGCTCGGCGGCCCGCGCGAGCACCTCGATCTGCTGGTCGACGCCCTTGGGCAGCTCCTCGACGTTGTAGAGGACGACCAGGTCGACGGCCTCCTCCATGAAGTCCATGATGTCGTCGAGGGAGGACGCGAGGGAGTAGATGTCCTCGCGGTCGAACGGCGTGATGAACGAGGAGTTCAGCTGGTGGAAGATCGCGTGCGTGGCGTCGTCACCCGCGTGTTCGGCGGCCCGCATACGCTCTGCGATCTCGGCCCGGGCGGGTGCGTCCGCCCCGAGCAGTTCCATCAGGAGCTTGGAGCCCGTGACAATGTTGTCCGCGGACGCGGCGAACATGTCGTAGAAGCTCGTCTCCCTGGGGGTCAGACGAAAGCGCACGTGGGGTCCTCGGGGTGCATCGGTTTCGGTCAGGCTGATGCTAGGCGCATCATCCGGCCACGGCTAACGGGCCGTCCCCCAGTGTCGCCCATGAGGCAGAGTGATGAGCAGGGGGGCGACCCGGGGGCCGTGCTCCGCGCTGCGTGCAGGGATCCCCTACCCCGGAAAATTCGGTACCATATACCCGCCAGGGGTATATGTCGGCAATCTTCTCACCAGGAGGACGCGATGACGACCACCGAGGCCGGCGCAGGCGCGCCCTCCCCCGCCGTGGACACGGTGGAGACGGACGGGACGGACGTCGTCACGGACCACGACCGCGGCATCCACGGTTACCACCAGCAGAAGGACGAGCACCTCAAACGCCTGCGCCGCATCGAGGGCCAGATCCGCGGCCTGCAGCGCATGGTCGACGAGGACGTCTACTGCATCGACATACTCACCCAGGTCTCCGCCTCCACCAAGGCCCTGCAGTCCTTCGCCCTGCAGCTCCTCGAGGAGCACCTGCGCCACTGCGTCGCCGACGCGGCCGTCAAGGGCGGCTCGGAGATCGACGCGAAGGTGGAGGAGGCGACGAAGGCGATCGGCCGCCTGCTGCGCACCTGAGCCGGCGGACCCGTCGCGCCCGGCGCCCCGGCCTACCGGTCGGTGCCGGCGCCGCGCTCCTCGGCCACCCTCAGCACCTCGTCGATGCTCTCCAGGCTGAGCCGCTCCCGGGCGGCCGAGGCCGCGATGATCAGCTCCCCGCACAGCTCTATCTCGGCGAGCGCCACATGGTCCTGAACTGCCGTACCGCCGACCGGAGCCACGCGCGTCACCTCGTCTCTGCCGTCACCGGCTTCCTAGAGTAGGGAGCGGTCCACGCACCGCGCATGGCACGGAAGGGCTAGTCCTTGCCGTCCACGCCTCCGCCCGGCTCCCCGTCCGGCGCCTCGGCGATCCTCCCGGCGTAGATGTCCTCATCCTCGGGCAGCCGTACGCGCACGGCGGCGCCGAAGTCGTAGAGCAGCGTCGTCGAGGCGACGGCCACGGTGCCCCCGCCCTGCCTGTTGGCGAAGCTGAACCGGTGGCGGACCTTGCGGATGCGGCCCGCGTCGTCGAGGTAGGCGTCGAACGGCACCTCGGCGGTGGCGAACCCCTCGGCCGCCGCGGACAGCGCCGCCCTGTTGCCGTCCGAGGCGTCCCGCGCCGCCCGGGCGAGGTCGGCGGTCCCCCGGTAGTGCCGCACCGCGGTCCCCGCGACCTCGGTGCGGCCCACGTACGTCGCCGTCCGCGTGCCCCGCAGCACCTCGGCGGCGGCGAACGGATCCGTCGCCCCGCCGGTCACCAGGTTCCCGTCGGAGAGCGTGGCGGTCGCCACCCGCACCCACTTGTCGTCGGGCACACCGGCACCCCGGTTCTTCATGAACAGGGCGCCCGGCGTCAGCAGCTCGGTGATCGGCCGGTGCCCGCTCGTGCCCGCCGGGTCCTGCGGCAGCTTCACCTTCAACCTGCCGAGCCGCTCGCGGAAGTCGTAGACACCCTCGCCGCGGATGGTCACCCGCGTCCCGCCGCTGGCCATCTCCATGGCCGTGCGGGCCTTGGAACTGCCGGCGGCCACCAGCCGGTCCGCGGCCCGGTGCAGCACGCGGACCGGGTCGCCGGACCGGGGGTCCTGCGCGGCGGCTCCCTGCCCGGAGCATCCGGTGGCGGCCAGGCCCACGCCGACCACGGCCCCGACGACGGAGGTCGCCCCCGCCTTCCTGCCCCGTCGCTCCCTCTCCCGCCCGACCATCGCCACCTACCCCAGCCGACACGGCCCGTCCCGGGCCCCCTGTCGTCCCGGCTAACGACGGGCGGGCGACCCCGGTAACGTTGTGGCCGTGGCTCAGCAGGACGCTCGCGAAGCTCCCCAGGACATACCGGAACACCGCACCAGCACGGTCGAACAGGGTGCCTTCTGCACGGCCCGCTGCACCTGCGGGTGGCGGGGCCCGGCCCGCAGAGCCAGGAGCCAGGCCCGCACGGACGCGAAGTCCCACGCCCCGTAGCCGCGCCACCGCGGGCAGCCGCGGGCAGCCGCGGGCGATCGCGGGCGATCGCGCCGCCAAGGGCGGCACGGGTGGGCGCTGGGGATGCCCTCTCCGGGGAAGGCACCCCGCCGACGCCGGGCCGCGTCACCCGCCCGCGTCCCCGCCCCGCGCCCCCACCCCCACCTCGCGCCTCATCAGCGCCGCCCCGCACCCACTCGCCGAACCGCGGGCGATTGCGTCTCCCCACTACCTGAACGCCCAGGAAGACACCCCCAGACCGGCACAGGCGAGCGCTGAGGGCCCCCCTGGGAGAAGCACCCCGCCAACGCCGCCCCGCGTCACCCGGCCCCGCGCCCACCCCGCCGGACACCCGCCCGGCCCAGCCCGTGGAACCCACACCCCCACCACCCCGTCTCCCTCCCACAACCCCCGGGACCCGGAGACGCAGATGAACCGGCGCACCTTCCTCGGCGGCACCACAGCCGCCGCCCTCACCACCGTCACCACGGCGTGCACCGGCACACCCCCCGACACACCCCCCGGCGCGGGCAAGAACCCCGCCCCCGCCCAGACCCCCCGCCTCACCCCCACAACCACCGCTGCCAAGCCGCCCCCCGCCACCTGGACCGCCCTGGCGAAATCCCTCGACGGCCCCCTCCTCCGCCCCGGCGACCAGTCCTGGCAGACGGCCCGCCAGCTCTACAACACCCGCTTCGACACCCTCCGCCCCACCGCCGTCGCCTACGCCGCCCACCCCGACGACATCCGCACCGCCCTCTCCTACGCCCGAGCCCACCGCGTCCCCGTCGCGATCCGCAACGGCGGGCACTCCTACGCCGGCTGGTCCTCCGGCGACGGCCGCCTGATCATCGACGTGTCGAAACTCGACCGCGTCCGGGTGAGCGGCACCCAGGCCACCGTCGGCGCCGGCGCCAAGCTGATCGACGTCTACCGCGCCCTGGCCGCCAAGGGCGTGACCGTCCCGGCCGGCTCCTGCCCCACCGTCGGCATCTCCGGCCTCACCCTCGGCGGCGGCCACGGCGTCGTCTCCCGCGCCTACGGCCTCACCTGCGACAGCCTCACCCAGGCCACCCTGATCACGGCGGACGGCAAGCAGATCACCGCCGACGCCGCCGAGCACAAGGACCTCTTCTGGGCCCTGCGCGGCGCCGGCAACGGCACCTTCGGCATCGTCACGGAGCTCCGCTTCCGCACCCACCCCGCGCCCCAGGCCGTGACGGCGTACCTGACCTGGCCCTGGGCGAAGGCCGCCGCGGTCGTCCGCGCCTGGCAGGAGTGGGGCCCGGGCCAACCCGACGAGATCTGGTCGTCCCTCCACCTGGAGGCCAAGCCCCACGGCGGCCCGACCGTGACGGTCGCCGCCTTCTCCCTCGGCACCTACGGCGAGCTGCAGAACGCGGTCGACCGCCTCGCCGCCCGCATCGGCGCCCCGGCGAGCGGCGTCTTCCTCAGGCGCCGCTCGTACGAGGCGTCGATGGAGGTGTACGCCGGCTGCTCGTCCTTCACCGCGAACGCCCGGTGCCATCTCCCCGGCACCACGCCCGGCCGGTCACCGCAGGGCGCGCTGAAGCGCGAGACGTACGCGGCCCGCTCGGACTTCTACGACCGTTCGCTGCCGCCCGCCGGCGTCCGGGCCCTGCTGTCCCAGGTCCGCCCGGTGCGCGACGGCACCGGCAGCATCGTGTTCACGGCGCTCGGCGGGGCGGTGAACCGCGTCGCGCCGACGGCGACCGCGTTCGTGCACCGCCGCTCGAGGATGCTGGCCCAGTACCTCGCCTCGTGGCGGCCGGGCACGAGCGGCGAGGCGGTCCGGTCCTGGCTGGCGTCCACGTACGGTGCCCTGCGCCCGTACGCCTCGGGCGCCGCGTACCAGAACTACCCGGATCCGGCCCTGGCGGACTGGCGGCGGGCCTATTACGGAGACGCGGCCCCGCGCCTGGCGAAACTGAAACGCCAGTACGACCCGGACCGCGTCTTCACCTTCCCCCAGGCTCTGTAGGCCTAGGCGGCGAGGTCCCGTTCCTGAGACCCGGCACTCTCCTGCCGGGCCCCCGGGATCACGGAGCCGCGACCCTCTTCGGCCCGCCCGCGCGCCCTGACCAGCCAGCCCGCCCGCGGCGACCGTTCGACGGCCTTGACCAGCGGCGTCAGCAGGGCCATGGCGACCGGCGACAGCAGCAGCGCGACGGCCGTGCCGAGGGCGAAGCCGCCGATGACGTCCGTCGGATAGTGCACGCCCATGTAGACCCGGGCGAAGCCGCCGAACAGGGCGAGCACGATCGCCCCGATCCCGAACTTCCGGTTGGCGACGAACAGCGCGACGGCCAGGGCCATGACGAGCGTCGCGTGGTCGCTCACGAAGGAGAAGTCGTCCTTGCCGGAGACGAGCACTTCCAGCCCGTCGTGGTCCTTGAAGGGCCGGGGCCGCTCCACGAACCCCCGTATCGGCACGTTGACGAGGACGGCGATACCGGCCGCCAGCGGCGCCCACACCAGCGCGGCCACGGACGAGGCCGCGTCCGCGCCGCCCCGTCGCCGCACACCCCACCAGCACCACAGCACCAGCAGCACGATCGCGAACAGCAGTCCGTACTCACCCACGAACTCCATGACGCGGTCGAACCAGTGCGGCGCGTCCTTGGCGAGTCCGTTGATGTCGTAGAGCAGCTCGACGTCGGGGTTCGACCCTGATTCCGCGAGTCCAGCCATGTTGCAGCGGCCCCTTCGTCATGTCCTCCGGCGCACCTTGCGCTCGGCTCTCCTGCCACCCCCGTGGTCGTAGATCCGCCGGCTCTCGTCCCTGTGCCGCACACCTACACGACAACAGGAACGCACGGCCCCCGTTGATACGTTCCACACTCCACCGAATGATCACGCAGACGTTATCGAAGAGAGATACGTCGTCGCAGCTCAGGGGAGGGGTTCACGGTCGGTTCACACTGTCGTGGGCAATGCTTTCGCGCCATCTTCGGTCACCCGCGTGGCCCCGAAGTAATCGGGCGTGTCGATCGGGTCGAACCGGATCACGGCCCCCGTCCGCGGCGCGTCGATCATGTACCCGCCGCCGACGTAGATCCCCACGTGCCGAATGGCCCGGGAATTGGTCAGATCGTCCGAGAAGAACACCAGGTCCCCCGGCAGCAGCTCGTCCCGCGCCGGATGCGCCCCCGCGTTGTACTGGTCGTTGGCGACCCGGGGCAGCTTGATCCCGACACTCTCGTAGGCGGCCTTGGTCAGCCCCGAGCAGTCGAACCGCCCTCCCTGGTCGGCGGTCCCGTTCCCGCCCCACAGATAGGGCGTCCCCAGCTTCTTCTGCGCGTACGCGATGGCCCCGGCGGCCTGCTCGGAGGGATCGACCCGCGAGGTGGGAGCGGCGAAGCTCTTCTCCAGGGTCGTGATCATCTTGACGTAGTTCCGCGTCTCCTCGTACGGCGGCACGCCCTGGTACTTGATGACCGCGTAGGCGCCCGCGTTGTAGGAGGCCAGCATGTTTTCGGTCGCGTTCCCGGGCACGTCCTTCACGTACGACGCGAGCGAGCAGTCGTACGACGCCGCCGACGGAATCGCGTCCGCCGGATCCCACACGTCCCGGTCGCCGTCCCCGTCCCCGTCGATGCCGTGCGTGGCCCACGTCCCGGGAATGAACTGCGCTATCCCCTGCGCCGCCGCCGCGCTGCGCGCCCTGGGATTGAAGCCGCTCTCCTGGTAGAGCTGGGCGGCGAGCAACGCGGGGTTGATGGCGGGGCACAGATTGCCCCACTTCTGTACGAGCCCCTGATACGCCGCGGGCACGGCCCCCTTGGCCAGCTTCTTGACCCCGCCGCCCACACCGCCCGCGAGGTTCCCGGCGACGAGGTAGACCCCGACGACCAGCAGCATCACGAAGCTGACGCCCAGTCCGACTGCGGCGCCGCCGATGAACCACACTTTGCGCACGGCCCAACCCTTCCCATTCAGCCGCTTCCCAGGCCACGTCCACCGAGTGTGACGGTATGTCAGTGCGGGGGCGAGGGCGCAAGAGTGGCCAACGACGGACTGCGCGGCAAGTTGCGGACCCACCTCATTGCCCAGCGTGACACGCCGTGATACACAGAGTGACGATACGAATCTTTGCATACCGGTCCGCACCACCCCACGAGGGCACGGTGCGGTCCGGTGGCAAGCTATTCGCACGAAACCCGCCAATCAATGACGCCAAGTCGACATACGACGGCGCCGTTGTCGGCGACAATGAGGCCTGACCTCTGCATGAACGCAGGGGGCACGGAACTACCCAACAGGGGCGGTGACTTACATGCTCTTTGCGGCCGACGAGGGAGACATCAACACCATCATCGGGGGGATCGCTCCGGACTGGGGCCCCTTCGGCAGCCTGGGCAACGAGGCGAAGGTGATGATCGAGGTGGTGATGGCCGTCGCCATCCTGCTCTGCCTCGGCATCGCCATCTGGGGTGCCGCCAAACAGCGCATCGGTGCCACGGCGCTCCGGGACACCTTCAGCGCCGAGCAGGGCAAGGGCCTCATCATCGCGGGTCTGACCGGCGTGTTCATCATCGGCTCGCTCGGCACGCTCTTCACCATCGTGTACGGCATGGCCGTGTAGGCGGGCGCGCGGTCCACCGGCCCCGCCGGGCGCGCCCGGTTCCCCCTCCATCCCACCCGCCCGTCGTGCCCACCGGTTGAGGTTGCGTTTCCCTGATGTCCAGTCACCACACCGCGCCCGAACGGGGGCCGGCACCGCTACCGTCATACTTCTACGGCATGGGGTACGAGGTGTTCCCGCACGACGTCGAGGGGGCGTACGCGGCATGAGTCTCGGAGACGACCACCAGTCCTCCGGCGGTTACGGCGGCACGGGCCAGACCCGGACGCGGCTGCCCGACAACGGCGGCGACGCGTACGGAGGCGCCCGCCGCGGCGGACGCTCGTCCTCGCGCAGCCTGGTCACCGTGGTCGGCGTGGTCGTCCTCCTGATCGCCGCGATCGCCTTCGCGAACCGTGGAGGAGACGATTCCGCAACGTCCGGCGAGGCGGCGTCCGGCGACAAGCCGAAGACCTCGGCGACGGCGCCGTCCGGCGAACAGCCGGTGACCACGAAGGCGTCCGGCATCCCCTCGGGCTTCGCCCACGACCAACAGGGCGCCCAGAGCGCGGCGGCGAACTACGCGGTGGCACTGGGCTCGACCGGCATGTTCCAGAAGGACAGTCGGCACACCATCGTCGACACCATCTACACGCCCACCGCAGCAGTGAAGCTCCAGAGCGCGATGGACTCGGCGTACTCCGCAAGCTTCCTCAACAAACTGGGGCTCGACGCCAACGGCGCTGCGCCGAAAGGCAACACCTTCGTGTCGCGCACCATTCCCGTGGGCACCAAGGTCGAGCAGTACAGCGACACCAGCGCCAAGGTCGCCGTCTGGTACATGGGCTTGATCGGGATGTCAGGGGAAAAGTCGACCGATCCGGTGACCACGACGTGGAAGACCTGGACCTTCAACCTCGAGTGGGTCGCTGACGACTGGAAAATCGGCACGGATACCCAGAAGAACGGCCCGGCACCGGTTCCAGGAGACGACAGAGCCGCCAGTTCCGACGAGATCAGCAAGGCCATCGAGGAGTACGGAGGGTTCACTTATGCCCGGTAGCCCGCGACGCGTACTTACTCTCACTGCCGTGCTGGCGTCAGTTCAGGCAACTGCCGTCCTACTGGCCACCCGCGCCTTCGCGGCTCCCACTCCTACGCCCGCGCCGAGTGACGACCCCTGTGACCTGCTCATCGGCCCCGCCAAACAGTACTGTGAGCGTGACGACAAGGGCGGCGGCTCCACCGGAGGTACCGGTGGTGACGCCCCCGGCCTCACCTCCACCCTCGACCCCCTCTCCTCCCTCGCCAAGGGCTGTGCCGACGCCGCGTCCTGGACCGTCGACATGCTCAGCAACGCCGTGAAGAACACCGCCGAGGTCGACTTCACGAACGGGACGTTCCTCCAGCAGTACGCCGTCGTCTTCGCGGCGTCCGCGATCCTCACGCTCCTCCTCTGGCTGCTGGCCGTGGCCAAGCGGGCCGTGCGCGGCGTGCCCCTCACCACCGCCCTGTCCGAAGCCATCGGGTTCCTCTGGCTGACCGTGCTCGCCTCGGCCTTCACCCCGCTGATCCTCTACACGGTCGTCTCCGCCACCGACGCGGTGAGCGACGTCCTGGCCAAGGCGACCGGGGACCAGACGGACACGTTCTTCGGCACCTTCTCCAAGACCCTGAAGCAGGGCAACGACATCGGCGGCGGCCCCATCATGCTGATCCTGGTGTCGTTCGTGTCGATCATCGCCGCGGGCATCCTCTACCTGGAGCTGTACCTGCGAGCCGTCCTGCTCTACGTGGGCGCCCTGCTCGGCGTCGTCGTCTACGCCGGCCTCGTCGACAAGAACCTGTGGGGCCATGTCCGCCGCTGGGCGGGCATCATGATCGCGGTGATCCTGGTCAAGCCCGTCATCGTCATCGTGCTGGGCCTGGCCGGTGCGCTGACCATGGACAAGGGGCCCGACTCCCTCGCCGCCGTCGTCTCCGGCCTCGCGATCATCCTGCTCGCCATCTTCGCGTCCGCGATGATCTACCGCTTCGTCCCCGGCTTCGGCGACGAGATCGCCGGGTCCCGCAACAACCGCATCATGCAGGGCGCCGAGGGCAAGGCCGCGGCCGTCATCAGCTCCCCGGCCAACCTCGTCGCCCAGGGCATCAGAACCCACAGCACCCGCCACAACGGCGACGGCGGAGGCGGGGGCCGGTCCAGCTCCTCCTCCGCGTCCCGCCCCTCCAACCCCGCCTCCGGCGGAGTCGCCGCGCACAGCTCGCGCCCCTCGAACGGTGGTGGCGGAAGTGTCCCCTCCGCCGCGCCCGCACCGCGCTCCGGCAGCCCGGTGAACACGCCCCATGCCAGTAACACCCGCAACAGCGGCACCAGCAACAGCTCAGGAGGTGACGGGCGTTGACGACCGAGTCCCACATGTCCCATCCGGTCACGCCCCGCCGTACGTATCTGATCGGCCGCGCCCGGCCGAACGCGATCGTCGGACGCAACCGCGAGACCGGCGAGATCGCGCTGATCATCGCGGGCGCGTTCCTCGGCATGATGTGCGGGCTCCTCGTCCCCGTCCTGACCCTGCGCATCGTGCTGCTCATGGGCTTCCCGCTGCTCGCGCTGGCGGCGGTCTACGTGCCGTACAAGCACCGCACGTTCTACAAGTGGTTCGAGATCAACCGCAGCTACAAGCGGACGCTGCGCCAGGGCACCACCTACCGTTCCGGCGCCATCGAGGCCGGCACCCGGCTCGACGGCCGGGAGGTCGAGGTCGGCCCGCCGCCCGGCATCGGCCGCATCACCTGGCTGGCCGCGCCCTTCGGGCCGGACGAGATCGCCGTGCTGCTGCACGCCGACCGCAAGACCGTGACCGCCGCGATCGAGATCGAGGGCCCCGGCGTCGGCCTGCGCGACTCCGAGGACCAGGAGGCCCTCGTCGACCGCTTCGGCACCCTGCTCAAGCACGTGGCCAACGGCGACGGCTTCGTCACCCGCATCCAGATGCTCGCCCGCACCCTCCCCGCCGACCCGGACGCGCACGCCAAGGACGTCGCCGTACGCGGCGACGACAAGGCGCTGCCGTGGCTGCAGCAGTCGTACGACCAGCTGCAGTCGATGGTGTCCACCAGCAGCGAGCAGCACCGCGCCTACCTCGTCGCCTGCATGCACTACACGCGTGAACTGGCCGCCGAGGCCCACACCATGGCCCGGGCGGCCCGGCCGCAGAACGGGCGCAAGGTCGACCGGGACGCGGGGCTCGCCGTGGTGATGGCGCGCGAGCTGACCGACATCTGCTCGCGCCTCCAGGAGGCCGACATCCGCGTCCGCCAGCCGCTCGGCCAGGGCAGGCTCGCCTCCCTCATCCACTCCATGTACGACCCGGACCACCCGATCGACCACATCCAGGCGATGACCAAGCGCAACGCCTGGCCGGCCGAGCTGGACGCCATGGAGCCCACCTACCTCCAGGCCAAGACCCGCGAGTCCTCCACCCGCGCCCCCTGGTGCCACGCCACGGCCTGGATCAAGGAGTGGCCGATGACCCCGGTCGGCGTGAACTTCCTCGCGCCGCTGCTCGTCCACACCCCGGACGTCATCCGGACGGTCGCCGTGACGATGGACCTCGAACCCACCGAGGTCGCCATCGAGCGCATGCTGACCGAGAAGACCAACGACGAGGCCGAGGCCTCCCGCGCCGCCAAGATGAACCGGACCGTCGACCCGCGCGACATCGCCGCCCACAGCCGGCTCGACCAGCGCGGCGAGGACCTCGCCAGCGGCGCGGCCGGCGTCAACCTGGTCGGCTACATCACCGTCTCCTCCCGTTCCCCCGAGGCGCTCGCCCGCGACAAGCGGACGATAAGGGCCTCGGCCGGAAAGTCGTACCTGAAACTGGAGTGGTGCGACCGCGAGCACCACCGCGCCTTCGTGAACACACTTCCGTTCGCCACCGGCATCCGAAGGTAGGGGCTGAGCCTGATGCGGGACCCGCTGTCCGTCCTCACCGACGCCTTCACGTCCTTCCTGTTCGGGAAGGTCGAGACGACCCGCCTCCCGGTCCGCACCTCCACGGGCCAGGCGCAGGCCGTCTACCTGCCCACCGCCGCACCCGGCCTCGGCGACTCCGGCGTGATCATCGGCCGCGAGGTCTACTCCGGCAAGGGCTACATCTACGACCCCTTCCAGCTGTACGGCCAGCAGCTCCCCGCCCCGCACTGGCTGGTCCTCGGCGAGTCCGGCAACGGCAAGTCGGCGCTGGAGAAGACGTACGTCCTGCGCCAGCTCCGCTTCAAGGACCGCCAGGTCGTCGTCCTGGACGCCCAGGGCGAGGACGGCGTCGGCGAGTGGAACCTCATCGCGCAGGAACTGGGGATAACTCCCATCCGCCTCGACCCGATGGCCGCCCTGGACCACGGCATCCGGCTCAACCCCCTCGACCCGGCGATCACCACGACCGGCCAGCTCGCGCTGCTCCGGACGATCATCGAGGTCGCGATGGGCCACGGCCTGGACGAGCGCTCCGGCTTCGCGCTCAAGGTCGCGCACGCCTACGTCAACGAGACCATCGTCGAACGCCAGCCCGTCCTCACCGACATCGTCGAGCAGCTCCGCCACCCCGAGCCGGAGTCGGCCGAGGCGATGAACGTCGACATAGACGACGTACGGGCCTGGGGCCTGGACGTGGCACTGGTCCTGGACCGGCTCGTCGACGGCGACCTGCGCGGCATGTTCGACGGCCCGACGACCGTCGGCATCGACCTCGACGCGCCGCTCATCGTCTTCGACCTGTCCCACATCGACCGCAACTCCATCGCCATGCCGATCCTCATGGCCATCGTCGGCGTATGGCTGGAGCACACCTGGATCCGCCCCGACCGCAAGAAGCGCATCTTCCTGGTCGAGGAGGCCTGGCACATCATCAACAGCCCGTTCGTGGCGCAGCTGTTCCAGCGGCTGCTGAAGTTCGGGCGCCGGCTGGGCCTGTCGTTCGTGGCGGTGGTGCACCACCTCTCCGACGTCGTGGACGGGGCGGCGGCGAAGGAGGCCGCCGCCATCCTGAAGATGGCCTCGACACGGACGATCTACGCCCAGAAGGCCGACGAGGCCCGGGCGACCGGCCGGGTGCTCGGCCTGCCCAGGTGGGCGGTGGAGATCATCCCGTCGCTCACGCCCGGCATCGCGGTGTGGGACGTCAACGGCAACGTCCAGGTGGTCAAACACCTGGTCACCGAGACCGAACGCCCCCTGGTCTTCACGGACCGCGCGATGACCGAGTCCTCCGCCGACCTCGCGGACGACGCCCTGCGCGCCGCCGAGCTGGAGGCGGAGGAGCGGGCGGCGGCCTTCATGGAGCAGCACATCGCGGACTCGTCCGAATCGACGGTGGCGTAGGGGCGGCGGGAGGGACGCATGAGACCGGACGACCGTCGCGAACAGCGGCCGGGGCAGCAGGGCGGCATTCCCGACGGCCTGCTGGTCGGCATCCTCGCGTTCCTCCTCGGCATGACCCTGCTGGTGTGGACGGCGACGGGCCTCGCCGGTCTGTTCGCCCACGGCTCCTGGCCCGCCGGCGTCACCTTCTCCGGCACCCCCCTGGCCATGCGCCACCTGATCGCCGAGCCCCACGACATCACCGGTGCCTGGCCGGACGCCCCCGCGGCGGCGCTCTCCGGGTACGGGCTGTTCTGGGGGCTGTTCATCGGCCAGCTGATGGTGCTCGTCGTCCTGACCGTGTTCGTGATGGGCACGGTGGCCCGCTGGAAGGCGGTGCGGCTCCAGCGACGGGCCGCGCGGTCACCCGCGGAACGGCCGCCGTCGCCCGTCCAGGAGCAACCCGCCTGGACACCGTCCCCGGCACCGGCCGCACCCCGCCACGAGGTACCGACCCCGAGGACCGCACCGGAGCCCGCGCCGACCGCCGAGCCGTGGGTACGGACGGCGACGGAGCAGGCACCCGCGGCCGCTCCCCCGGGCGGCAGCCGCGGCGGACGGGAGACCATCCTGCTGGGCACGCGGGAGAGCCGCCGCACCACCGCCGCCCAGGCCGTGAGCGACGCGGACGGCCCCGCCCTCGTCGTCACGTCGAACCCCGCCCTGTGGCAGGACACCAAGGACGCCCGCGCCAAGCTGGGCCCCGTCCTGCTCTACGACCCCACCCACCTGTGCGACACCCCGGCCCGCCTCCACTGGTCCCCCGTCGCGGGCTGCGAGGACAAACCGACGGCACTCGCCCGGGCGACCGCGCTCCTCACCCCGGTCCGGCCCACCGCCCGCCTCGACCAGGCCGTCGGCGACACCGCCACCACGCTCCTGCGCAGCTACCTCCACGCCGCCGCCGTCGACGGCCGCACCGTCCGCCACGTCCACCGCTGGACCCAGGGCAGCCAGATCCAGGACGCCGTACGCATCCTCCGCACCCACCCCAAGGCCGCCCCCGGCGCCGCGGGCGAACTGGAGGCGGCCCTCACCGCCCACCCCGAACGCCGGGACATGGCCCAGCAGCTGACCACCCGTGCCCTGGCCGCCCTCTCCGTGGTCAACATCCGAGAGGCGTGCACTCCCCACCGAACTGATGCCCTCGCCTTGGATTCCTTCGTCCATGAACAGGGCACCCTTTATGTGGTGGGGGAATCCATCGAGGACCCCCGGACGAGCCCGGGCGCGATGCCTCTGCTGACGGCGCTCGTCTCCAGCGTGGTCGAGCGCGGCCGGCGCATGGCCGAACGGTCATCCTCCGGTCGGCTCGACCCACCAATGACGCTCGTCCTGGACGACGTCGCCGCCGTGGCCCCGCTCCCCCAGCTCCCGGAGCTGCTGGCCACCGGTGCCGACCAGGGTCTGCCCACCCTCGCCCTGCTCCGCTCCCGCGAACAGGCCCGCGCCCGCTGGCCGCACCAGGAGCTGCCGGCCTAGGACGGCCGGCTCAGCACGAACTCCACCTCGTTCTGCGACGCGTCCCGCACGAGCGGCACGACCGTCCCGCTCGGCACGAACCCCGCCTTGCGGTAGGCGCCCCGGGCCCGTTCGTTGTCCTGGTGCACCATCAGCCGCACCCGCTCGGCACCCCGCTCCCGCGCCCACTCCGCACCCGCGTCGAGCAGGGCCTCGACCAGCCCGTTCCCGCGGTGCTCGGGCCGGACGTACACCCCGACCACATGCCCCTGCCGGCACTCGACAGGATGCCCGGCCCAGTCCTCGGTCCCGGGCTCCTCGATGAGCACGGTGACCGTTCCGGCCCAGTTCCCGTCGGGCGTTTCGGCGACGATCTGCCGGGCCGTCGTGGATCTCTCACCGGATCCGATCGCCCGGTCCTGCCAGAAGGCGTCCGCCTTCGCCGCGCCCTCCTCGTACGTCTCCAGGAAGGCGAGGTGCGCGACCGGGTCCCGCAGCGCGTCCAGCCGCAGCTCCTTCACCCGGGGCCAGTCGTCCGGTCGTACGGCGCGGATGACGTAGTCACCGCTGGTCGGGGTGCTCATGCGGGCCACCGTAGTACTCCGGTACGACACCCTTCATCTCATATACGGCCCCGGGACGGACGCCCGGCGCCCCGACACGCCCGAACATGGTCGGATGGAGCCCGTGGTGGAAGAGCGAGCGGCCGAGCCCCTCACCGAGTACGTGCAGCGCGTCAACCGGCGAGTCCGTGCCTTCGACCGGCGCCGGCCCCTCGTGTGGGACCTCCACTTCACCGGCTTCTGGGTGACGGCCGCCCTGATCGACTACGCCGGCGGCGGCTGGCGCAGCGTCGCCCAGGATCCGGGTCTCCCCGGCGGCCTCGTCCTCGCCCTGAGCCTCGGCCTCTCCGTCCCCCTGCTCTGGCGCCGCAGCCACCCCCGCGCCGCCCTCCTCGTCATGGCTCCGGTCGCCGCGGTGAACGCCTGGACGGGTGCAGCCCTGCAGGCGTCCCTGCTCCAGCTGGTCGTCCTCTTCCACATCGCCCTGCGCCTGCCCCTGCGCACCCTGGGGTGGGCGACGGCCCTGATGTCGGTCCCGACGTGCGTCACCCTGGCCCGCCACGGAGAGGACGTGGGCCCGTGGAACCAGCAGGTCGGCTCGCAGCTGCTGTCCATGGGGATCGCGGCCCTCATCGCCGTCACGGTCCGCACCCGGCGCAATTACACCGAGGTCCTGGAGGACCGCGCCCGCCGCCTGGAGATCGAACGCGACCAGCAGGCCCAGCTCGCCGCCGCCGCCGAACGGGCCCGCATAGCCCGCGAGATGCACGACATCATCGGCCACAACCTCTCCGTCATCACGGGCCTCGCCGACGGCGGCCGGTACGCCGCCGCCAAGTCCCCGGAACGTGCCGCCCAGGCCCTCGACGCCATCGGCACGACCAGCCGCCAGGCCCTGGGCGAACTGCGGCGCCTGCTCGACGTCCTGCGCGACGAGGAGAAGGAGCGAGCCGATCTCGCCCCGCAGCCCGCCCTCACCGACCTCGACCGGCTCATCGACGGCGTCCGCAAGGCCGGTCTGCCCGTCCACACGGCCATCCGGGGCGACGCCGTACTCCCACCGGGCCGCCAGCTCGCGCTCTACCGCGTCATCCAGGAAGCCCTCACCAACACCCTCAAACACGCGGGCCCCGACGCCACCGCCCGGATCGACCTCTCCTACGAGGCCGGCGGCGCCGTCACCCTCACCGTCACCGACACCGGCCGGGGCGGCCCGTCCCCCGCGCTCTCCGACGGCCGGGGCCTGCCGGGCATGCGCGAGCGAACATCCCTGTACGGCGGCACACTTGAGGCCGGCCCACGCCCACACCCCGACCGGGGCTGGCGCGTTCACCTATATCTCCCGGAGGAACCCCCGCAGTGACCACCGTCCTCATCGCCGACGATCAGCCGCTCCAGCGTTTCGGCTTCCGGATGCTCCTGGAGAGCCAGGACGACATGACGGTGGTGGGTGAGGCCGCGGGCGGCGCCGAAGCCGTCCGTCTGACGGCCGAACTCCACCCCGACGTCGTCCTCATGGACGTCCGCATGCCCGGCCTGGACGGCATCGAGGCGACCCGCCGCATCATCGCCGCCGGCCACCGCACCCGGGTCCTCATCCTCACGACCTTCGACCTCGACGAGTACGCCTACGCCGGCCTGCGTGCCGGTGCCTCCGGTTTCCTGGTGAAGGACGCCCAGCCGGAGGAGCTCCTCTCGGGCATCCGCGCGGTCGCCACGGGCGACGCGGTGGTGGCCCCGAGCCTGACCCGCCGCCTGCTGGACGCCTACGTCCACCACCTCCCGACCGGCACCGCGGCCGACGCCCCCTCCGACGGCTCTCCCGACCCGCGCCTGGCCTCGCTCACGGAACGCGAGCGAGAGATCCTCATGGTCATGGGCCAGGGCTGGACCAACACGGAGATAGCGCAGCGTCTTCATCTGGCCGAGTCGACGGTGAAGACACACGTGGGGCGCATCCTGGCCAAGACGGGCTCCAGGGACCGCGTCCAGGCGGTCATCCTGGCGTACGACACGAAACTGGTGAAGCCGTCCTGAAAAGGACCTGGAAACGCAGAAAACCCCGCACCGTTTCCGGTGCGGGGTTCTCCCAAAAATTGTTCGGCGGCGTCCTACTCTCCCACAGGGTCCCCCCTGCAGTACCATCGGCGCTGTAAGGCTTAGCTTCCGGGTTCGGAATGTAACCGGGCGTTT
>NZ_JBIWJA010000009.1:0-207453 GCF_044764905.1 Streptomyces sp. NPDC093586 | reverse complement strand
ATGACACTCACCCTCGGCAAGGACTTCAAGGGCGCCGGGGTCAAACTCAACGCCACGTCCGGAAAGACTCCGGAAGGGGTGGAGAAATCCACGGCCGACCAGGTGCGGTGCGCCAGTTGACCTGAGGGGCCGGTCGTACGTCTCACAGGACGGCTGCGGACGGACGCCGGGCCCGCGGCGCGGGGCGGGGCGGCAGGGGTGGGGAAGGACGCGGAAGTGACGCAGAGCGGTGTGCGGCAGGGGGAGGACACGCGGCAGGGCGCACCGGACGCCCCCGAGCGTGACGAGGCGGTCGTCGAGGACGCGGACGACGGCGACGGCGGTACGGAGGCCGATGACGGCGGCGCGGAGGCCGGCGGACGCGGGCCCCGCAGGGGACGCCGTGTGCTCCGCCTGACCGCGCTGACGCTCGCCGTGCTGATGGCCGCCACGGCCAGTGCCGGATACCTCTACTACGAGCACCTCAACGGCAACATCAGGAAGGACGTCCTGAATCTCGGCGACAACAAGGTCGCCGCGCCGACGCCGAACGCCGCCGGCCAGACCCCGCTGAACATCCTCGTCATCGGCTCGGACGCCCGGGACAGCGAGGAGAACCAGCAACTCGGCGGCGCCCGCGAGACGTTCGGCTCCACCCCGCTCGCGGACGTGCAGATGCTGGTGCACCTGTCCGCCGACCGCAGCAACATGTCGGTCGTCAGCATGCCCCGCGACACCCTGCTGAAGATCCCCAAGTGCACCGACCCGGACGACGGGACGGTCTACCCGGCGAGCGAGGGCCGGGTGATGGCCAACCAGAGCCTCGGCCACGGCGGCCCCGGCTGCACGGTGGCCACCTGGCAGGAGCTCACCGGCATCCACATCGACCACTTCGTGATGGTCGACTTCGCGGGCGTGGTGTCGATGGCCGACGCCGTGGGCGGCGTCCCGGTCTGCGTGGACGCCAACATCCACTCGCGCGACGGCCAGGGCCACGGCTCCGGCCTGAAGCTGGAGAAGGGCACCCACCCGGTCAAGGGCGAGCAGGCCCTCCAGTGGCTGCGCACCCGGTACGGCTTCGAGGACGGCAGCGACCTGGCCCGCGCCAAGGCCCAGCACATGTACCTCAACTCGATGGTCCGCGTCCTGCGCGAGAACGCCACGCTCAGCAACCCGGGCAGGCTGCGCGCGCTCGCCGAGGAGGCCACCCGGGCGCTCACCGTCGACCCGGGCCTCGACACCGTGAAGAAGCTGTACGACCTCAGCGACGAGCTGCGCGGGGTGAAGCCGGAGCGCATCACCATGACCACGATGCCCAACCGGTACGTGGGCGCGCGCGTGGAGCCGACCGAGGACGCGGAGCGGCTGTTCCGGCTGGTGCGCGAGGACATCGCGCTGGACGGCAAGGACGCGCGGAAGAAGCCCGCGAAGGAGACGAAGGCCCCGGCCGATCCGGCCGCCGCCGACGGCGAGATCGCGGTGCAGGTGCGCAACGGCACCCGTACCGACCGTCTCGCACAGGCCCCCGGGCGCGCGAACACGGTCGCCGGCCTGCTGGTGGAGCGGGGCTTCACCCGGGCCGTCGCCGACCCCTCGGTGCTGCCGAGCGAGGACCGCACGGTCGTCCGCTACCCCAGTGCCGACCTCGCGGGCGACGCCCTGCGGGTCGCCGACTCCCTGGGGATACCCGCGAGTTCGGTGCAGCGGTCCACCGACGTCTCGGGCGTCACCCTCGTCGTCGGCGCGGACTGGCGCGAGGACACGGCCTACAGGGCGCCCGCGGCGGACGACAGGACCCCGGAGTCGGCCGAGGCCCTCAACGGCGCGGACACGAGCGCCTGCATGCACGTGAACCCGGCGTTCACCTGGTCCTGAGCCGCCGTCCGGAGCCGTCTCACCGGGCGCCGGCGGCGTCGGCGTCCGGCTGGACCGCCGGGCGCCGCGACGCGATGACCCGCTTCGCCAGCGACCGCGGGCTGGTGAGGAAGCCGAAGCCCCACGACATGTGCATGGTCGCCAGCGCCACCGGGATCCACGCCCGCGCCTTCAGCCCGAGCCCCTTGCCCGCCGGGACCGATCCCGCGACGATCGCCGCGAGGTAACCGCCGGGTACGACGAAGCCCCACGGGGTCACCGCCGCGCCCACCACGACCCCGGCCGCGATCGCGCACACCGCCACCGGCGGGGCGAGGTAGCGCAGGTTGATGGAGCCGGAGTGGTACCGGGCGACGACGTGCCGCCAACGGCCGTAGTCCTTGTACTGCTTGGCCAGTGCCCGCACGCTCGGCCGGGGCCGGTAGGACACCCTCAGCTCGGGCGAGAACCAGATCAGGCCGCCGGCCTCGCGGATGCGGTAGTTCAGCTCCCAGTCCTGGGCGCGGATGAACTCCTCGTTGTAACCGCCCTGCCGTTCCAGCGCCTCACGGCGGAACACCCCCAGGTACACCGTCTCGGCCGGGCCCGCCTGCCCGCCCGTGTGGAAGGCGGCGTTGCCCACGCCTATCTTCGACGTCATCGCGGCGGCGACGGCGTCCTCCCACGCGTTCTCGCCCTCGGCGTGCATGATGCCGCCCACGTTCTGCGCGCCGGTCTCCTCCAGCAGCCGTACGGCCGTGGCGATGTAGTCCGGCGACAGCATGCCGTGGCCGTCGACACGGACGACGACGGGGTGACGCGAGGCCCTGATCGCGGCGTTCAGCGCGGCGGGCGTGCGGCCGGTGGGGTTCGGCACGGTGTGGACGCGGGGGTCCTCGGCGACGAGTTCGGCGGCGATCTCGTCCGTGCGGTCCGTGGACGGACCGAGGGCGATCACGACCTCCATCTCGCCGGCGTACTCCTGGGCGAGGATGGCGCGGACGGCGCCGCGCAGATGCCGCTCCTCGTTGAGGACGGGCATGATCACGGAAACGGCGGGCAGCCGCACGTCGGACTTGGCGTTCATCGGTGCTCACGTTACCGCGAACGGGGGACACGGGTGCGCGCCGCGGGGGTCGCAGCCCCGGTCAGCAGATCGTATGGGCCTACGGTGCTCACGGATCCCACGCCCTGCCCCCGGCTCCACCCCCGCGGAGGTGTCACCTTGCCCACGCCGCCCCGCTCCCCCAGGGTTCCGGCATCGCCCCCACAGGACGGTCCCCCGCCGCAGCGCACCCGCCGGCGGTCCTCCCGCCGCCCGCCGGTACCCGCCGTACGGCGGAAGAGGCCGCGCTGGGCCATGCGGGCGGTGACCGCGCTGTCGGTGGTGGTGCTCGCCTCCGCCGGGATCGGGCACGCGGTGCTCTCGGGTCTGGACGCGGACATCGCCCGCGTCGACGCCTTCAAGGACATGAAGAACCGTCCGCGGGGCGGCGGCGGCATGAACGTCCTGCTGGTCGGCACCGACGGCCGCGACCGGATCGGCGAGGAGGAGCGGCGCAGGTACCGGCTCGGCGGCGCTCCCTGCCACTGCACCGACACGATCATGATCGTGCACATCTCGGAGGACCGGGAGCGGGCGAGCGTGGTCAGCCTGCCGCGCGACTCGTACGCCGTGACGCCCGACCACACCGACCGCACGACCGGCGAGCACCACCGGGGACATCCCCTCAAACTGAACGCGGCCTACGCCGAGGGCGGGCCCCAGCTGACCGTCCGCACCGTCGAGAACATGACCCACGTGAAGATCGACCACTATCTGGAGGTCGACTTCACCAGCTTCATGAAGACCGTGGACGTCCTCGGCGGCGTACGGATCTGCACCGTCCAGCCGCTCAAGGACCGCTACACCGGGCTCGACCTGCCGGCCGGCACCCACGAGCTGACCGGTGGGCAGGCCCTCCAGTACGTCCGCGCCCGCCACCTCGACGGGGCCTCGGACCTGAGCCGGATGAAGCGCCAGCAGCACTTCCTGGCCGCGCTGATCGACCGGGCGACCTCCTCCGGGCTCCTGCTGAACCCGCTCAAGTTCCGTGACGTCACGCAGGCGGTGCTGGGCTCGGTACGGGCCGACAAGGGCTTCGGCACCGACGAGCTGCTGGCCCTCGGGCGGGCGATGCGGAACTTCTCGCCGTCCTCCTCCGAGTTCACCACCGTGCCGATCGAGCGGATGGGCTACGCCGTCGAGGGCGTCGGCTCGACCCTCAAGTGGGACCCCGCCGAGTCGAAGCGGATCTTCGACGCCCTGCGCGAGGACGAGCCGCTGGCCCCGCACGGCACGAAGCCCGAGGGCCCGGCGCCGGTACGGGTTCCGGTCGACCCGAAGCAGATCCGGGTCCAGGTGGAGAACGGCACGCACACCGCCGGACTCGGCCGGCGCGTGGACGACGCGCTGGCCGCGACCGGTTTCCTCACCACCCGGGCGCCGGTGAACGCCGCCGACCGCGCGGTCGCACGGACCGTGGTCGCCTTCGACCCCCGCTGGGACAACTCGGCGAAGACGCTGGCCGCCGCCCTGCCCGGCAGCGAGCTCAGGCCGGTCCCGGGCCAGGGGCCGACGCTGAAGGTGATCGCGGGCACCGACTTCAAGCAGGTGGTGAAGGTGAGGCCGGCAGACCCGCCGCAGGAGTCGGGCGCGGTGGTGCGCGGCGACGAGGTGGTGTGCGGGAAGCGGTGACCGGCCGCGGGCCTCAGGTGCCGGAGACGGTGACCTTCTCGTCGTTCCTCAACTGCTCCACCAGCTTCTTCACCTTGGCGTCGTCCCACTTGAGGTTGGAGCCGACGTTGCCGGAGACCGGCATGTTCATCGACGTGCCGTCGCCGCCGCTGACGCTCTTCATCGCCCAGAACATGCTCGCCAGGTCGAACAGGCCCATGTCCTTGTCGACGATGAGGGAGTCCAGGCCCGCGCCCATGGTCGGGTACAGCTTGAACGGGTTCAGCACGGTCGACGGGGTGGCCACCTGGCCGGCCAGGGCCGACAGGAACTTCTGCTGGTTCTTCGTGCGGTCCAGGTCGGAACCGGGCAGCGCGTACCGGGTGCGGACGAAGGCCAGGGCCTCCTCGCCGTTCAGGGTCTGCTTGCCCTTCTTGAAGTCGGCGCCGGACTTCTTGTCCTTGATGTCCCGCGGGATGTCCATCTCGACGCCGCCGACCGCGTCCACGATGTTCGCGAAGCCGGCGAAGCCGATCTCCACGTAGTGGTCGATGTGCAGCCCGGTGTTGAACTCGACGGTGCGCACCAGCAGCTCGGGGCCGTCCTCCGCGTACGCGGCGTTCAGCTTCACGTGCCGGCCCGTGCCCTCGTACTTCTTGCCGGACTCGGAGCCGACGAAGCTCGGGATCTCCACGTCGGAGTCGCGGGGCAGCGAGACCAGCGTCGACCCGTTGTCCCCGGTGTGGAGGATCATCACCGAGTCGGTGCGCTTGCCCTCGGCGGAACCGGTGTGCAGGTCCTTCTTCTGCTCGTCGGTCATGCCCTCGCGGCTGTCGGAGCCGACGATCAGGTAGTTCGTGCCCTCGCCGGCCTCGGGCCGGTCGATGACCTTCGACAGGTCGACCTCGCGGTTGAGCTTGGAGTCGGCCCAGAAGTAGGTGCCGACGGTGGTGACGACCAGCACGGTCGCCACCGTGATCGCCGTCCACTTGATCCGGCGCCGCCAGTCCGGCGCGGGACGCGGACCGCCCGTGCCGGGCGCGGCGGGGCCGCGGCCGCCGGGGCTGCCGTAGACCTGGCCGGTGTTGTAGCCGCTGTCGTACGCGTCCTGGCCTCCGTGGCCCCGGCCGTCGACGTACGACGGCTGCTGCGGCACCCCGCCCCCGTACGGAGGGGCCGCCTGGCCCGGACCGGGAGACGGCGCCGCGCCGCGGCGGACCTGACGCATCACACGGGCGCTCTCGGGCTGTGCGCTCGCGCTGCCGCGTCCGTACCGGCCGGCGCGGTTGTCACCGGGTCGTCCCTCGGGCCAATCATTCATGCGGACCAGTGTGCAGGCCGCGACGGCGTGACCGACAGGGCCGTCGGAAAATAGGGCCGGCGCTGTTGCGAAGCTGACACAAATTTCCCGGATGCCGTCCCGGCATAAGGTGGAGGCCATGACAGACCAGGCAGAACAGGCCTCGGCCGCACAGTCGGCGGCACCGGAGATCCCGGGCAAGCCGACCTCGGCCTCCCGCACCACCCTCAGTCACATCATGACGCACAGCGACACCAACCTTCTGGGCACGGTGCACGGCGGTGTGATCATGAAGCTGGTCGACGACGCGGCCGGCGCCGTGGCCGGACGGCACTCCGGCGGTCCCGCCGTCACCGCGTCCATGGACGAGATGGCGTTCCTCGAACCGGTCCGCGTCGGCGACCTCGTCCATGTGAAGGCCCAGGTCAACTGGACCGGCCGCACCTCCATGGAGGTCGGCGTGCGGGTGCTGGCCGAGCGCTGGAACGAGTCCGCCCCCGCGACCCAGGTCGGCTCGGCCTACCTGGTGTTCGCCGCGGTGGACGCCGACGGCAAGCCCCGCGTGGTCCCCCCGGTCATCCCCGAGACCGAGAAGGACAAGCGCCGCTACCAGGAGGCCCAGATCCGCCGCACCCACCGCCTGGCCCGCCGCCGCGCGATCATGGAACTGCGGGAGCGCCGGATCGCGGAGGGCTTCGAGGACTGAGGTCCGGGACGGGCGGCCGGGGACTCCTCCTCGGACCGGATCCGCCGTCCCGGCCGGCCGACCGCCGTGCGGCGTCAGCCGGCGGCGGTGACGGTGAGGTTTCCGCCGCCCGTGCGGGCCTTCACCGTGTGCGCGGAGGACGGGTCACCGGCCACGTCCACCCGACGGTCGCCGCCGTCGGTCCTGGCGTCCACCGCGTAGGGGCCTGCGGGCAGCCGCACCGTGACGTCGCCGCCGCCCGACTCGGTCTCGACCTGGTCGGGCGCCGCGGTGAAGGAGGCGTCGATGTTGCCGCCGCCGGTGTGCGCGGCGACCTTCTTCGCCGCGGACTCGCCTATCCGTATGTCGCCCCCGCCGGTCTTCGCCGCCACGGCCCCGGCCAGGCCCCGCACGGTGACGTCGCCGCCGCCCGTGTCCACGGACAGGACGGTGCCGCGCGGGACCGTGAGGGTGTAGCCGACGCTGCACTCGCCGGAGTCGCCCTTCGCGCAGCCGGGAGCGTCCAGGGAGAGTGCGCCGTCGCGTACGGAGTGTTCGGTGCGCGGCTTCTCGTCCGTGTACTCGATCCGCTCGGTGACGTCGATGGCGGAGCCGTCCGCGGCGGTCACTTCGACGTTCCCGCCGTTCGACGTGATGCGCAGGGACGTCACCTTGTCGTCGACCCGGTACCTCGACTCGTCCACCGTGGTCTTCCCACCGCACGCCGTGAGCGCGGCGCCGGCGAGGACGACCGAGGCGGCGGCCAGGGCACGGCGGCCGGCCCTGCTGCCGGCGTACTTCGCGTACATGGCTCCTCTTCTTGAGCGGGGTCCGGCGGGAAGGATGTCGGCGGCGGCGCGAGGGGCGACGAGCCGGCGCCCGTTCCGGGTCATTCGACGTCCTTGAGGGTGCGTTCCACGGACTCGATCCGCGCTCGCACGTCGCCGAGCTGGGCGGAGATCTCCGTCAGCCTCTGGTCCAGCAGTTCCTGTGTGGTCAGGGCCATTTCGGTGAGCCGCCGGTACTCCTGCTCACGGGCGAGGACGGCCTTGGCGCGCTGGGTCTTGCCGAGCTGACGCAGGGCCACGATGATCACGGGCGTGAGCAGCAGCAGGACGCCCAACGTGATGATGATGCCGTCCAGATCGTAGATGTGGTTCATCGTTCCCCCCCGGCCTGGCCGGCCTCTTCTTCGGTCGCGACGGTGATCGTCTCGGCGAGCCTGATGACGCTGCGTGGAGTCAGGTCCAGGTCGAAGGGCACGACCTCGTAGTACTTCATCGCCTTTCCGTCCTCCGAGACCTCGAGCGTGGAAGTGACCAGTCCGGCGCTCTCCAGCTTGCGCAGGTGCACCTGCAGCAGCGCCCGGCTGATGCGGAGCTCCCGGGCGAGCCGGCTCACGTAGTTGCGCTCCCTGGCCACGGCCGCGACGACACGCAGCCGATGCGGGTTGGACAGAGCGGCGAGCACCTTCGTCAACTCGTCTCCGGTGAGATCAGAGAGGTTCATACGGACTCCTTGCTCCTGCCAAGAAAAATTAGCAGGTGCCAGCGACGCGTACAACGAGATGGCTTGATCACTGCGCCCCCTGTGCGGACATGGCCGAAAAGGTGACCCGCTCGGACGCCTCGGCAAGCGGCTCACCGTCCGTCGCCCCTGCCCTGTTGTGCACCACGTACGTCGTCTCCCTCCAGACGCCGCCTGGCCTGCCGCCGCATGATCAGGGAGCTGTGAGAACGCCGGATCGCGGAGGGCTTCGAGGGCTGAGCCCCGGGGACGGGCGGTCAGGGTCTTCCCACCTCGAACCAGAGCAGCTTCCCGGCGCCGCGCCCGGGCAGGCCGTCACCGAGCGACCACGCGCCCCACGAGTGGGCGTACTCCCGCATGAGGTGCAGCCCTCGTCCGCCGTCCGCGCCGGTCGGGGCGGGAGCGGTGTGCCCTCCGGGCGGTTCGGCGAAAGGCGCGGGGATGTGCGGGTGGCTGTCCCACACACCGACCCGCAATCGCCCGTCGCTCAGCGCGGTGAGCCGCAGCGAGCAGGGCCCGCGGGTGTGCCGGTAGGCGTTGGTGACCAGCTCCGACGTCAACAGCTCGACGTCGTCCATCAGCTCATGCCGGCCATGCCCGTCGAGGGCGGCCCGTACGGTCATACGTGCGACGCGTGCGGCTCTGGGGTCGTGCGGCAGACGGAGGGCGTACGCCCAGGTGTCGGACGGGGATACGGTGCCCATGGAGATGCCTCCTGGAGATGAGGAGATTCGGCTTGCCCAACAGCCCCACCGAGCGGTGGCAGTGCCTGGGAGGTGCGCTTCCGGCTTACGGAGGTGGGGAGATGGGCGGTGGAGCACAACACAGCCGGGAAACTGTAAGTTCTTCCATGAGAGTCACGAAGACCTACCAAATACCATCCGTGTGAGTGACGTCGCCCGCCCATCTCGAGGGAGAAAAGCAGCTCGTCATGCCCCCAGCACCCACCGCGACCCTGCGCCAGCAACGCCTCGGCGTCGAGCTACGCAAGCTCCGCGAGCGCGCCGGCCTGACTTCGACCGCGGCCGCCGCGCTCCTCGGCGGCCCGCAAGCCCGCATCAGCAACATCGAGGCAGGCCGGTACGCCGTAAGCGCCGATCGCGTACGCACGCTGGCGCGCAACTACAGCTGTGACGACGAGGCGTACGTCGACGCACTCGCCGGCATGACCGGTACTCGCAAAAGAGGCTGGTGGAAGGAGTACCGCGACAATCTCCCGTCTGGTCTCCTCGATCTCGCCGAACTGGAACAGCACGCCACAGCGATGCGCGTCGCCGTCACCGTCCACATGCCAGGCCTGCTTCAGACGCCGGAGCACGCACGAGCCACCATGCGCGATGCGGTTCCGCCACTGCGCCCGTACGAGATCGAGCACCGCGTCTCGTACCGGGTGAAGCGCCAGGCTGTCCTGTTCGAGGGCACTCCCACGCCGTACACAGCCGTCGTCCATGAGGCGGCGCTGCGCATGGGTTTCGGCGGCCCCGCCGTCGCCCGGGCTCAGCTCCACCATCTCCTGGCGATGAGCGAGGAGCCCACTGTCACCGTGCGGGTTCTGCCTTTCGGCCAGACCGGTTTCCCTGCCTCCGGCCAGCCGATCACCTACGCGACCGGGCCGGTACCCCAGCTCGACACCGTCGTCCTGGACACCGACCACGGCTGCGAATTCCTGCACGCTGAAGCCCAGTTGAGACGGTACCGCTCTGTACTGGACCGCATGGAGTCGTGTGCACTCCCCGAGTCCGAGTCCCGAGACCTCATCCGCCGCATCGCCACGTCTCTGTGAGGAGCCTCCCATGCCCGAACTCACCTGGCAGAAGTCCACGTACAGCGCCGAGGCAGCCAACTGTGTCGAGATAGCCACCACCTCGACCACGATCCTGGTCCGCGACTCCAAGACCCCCACAGGATCACACCTCACCTTTCCTCCCACCGCGTGGGCGGACTTCCTCTCCCACACGGCGAAGGCGAGCCACTGAGGTCTTCTCGGACGGCTCTCATCACAAGATCGCCTGCTACGACACCAGGTACTTCTGGAGGGGCCCCTGCGGCTGGTCGATGCAGAACCAGACGCCCGTGTGAAGATCACGCCGTGAAGAACCTACATTTCCGTCTCGCTGACGACGCGGACCTCACCGCTGTCGTGCGTCTGCGCGACGACGCCGCCCGTTGGATGCTTGCCCGGGGCGTCGGCGGTCAGTGGCAGCCTGGTGAGCTGGGCGGGGACCACTTCCGCCGGGTCATGGAGAACGGTGAGGTATGGCTCGCGGAAGCTGCCGATCGTGTGGTCGGAGCCTGGGAGCTGTGGTGGGAGGACGAGGACGCCTGGGGACCGCAGCCACCGACGGCCGGCTATGTACACCGGCTGATGGTGGACCACGACAGCGTCCCGCCCGGGACAGGACGGCAGCTCCTGCGAGCCGCGGAGCGCCGCGTGGCCGAGGCGGGCCGGCCGTTGGTACGCCTCGACTGCCTGGCCGGCAACGCACGCCTGAACGCGTACTACCTCGACGCCGGCTACCAGGTCGTCGGACGCAAGGAGGGCAAGCCTCAGCCGGGCGGTACGCCCAAGTCGTTCACGCTCCTCGAAAAGTCCGTACGGGACGGAGGGGAACAGGCGTTATGACGGCGTGCTCCAACCGCGGGGAAGGACGACGGATCCCTTGGCGTCCTCGGGCCTGCCGACGCTAAGCGGTTTCCCGTTCCGTCAAGCGTGATCGCTTGACCGGTGTGCCCAGCCCTCGGGAGCATCAACCCAGCCACGGGGTACCGGCAGCGGTACGGGAGAGGGGAACCCAGACCATGAAGGTCACCAAGCTGGTCAGCACGTGCGACATCAAGGACTGCCCGACGATCTACGCCACGGATCGCGGCACCTTCCTGGTACAGGGCGAGACGCCGACCGACCACGGACTTCGGATTCCCGCGCACGAAACCCTGGTCGAGATCCCGATGGAACTGATCCAGAAGGCCATCCGTGACAACCTCATCTAGGACCCTCGGCGACCTCTTCGACGCGTTCGAACGCGAGGCATTCCGGCTGGAGACCCTGGACGACTACAGCAAGTCCGGGAGCATCGACGCCTATCAGGCGTTTCTGGCCGGAGAGCCACAGCCGGACGACTACAACGCAGGCTGGGTGGAAGAACTACGCTCACACACCGAGGAGGGGAAACGGATTTATCGAGTCCACATTCTGTCCCGTCCGCTCACGGACTATCTGAGGTTCGAACTCGGCTGGGGCTACCAGAAAAACATGACCGGGGGCGAAGAGTTCTTCATCCTCGACATCACCGACAAACCCAACCCCTTGGAGGACGTTCCGGATTTCTGGTTCTTCGACTCCGAATCCGTCGCCGTGATGAACTACGACGGAAGCGGGAAGTACCTGGGGTCGGAAGTGCTACCGCCGGGACGGGCGGCGGAATTCACGCGGTACCGTGACACGGCATTCGCACACGCGGAACCGTTCACCGAATGGTGGGCCAAGTACGGGACGTGAACAGAGCACAGCTTGGAGCCGCGCTGCGGGCGCTGCGAGTGGCATCCGGCAAGGAAGCCAAAACCGTGGCCCGCAGCGCCCTCATGTCTCCGTCCAAGCTATCCAAGATCGAGAATGCGAAACTGGCACCCAGCGCCACGGACGTAGAGCGCATCCTGACCGCAATCGACGTCTCGGACGAGGTCAAGGCGGAGTACGCGGAAGCCGCACGCGCGTCAGCGACGGAGGCAACGGCGTGGCGCCTGCTCAAGCGGGTCGGGGTCCACAAAGGCCAGCAGGCCGCCAAGGCACTGGAAGCCCAGATGTCGGTACTGCGGCTGTTTCAACCCGCGCTGGTGCCTGGCCTGCTCCAGACTCCCGAGTACATCCGGGCCATTCTGCAACGCCACAACCTGAGTGAAGACGCACTCACGCGAACGATCAGCGGTCGGCTTGAACGGCAAGCAGTTCTCTACGACAACACGAAGTCGCTGCGGTTCATCATCACCGAACCCGTTCTGCGGTGGCGCATCGTGCGACCTCAGATGATGGCTGCTCAGCTTGATCGCATCGTATCCATCTCACGACTTCCCCATGTGGACATCCGGGCAGTCCCCCCTACGGGTTCAGCAACAGGACATCGCGAACCATGCCTTTGTCATTCGTGACGACCGCATGGTGACTGTTGAAACTGTCCACGCCGAGGTCGTCGTCACTGACCCGCACGATGTGGGTCTCTACGTCGACAAGTTCGAAAGGTTCGAGCGAGTAGCGCTGGCCGGCGACGATATGCGGGACCTGATCGAAGGTATCCGCAACGAATTTTTGCGGGAACAGGAAACAGGCTAGAGGCTCGATCGTGGCCCGCAGAAGATGGGGTCATGCAGAGCGAAGAGAGAACGCCAGATCCTGCAGCCGAAACCACGGCAGGGACGTGCCTGTCGGAGCTGCCTCGCGAGCCATCACCCGTGTCGGGCTGCCCCGACTGTCTTTCTCTGTCGGTAGCCCGTGAGAACGCACGATCCACAGGTGACTACAGCGCTGTCTCCGACGCCAACGTGAGGCTGCGGCAGCATCAGGGCAAGACGCACGGCTCGTGAGCAAGGAAACATACGCTCAGTTGTTCGCCAAGCATCCTCTGATGTCGTTTCGCGTCTCTCGCGACTCCGGGCGGACCTGGGAACGCGAGCGGGCCGTTTTCTCCACGGCCGATCTTCCGCCTCTGGCTACGTCTGAGTGGCCACCATGCCAATGCCAGTCGTGCTCCGGACCCGGTAAGCGCCCCCGACCGCTGAAGCGTGGCCCATTCCCCTGAACTCCCGCCCGTTCGGGCGGCGGCGGTCAGCCCATGGCCGCGATCAGTTGAGCAGGAAGGTGCAGTGATGCAGAACGGAACCGACCTGTACGCGCTGAACATCAGCGGAGCCTCGTTCGTGAAGGCGTGCGGCGGCCCCTGTACCGAGGGATGTGTGACCCTGGCTCGGATCGGCGAGGGCACCTGGGCTCTGGGTGACAGCAAGCGGCCGGACGCACAGCCGCTGCGGTTCACCACGGAGGAGTTGGACGCGGCCGGTATCGACCCGGCGCGGTTCGGTCTGAACGTCTGACCATCCCTCCCCCGACCGGTCCCGGCTCCCACGCGGAGCCGGGACCGGTTCCCCTGCGACCTCCAACCGTGAACGGGAACGACTGGTGCACCATCACGGCTATCTGTGGGCAGGCCCGAAAGGGCGCTTCGATCAGGAGGCCCTACGGCGGCCACCGCATCCTGAGCCTCCCCCGGCCGGAAGCAGGCCGGAACTGGTCCAGCGCTACCGCGAGGTGGCCGCCGAGTTTCCGGCATCGGACCTGCCTCCGCTGGAGACGGCCTACTGGCTCGTCAAGCCGCACTCGCTCGTCCGTGGCACCTGGGACGAGGCCAAGGAAGCGGCGGGCTGGCTCGGGGAGCGGTTGGCCGAGTACGCGCATCGGTTCGCCTCCGCCCACGACCAGGATGCGATCCGACTGGCCACACTCGTCGACTCCGCCGCCGAACGGCTCGGGGCGGGCGCGGACGTGTCGTACGGCTTCTATCTCGAAAGTCCCTCGTACCTGCATCTGGCCGTGGTGACCTGCTCCCCGAAGCGTGCGATCCCCGGCCTCGTCTGCCCTGTCGAGTAGTCGGGGGGCGGCGCAGACCCCGACAGCCCCCGGCCACCTGAAGAGGACGCTGTTGGCGAATCCCATGGCCGGGGGCACCGATGGGAGCGTTTGTCCCGGCAGGACGGCGCTCAGGCAGCGCGTCACCGGGACGAACGCTCCCATCGTGGGCCCGAGGGCAGGCGGTCGGCGGGTGTCGAGCGGATTCGCCAGCAGCATCACCCGAACCGGGCCGGGGGTTGCCACCATGCGTGCCGCGTGGGACCTACGGCAGGTTGCGCGCCATCACGATGCGCTGGACCTGGTTCGTGCCTTCGTATATTTGTGTGATCTTCGCGTCGCGCATCATGCGCTCCACCGGGTAGTCGCGGGTGTAGCCGTAGCCGCCGAGGAGCTGGACGGCGTCCGTGGTGACCTCCATCGCCACGTCCGAGGCGAAGCACTTGGCGGCGGCGCCCAGGTAGGTGAGGTCGGCGTCGCCGCGCTCCGAGGCGGCGGCGGCCTGGTAGGTCAGGGCGCGGGCGGCCGAGATCTTCATGGCCATGTCGGCGAGCATGAACTGGATGCCCTGGAAGTCGGCGATCGGCTTGCCGAACTGCTTGCGCTCCCGGACGTAGCCCTTGGCGTAGTCGAGGGCGCCCTGGGCGATGCCGAGGGCCTGGGCGGCGATGGTGATGCGGGTGTGGTCCAGCGTCTTCATCGCGGTGGCGAAGCCGGTGCCCTCCTCGCCGATCATGCGGTCGGCGGGGATGCGGACGTTGTCGAGGTAGACCTCGCGGGTCGGGGAGCCCTTGATGCCGAGCTTCCTCTCCGGGGCGCCGAAGGAGACGCCCTCGTCGGACTTCTCGACGACGAAGGCGGAGATGCCCTTGGAGCGCTTGGCGGGGTCGGTGACGGCCATCACCGTGTAGTACTGGGAGACGCCCGCGTTGGTGATCCAGCGCTTGACGCCGTTGAGGATCCAGTGGTCGCCGTCGCGCACGGCCTTGGTCTTCATGCCGGCCGCGTCGGAGCCCGCGTCGGGCTCGGAGAGGCAGTAGGAGAACATGCCGTCGCCCTTGGCGAGCGGGGTCATGTACTTCTTCTTCAGCTCCTCGGAGCCGGAGAGGATCACCGGGAGGGAGCCGAGCTTGTTCACGGCGGGGATGAGGGAGGAGGACGCGCAGACGCGGGCCACCTCCTCGATGACGATCACCGTGGCGAGGGCGTCGGCGCCCGCGCCGCCGTACTCCTCGGGGACGTGCACGGCGTGCAGGTCGTTCGCGGTCAGGGCGTCGAGGGCCTCCTGCGGGAAGCGGGCCTCCTCGTCCACCGCGGCGGCGTGCGGCGCGATCTTCGCCTCGGCCAGCGCGCGGACGGCGTCGCGGAGCATGTCGTGCTCCTCGGACGGGCGGTACAGGTCGAAGTCAGCCGATCCGGCCAAGGTCTCTCACGCTCCAAAACACTGTGATGCTGGGCACGCTAACTACCGTTAAGTAACCCAAATTTTAGAACGCCGTCCGGGTCCGTGGATAGGTGAGGTTGACGACAGGCGGCCAAGGGCTCTCACCGGCGCCCCGGATATGCTCGGGCGCGCACCTCAGCCGTACACCCCTGGAGCACCCATGGCCCTCAAGATCACTGTGATCGGCACCGGCTACCTCGGCGCGACCCACGCGGCGGCCATGGCCGAGCTCGGTTTCGAGGTGCTGGGCCTGGACGTGGTGCCCGAGAAGATCGAGATGCTGCAGCGGGGCGAGGTCCCGATGTACGAGCCGGGTCTCGAGGAGCTGCTGCGCAAGCATGTCGCGGGGATCGAGGGGTCCAGCGGGCGGCTGCGGTTCACCACCGACTTCGCGGAGGTCGCGGCCTTCGGCGACGTGCACTTCCTGTGCGTGAACACGCCGCAGAAGCACGGCGAGTACGCCTGCGACATGTCCTACGTCGACTCCGCGCTGGCCTCGCTCGCCCCGCATCTGCGCGGGCCCGCCCTGGTCGTCGGCAAGTCGACCGTGCCGGTGGGCTCCGCCGACCGGCTGGCCGCCTACCTCGCCGAGCACGCGCCGGCGGGCGGCGACGCCGAGCTGGCCTGGAACCCGGAGTTCCTGCGCGAGGGCTTCGCCGTCCAGGACACGCTGCGTCCGGACCGGATCGTGGTCGGGGTGCGCGGCGAGCGGGCCGAGAAGCTGCTGCGCGAGGTGTACGCCACGCCGATCGCCGAGGGCTCGCCGTTCGTCGTCACCGACTTCCCGACGGCCGAGCTGGTGAAGACCGCGGCGAACTCCTTCCTGGCGACCAAGATCTCCTTCATCAACGCGATGGCGGAGGTCTGCGAGGCCGCCGACGGCGATGTCGCCAAGCTGGCGGAGGCCATCGGGCACGACGACCGGATCGGCCGGAAGTTCCTGCGGGCCGGGATCGGCTTCGGCGGCGGTTGTCTGCCCAAGGACATCCGGGCGTTCATGGCGCGCGCCGGTGAGCTGGGCGCCGACCAGGCACTGACGTTCCTGCGCGAGATCGACTCGATCAACATGCGCCAGCGCGGTCAGATGGTCGAACTGGCCCGGCAGGCGCTGGGCGGCGGCCCGTTCCTGGGCAAGCGGGTCGCGGTGCTCGGCGCCACCTTCAAGCCCGACTCGGACGACGTGCGGGACTCGCCCGCGCTGAACGTCGCCGGGCAGATCCACCTGCAGGGCGCCCAGGTGACGGTGTACGACCCGAAGGGCGTCGAGAACGCCCGGCGGCTGTTCCCGACGCTCGGTTACGCCGACTCCGCGCTGGAGGCGGTGCGGGGCGCCGACGCCGTGCTGCATCTGACGGAGTGGCGGGAGTTCCGCGAGCTGGACCCCCAGTCGCTGGGCGAGGTCGTGGCGTCGCGGGTGATCCTCGACGGCCGCAACGCCCTGGACCCGGAGGTCTGGCGGCGTGCCGGGTGGACGTACCGGGCGATGGGCCGGCCGACGGCCTAGTGCCGCGGCAGGCGACGTTCGCCCGGTGAGGAGCGGCGTCCGGCGCGTGCTCTGGGGTCCCCCCGGCCGGAGGCTGGAGGCGTGCCGGCCGGAGGCTGGAGGCGTGCCGGCCGGAGGCTGGAGGCGTGCCGGCCGGAAGCCCTCGTACTGGACGCACTCGGGTTTTCGGCCGGTGCGGCGAGCGGGGGCACCCCCTCCGGGGGAGCGTGCCGGGCCTCGCGACGGGGCGAACGTCGCCTGTTGCGGCACCAGCGATCGACCGGCCGACGGCCCGGCGATCGGCGTCGGCGGACGGGCGCCGGCTCGGCCGAGGCCCAGTCGGCCGGTCCGG
The DNA here is from genome assembly GCF_044764905.1 of Streptomyces sp. NPDC093586. NCBI lineage: Bacteria > Bacillati > Actinomycetota > Actinomycetes > Kitasatosporales > Streptomycetaceae > Streptomyces > Streptomyces sp. NPDC093586. The sequence goes on along the minus strand of NZ_JBIWJA010000009.1, from coordinate 190,496 downwards.
CGTCCGCGCGGCTTCCGCCCCGCCGGGCGGCGCACCGGTCGGTGGACCGCCCGTGCCTCACGCCTCCTTGGCGCGGTACCGGCGCATCTTGGCGCGCGCCCCGCACACCTGCATCGAGCACCAGCGTCCGCGTCCGGCCGGGCTGCGGTCGTAGTACGCCCAGTGGCAGTCGGCGGCCTCGCACGCCTTGAGGCGGTCCCAGGTGCCCGCGACCAGCGCCTCGGCGACGGCGGCGGCGACGCGGGCGAGCAGGGTCCCGGCACGGGCGGGGGCGAGGGCGGCGGAGCCGTCGGCCGGGTCGACCGTCACGACCAGCGGGGCCCCGGCCAGCAGTGCGCCGAGCGGAGTGACCGTGCGGTGCGGCGGGTGGCCGGCGTGGGCGAGCAGGGCCGTGCGCAGGGACTCGCGCACCTCGCGCGCGTGCGGCACCTCGTCCTCCGTCAGGCCGAACCGCGCCCGGCCCTCCGGCGTGCCCAGCGAGTCGGCGCCCGTCTCCAGGTCCAGCGTGTTCACCAGGGCCTCGATCAGGCCCAGGCCCCCCGGTGCGGGCGATCTCTCACTCATGCTTGCGACGTTACCGCCAATGGGGGAGCATGCAGTAACCGTTACCGGTTACCCGCACCATGCGGGTAACCACCGGCTTCAAGGAGGAAGTCATGGCCGTGGCCGAGCTGGGCGTCGTCGTCCTGGACTGCCCCGACCCGCACGCGCTGGCCCGCTTCTACGCCGACGTGCTCGGCGGCACCGTCGAGGTCCAGAACGACGGCCAGGACGAGTGGGTCGACCTGAAACTGCCCGGCGGGCAGGCGCTGGCCTTCCAGGCCGCCCCCGAGTACGTACCCCCGAAGTGGCCCGGGCCCGACGGCGCGCAGCAGTTCCACCTCGACCTCACCGTGGGGGACCTGGACGCGGCCGAGAAGGCCGTGCTGGAACTCGGCGCCCGTCCGCTGGACACCGAGGACCGGACCCGCTCGTTCCGCGTTTACGCCGATCCCGCCGGGCACCCGTTCTGCCTCTGTGCCTGTTGACATCACTTCACCCCACCGGGAGGAACCCCATGGCACCCGTGGCACGTCTGCGTTCCGTCGTCGTCGACTGTCCCGACCCCCGTGAGCTGGCCCGCTTCTACGCGCAGGTCGCGGGCGGCACTCCCGACGAGGAGGACCCGGACTGGGTGGTGCTCCAGGTGCCCGGCGGGCCGCGCCTGTCCTTCCAGCGGGTGCGGGAACTCACTCCTCCGGAGTGGCCGCGCTCCGACCGCGACGCCCAGCAGTTCCACCTCGACTTCGATGCCGGGGCGACCTGGGAGGAGATGGACGCGGCGCACGAGAAGGTGCTCGCGCTGGGCGCCCGGCCGCTGGACCTGGAGGACCGGGAGAAGAAGGACTTCATGGTGTACGCGGATCCGGCGGGGCATCCGTTCTGCCTGTGCCGGATCGAGCACGGCTGACCCCGTGGCCGCACGGCCGGCCCCGTGGCCGGCGCTCAGCCGTCGAGCGCGGCGATCGTCGCGGTCGACGGCCGGCGCCGCAGCTGTGCCGCGCGGGCGGTGAAGGCCGCTCCCCGCAGCACGCGCTGCACGTTGCCCCAGGTCAGCAGGGCGACATCCGCCTCGTCCCAGCCGCGGCGCAGCAGCTCGGCGACGAGGCGGGGGTAGCAGGAGGCGTCGCCGAGCTCCAGCGGGTGGGCGGTGCCGGTGTCGTAGGTGCCGGACAGGCCGACGCTCCCCGGCCCGGCGACCGCCCGGACGTGGTCCAGGTGATCGGCGACGTCTCGGACGGTCGGGCCGGTCTGCTCGGCGGCCAGCGGCACCATGCACAGTCCTCCGGCCGCGCCCAGCTCGGCGAGCAGGTCGTCGGGCAGGTTGGCCGGGTGCGGGCGCAGGGCGCGGGCGGCGGAGCGGGTGCACAGCGCGGGCGCCTTGGAGACGGCCAAGGTGCGGCGGACGGTCCCGGCACCGGCGCCGGAGAGGTCGGCGACGACACCGAGCCGGTTCATCTCGCGGACGACCTCCTCGCCGAACCGGGTCAGCCCGGCCTCGCTCGCCCAGGAGGCGCCGGTCAGCGTGAGCACCCGCAGGCCGAGGGCGTGCAGGGAGCGCAGGACGCCGAGGCTGTCGCCGAGCGCGGCGGCCCCGGCGGGGCCGGGCAGCACGGCGACCCGGCCGCAGTTGCGGGCATCGATGACCTGCCCGGCGTCGTACGCCAGCCGCAGGCCCTCGGGGTGGGCGCGGACGACCGACTCGGCCAGGTCGAGCTGCTCCAGGGTGGCGCCGACAGCCCGGTCCCCGTCGCTGCCCTCGGGCAGGTGCAGCGACCAGAACAGGGCTCCGACGCGCCCTTCGCGCAGCCGGGGCACGTCGGTGCGGACACCGCTCTCGCCGAGCTCCAGGTCGTACCAGGACAGGTGCCCCAGCGCCCGGGACAGGCCGCAGCAGCCATCGGCGACGGGGTGGGCGGCCAGCACGGCGCGGGCCCGGGCCAGCGGCTCGTCGCCGGGGTCGGAGACCGGCACGCAGGGCTCGGGCGGGAAGACCTCGTCGGGCAGCGGCACAGGCAGGTCGTCGAGCTCGCCGGCCTCGGTACCGGTGTGCAGGTCGTCCTGGAGGTCTGCCATGGCGGGCTCCGTACGGTCGTCGTGCGTTACGGCCACCGTCACACGGAGCGGATCGGGCTTCCTGGTGGGCGGGGCGTTCGGGGGTACGGCGCCCGGGGCCCGCTCAGCCGCGGGCCGCCTCGATCACCTCGTCCAGGGTGTCCCGGGAGCGGCGCAGGTCGGCGATGGTCCGGTCGATGCGGTCGCGTTCCGCGGTGAGTTCGGCGACCAGCTTCGGCGTGGCGACGGCCGAGGGGCCGCCGTCCCCGTCGCGCATGCAGGGCAGCAGCTCGGCGATCTTGCTGCTGCACAGCCCGGCCGCGTACAGCTCCTGGATGCGGACGACCCGGTCGACGGCCGCCTCCGCGTACTCGCGGTGCCCGCCGGGCGTACGCTCGGCCGCGAGCAGCCCCTGCGTCTCGTAGTAGCGCAGCGAGCGCTCGCTGACACCGGTGCGCCGGGACAGTTCACCGATCCGCATCGTCTCCCCCTGCTCTCGTCGGCCCCGCCGGGCTTTCCGGGCTTGATTCTGACATCAGTGTCAAGTTCTACCGTACGGGCATGACGAACTCCACGGAACTCCTCGCACCCGCGTCCCTCGGCCCCCTGACCCTCCCCAACCGCCTGCTGATGGCCCCGCTGACCCGCAACCGGGCCGAGGCCGACGGCACCCCGACCCCGCTCATGGCCGAGTACTACGCCCAGCGCGCCTCGGCCGGCCTGATCATCGCCGAGGCCGCGACGCCGAACGCGGTCGGGCAGACGTACCCGAACATCACCGCGATCCACACCGCGCGGCACGTGGCCGGGTGGCGGCGGGTCACCGACGCGGTCCGCGCGGCCGGGGGCGGCGGGATGTTCCTCCAGCTCCAGCACGGCGGCCGGGTCGGGCACCCCGCGACCAGCGGGCTGACGCCGGTGGCGCCCTCGCCCGTGCCGCTGCCCGAGACGATCTTCACGCCGGACGGGCACCGGCCGGCGGTGGTGCCCCGGGAGATGACCGCCGACGACATCCGCACCACCGTCGCCGACTTCGCCCGGGCCGCCCGCAACGCGCTCGACGCCGGGTTCGAGGGCGTGGAGGTGCACTCCGCCAACGGTCATCTCCTGCACCAGTTCCTGGCCCGCAACACCAACCTGCGCACGGACGGCTACGGCGGCTCGATCGAGGGACGCATCCGGTTCACGGCCGAGGTGACCGAAGCCGTGGCCGCCGAGATCGGGGCCGACCGGGTGGGACTGCGGGTCTCCCCCGGCAACACCGTCAACGGCATCGCGGAGGGCGAGACGGAGGAGATCTACCCGGCGCTCACCGAACGGCTCGGCGGCCTCGGCCTCGCCTACCTGCACCTGGTCTTCGCCGACCCCCAGGCCCCGGTGTTCCGGAAGATCCGCGCCGGATGGCCGGGGACGCTCGTCGCCAACCCGGTGCTGGAGGAGATCTCCGGCCCGGCGATCGGGAAGGCGTCCGCGCGGCTGCTGGAGGCCGGGGCCGACCTGATCGCCCTCGGCCGGCCGTTCCTCGCCAACCCCGACCTGGTGACCCGGCTGCGCCTGGGCGCACCCCTGAACCAGGTGCGGGAGCGGTATCTCATGTACGTGGGCGGGGCGGCCGGATACACCGACTACCCCGCCCTCGGAGAGGGGACGGCTCAGCCGTCCAGGTCCGCCGGCGTCGCGTTGGACGGCCCACGCGTCGCCTGAAGCCCCCGGGCCACGTCCTCGGCGTCGCCCAGCACCCGTACCGCGTTCTTCCAGGTCAGCTTGGCCAGGTCGGCCTGGGACCAGCCGCGGTCGAACAGCTCGGCGATCAGGTTCGGGTAGCCGGAGACGTCGTCCAGGCCGTCCGGGGTGAACGGCGTGCCGTCGTAGTCGCCGCCGATGCCCAGGTGGTCGACGCCGGCGACCTCGCGCATGTGGTCGAGGTGGTCGGCGACCGTGGACACCGTGGCGACGGGGCGCGGGGTGCGCTCCTCGAAGGCATGGTGGACCTTCATCGCCTCGGGGCTGGTGTCCAGGTGGTGGAAGCCGTGCGCGCGCATGTTCTCGTCGGCGGCGGCCGTCCAGTCCACGGCGGCCTGGAGCACGAACTTCGGCACGAACGTCACCATCGCCACGCCGCCGTTGGCGGGCAGCCGCTCCAGCACGTCGTCCGGGATGTTGCGCGGGTGGTCGCAGACGGCCCGCGCCGAGGAGTGCGAGAAGATCACCGGCGCGGCGGAGGCGTCCAGCGCGTCCCGCATCGTCGTCGCGGCGACGTGCGAGAGGTCGACCAGCATGCCCAGGCGGTTCATCTCCCGCACGACCTCGCGGCCGAAGGCCGACAGACCGCCGACGCCGGGCTCGTCGGTCGCCGAGTCCGCCCACGCCACGTTGTCGTTGTGGGTGAGCGTCATGTAGCGCACGCCGAGCGCGTACAGCGCCCGGAGCGCGGCGAGGGAGTTGTCGATGGAGTGACCGCCCTCGGCGCCCATCAGCGACGCGATACGGCCCTCCGCGCGGGCCGCCTCCATGTCGGCGGCGGTCAGCGCGGCGCGCAGGTCCCCCGGGTGGCGGTCGATGAGCTGCCGTACGCAGTCGATCTGCTCCAGCGTCGCCGTCACCGCGTCCGGCAGGTCCGAGCGGACGTACACCGACCAGTACTGCGCGCCGACGCCGCCGGCCCGCAGCCGGGCGAGGTCGGTGTGCAGGTGGGCGGACTGGTCCTCGGCGATGTCACGGGCGTCGAGGTCGTAGCGCACCTGCTCGCGCAGGGCCCAGGGCAGGTCGTTGTGGCCGTCGACGACGGGGAACTCGCGCAGCAGCTCCCGGGCCCGGTCCAGTGAGGTCATCCGCGTCACGCCCGTCACTTGCCGAAGCCGAAGCCGGCCGCCGCGCCCGCGACCTTGTTGCGCAGCCGCTTGCCCTTCTCGGTGGCCTGGTCGTTGAGCTCCTGCTGGAACTCGCGCATCCGGGCCAGCAGCTCCTCGTCGTGGGCGGCGAGCATGCGGGCGGCGAGCAGGCCGGCGTTGCGGGCGCCGCCGACGGAGACGGTGGCGACGGGGACGCCGGCCGGCATCTGCACGATGGACAGGAGGCTGTCCATGCCGTCCAGGTACTTCAGCGGCACCGGCACGCCGATGACCGGCAGCGGGGTGACCGAGGCGAGCATGCCGGGCAGGTGGGCGGCGCCGCCCGCGCCCGCGACGATCGCCTTCAGCCCGCGGCCGGCGGCCTGCTCGCCGTACGCGATCATCTCGTGCGGCATGCGGTGCGCGGAGACGACGTCGACCTCGTAGGGGATCTCGAACTCGTCGAGGGCCTGGGCGGCGGCCTCCATGACGGGCCAGTCGGAGTCCGACCCCATGACGATGCCCACGACCGGGCTGACCGGGCTCATTCGGTGATCGTCCCTCTCAGGTAGCCGGCAGCGTGACGGGCGCGCTCCAGCACGTCGTCCAGGTCGTCGCCGTAGGTGTTGACGTGTCCGACCTTGCGGCCGGGCTTCACGTCCTTGCCGTACATGTGGATCTTCAGCTGGGGGTCGCGGGCCATGCAGTGCAGGTACGCGGAGTACATGTCCGGGTAGTCGCCGCCGAGGACGTTGACCATGACCGTCCACGGCGCGCGCGGGCGCGGGTCGCCCAGCGGCAGGTCGAGGACGGCGCGGACGTGGTTGGCGAACTGCGAGGTGATCGCGCCGTCCATCGTCCAGTGGCCGGAGTTGTGCGGGCGCATCGCGAGCTCGTTCACGAGGATGCGGCCGTCGCGGGTCTGGAACAGCTCGACGGCGAGGTGGCCGACGACGCCGAGTTCCTTGGCGATGCTGAGGGCCATCTCCTCGGCCCGCAGCGCCAGGTCCCTCTCCAGGTCGGGGGCGGGCGCGATCACCGTGTCGCACACGCCGTTCACCTGCCGGGACTCGACGACGGGGTACGCCACCGCCTGGCCGTGCGGGGAGCGGACGACGTTGGCGGCCAGCTCGCGGACGAAGTCGACCTTCTCCTCCGCCAGCACGGGCACGCCGGCGCGGAAGGGCTCGGCGGCCTCCTCGACGGAGTCGACGACCCACACGCCCTTGCCGTCGTAGCCGCCGCGGACCGTCTTGAGGACGACCGGGAAGCCCCCGCCCTCGGCCGCGAAGGCGGCCACGTCGGCCGGATCGCTCACGATCCGGTGCCGCGGGCAGGCCACGCCGATCTCGACGAGTTTCGCGCGCATCACCCCCTTGTCCTGGGCGTGGACCAGCGCGTCGGGCCCGGGACGCACGGGGATGCCGTCCGCCTCCAGGGCCCGTAGATGCTCGGTCGGTACATGTTCGTGATCGAAAGTGATCACGTCGCAGCCCCTCGCGAATGCACGCAGCGTGTCGAGGTCGCGATAGTCGCCGATGACGACATCGCTGACGACCTGCGCAGCGGAATCCTGAGGGGTGTCGCTGAGAAGCTTGAACCTGATGCCCAACGGGATGCCCGACTCGTGTGTCATACGAGCGAGCTGGCCCCCGCCGACCATGCCGACTACCGGGAACGTCACGCCCCTAGCGTATCGGCCGCGCGGGGCCCATCGGTTTACCGGCCGTTCCCCGGCCGCCTCCGGCCCCGGTTCCCGGGCGATACCCGCGCCCGCAGGAAGATCACGTCCGCCGATGGTTAGCATGACTGGATCGACACCAACCGATGGACGGGAGCCTGCACGACCATGGGACATGGTTCCTCGGGCGCCCGTACGGTTCCCCCGGCGCCCCCCGCACCCCGCGGCGGCCTGCGCCAACGGCTCGACCGGCTGGTCCGGGAGGCGCTGAAGTTCGGCGCGGTGGGCGGCGCGGGAGTGCTGGTCAACCTGCTCGTCTTCAACCTGGTCCGGCACGTGACCGACCTCCAGGTCGTGCGGGCGAGCATCGTCGCCACCGTCGCCGCGATCGTCTTCAACTACCTGGGCTTTCGCTACTTCACCTACCGGGACCGCGACAAGAGCGGCCGCACCCGCGAGATGACGCTGTTCCTGCTGTTCAGCGCGGTCGGCCTGGTGATCGAGAACGGCGTGCTCTACACGGCGACGTACGGCTTCGGCTGGGACAGCCCGCTGCAGAGCAACGTCTTCAAGTTCCTCGGCATCGGCCTCGGCACGCTGTTCCGTTTCTGGTCGTACCGCAGCTGGGTCTTCCGCACGCTGCCCGTGCCCGGGCCGGGGGCGCGGGAGGACTCCCCCGGGGAGCCCGGCCACCCGGCGGCGCTGCGCGAGACCGACGGCAGTCCCGCGGCCCACCGCTGACGTCAGCCCCGCCGACGGCGCCTCGTCGACGGCGCCCCACCGCCGACGTCGGCTAACGCACCGTCGGCCCCTCGTCCTCCGGCGACGACTTCTTCGGCGGCGTCCGGGACAGGAACAGGCCGAAGACGGGGGGCCTGGGCTGAAGGAGTTCCAGGCGGCCGCCGTCCGCCTCGGCCAGGTCCCGGGCGACGGCCAGGCCGATGCCCGTCGAGTTCCGCCCGCTGATCGTGCGCTCGAAGATCCGCGCCCCCAGGTCTGCCGGGACACCGGGCCCCTCGTCGGTGACCTCCACGACCGCCTGGTTGCCCGTGACCCGGGTCCGCAGAGCCACCGTGCCGCCGCCGTGCATCAGGGAGTTCTCGATCAGCGCGGCCAGCACCTGCGCCACCGCGCCCGGTGTGCCCACGGCCGTCAGATGCCGCTTGCCGGAGCTGACGATCGCCCGCCCCGCGCTGCGGTAGGCGGGACGCCACTCGGCGATCTGCTGCTGGATGACGTCGTCCAGCTCGAAGGTGACGGCGGAGCCGCTGCGCGGGTCGCGGGAGTTCGTCAGCAGCCGGTCCACGACGTCCGTCAGCCGCTCCACCTGCGACAGCGCGATCGTCGCCTCCTCCTTCACCGTCTCCGGCTCGTCGGTGAGGGTGATCTCCTCCAGCCGCATGGACAGCGCCGTCAGCGGCGTGCGCAGCTGGTGGGAGGCGTCGGCGGCCAGGCGGCGTTCGGCGGTGAGCATCCGGGCGATGCGCTCGGCGGAGGAGTCCAGCACGTCCGCGACGCGGTCCAGCTCGGGGACGCCGTAGCGCTTGTGCCTCGGGCGCGGATCGCCGGAGCCGAGGCGTTCGGCGGTCTCGGCGAGGTCGGTCAGCGGGGAGGCGAGGCGGTTGGCCTGGCGGATCGCCAGCAGCACCGCGGCGATCACCGCGAGCAGCGCCACCAGGCCGATGATCAGCAGGGTCCGGCCGACCTCCCGGGTCACCGAGGAGCGCGGCTCCTCCACGAGGACCGTCTCGCCCTCCTCACCGGTGGCCCTGCCGCGGATGACGTCGCCCTCGGGTTTGCCGCCGACCTCGATGACCGGCTCGCCGGGGATGTGGATCACGGCGTACCGGGCGTCCGCGACCTGCTCGCGCAGGAAGCCCGCGTCGACGGACCCGGTGCCGATCAGCCGGCTGTCCACGATGCTGGCCAGCCGCACCGCCTCCAGGTCCACCCGCTCCTGGGCGGTGGTGCTGATCGTCCGGGCCTCGACGATGACGAGGGAGACGCCGAAGACGGCGATCACGACGAGCACCACGGCGAGCGTGGACTGGATCAGTCGGCGGCGCATGTTCCCCTACGTACCCGCGTACGGCCCCGGAGGGCTCAGTTCTTCTCGAAACGGAAGCCGACGCCGCGCACGGTGGCGATGTAGCGGGGGTTGGCCGCGTCGTCGCCCAGCTTCTTGCGCAGCCAGGAGATGTGCATGTCGAGGGTCTTCGTCGACGACCACCAGGTGGTGTCCCAGACCTCGCGCATCAGCTGGTCGCGGGTGACGACCCGGCCGGCGTCGCGCACCAGGACCCGCAGCAGGTCGAACTCCTTGGCGGTGAGCTGGAGCTCCTCGTCGCCCATCCAGGCCCGGTGCGACTCGACGTCGATGCGCACGCCGTGCGTGGCGGGCGGCTGCTGGGGCTCGGCGGCGCCGCGCCGCAGCAGGGCGCGGACCCGGGCGAGCAGCTCGGCCAGCCGGAAGGGCTTGGTGACGTAGTCGTCCGCCCCGGCGTCCAGACCGACGACGGTGTCCACCTCGTCGGCGCGGGCGGTCAGGATCAGGATCGGCACGGCGTGCCCTTCGGAGCGCAGCCGGCGGGCGACCTCCAGTCCGTCCATGCCGGGCAGCCCGAGGTCCAGCACCACCAGGTCGACGCCGCCCTGCATCCCGGCGTCGAGCGCGGTGGGGCCGTCCTCACGCACCTCGACCTCGTACCCTTCCCGTCGCAGTGCGCGGGCCAGCGGCTCCGAGATGGACGCGTCGTCCTCGGCGAGCAGTACACGGGTCATGAGCTGATGGTAGTCCGCTCGGAGCAAGGCCCGGGGTGTGATCGACGCGAGGGCCTCTTACCTCCGGACATGCCGGACAGACGCCGCACCCGTGCGCGGGGCGGGCCGTCCGGCGCGCGCCGCGGCCCCGGTCGCGGACCTGCGGCTGTGAGGTGCCATCCTGAAATGGACCTTCGAAAGACCGTTCGCGGTTCCGCCGACACCTGTGATCCGCGTCTCAAGTCCTTCCATACCGGGCGGTGTCCTGCCGTATGGTGAATCAGCGCCTGTAGCACCCAGAGGACCTTTGGCGACTGTTCGACGCTGAAGGTCTCTTTCGCGTGCGGGCCGGTCCACGGCCGGCCTTGAAAGGAATGACCTGTGGCCGGGCCTCGTCGCGTGCAGTGAAGCGCGCGGAGGCGTGGATCCCGGTGGTCGCCGTCCATCGCTCCGTGATCCGGGGCGGAATCCCTCGGGCGTGGGGTCGGACGGGCGAGACCGCCGGTGCCGGCTGCCCCCCACCGGGCGCGCATCGCCTCATGAGCGCGTCCCGACAGCAAGGAACGACCATGGCGTCCAGCCTGACGAAGGACTCGGTCCGTCCGGGCACCCCCGGTTCCGAGAAGACCTTCTTCGGCCACCCCCGCGGACTGGCCACTCTCTTCATGACCGAGATGTGGGAGCGCTTCAGCTTCTACGGCATGAGGGCCCTTCTCGTCGTCTACCTGCTCTCCGGCGGCCCTGACGCCAAGGACGGCAGCATGGGCGGCGGTCTGGGCATGGACCTGGCCACGACGACGGCGATCTACTCCGTCTACCTGTCGATGGTCTACCTGCTCGCCATGCCGGGCGGCTGGCTCGGCGACCGCGTCTGGGGCCCCCGCAAGACGGTGACGGTCGCGGCCGTCACGATCATGGCCGGACATCTCGTGCTGGCACTGCCCGGCGGTCAGGGTCCGTTCTTCGCCGGCCTGGCGCTGGTGGCGCTGGGTTCCGGTCTGCTGAAGGCCAACATCTCCACGATGGTCGGCCACCTCTACAAGGGCCCGGACGACCCGCGCCGTGACGGCGGCTTCACGATCTTCTACATGGGCATCAACATGGGTGCCTTCTTCGCGCCGCTGATCATCGGCACCGTCGGCCAGAAGGTGAACTGGCACATCGGTTTCGGTCTCGCCGCCGTCGGCATGGCCATCGGCCTCGTCTCCTTCCTGGTCGGCACCCGCAACCTGAGCCCGGAGAGCAACGTCGTCCCGAAGCCGCTGGCGGCCGAGGAACGCCGCGCATGGCTGCGCAAGGGCCTGATCTGGTTCATGGTGGCGGCCGTCTTCTACGGCATCGTCGGCCTCACCGGTCACTTCACCCTGAACTGGGCGATGATCCCGCTCACCGTGATCGGCCTGATCATCCCGGCGGGCGTGCTGTTCCGGATCAAGCGGGACAAGGAGCTGTCGGCCGTCGAGCAGTCGAAGATGACGGGCTACATCTGGTTCTTCGTCGCCGCCGCCGTCTTCTGGATGATCTACGACCAGGGCGGTTCCACGATCCAGGCCTTCGGTGAGACCCAGGCCTCCGACTCGCTGTTCGGCTTCAGCTTCCCGTCCTCCTGGTACCAGTCGCTGAACCCGGTGTTCATCATGGCGCTGGCCCCGGTGATGGCCTGGGTGTGGCTGTGGCTGAACCGCAAGGGCAAGGAGCCGAGCACGGTCGCGAAGTTCGCCGCCGCCCTGTTCTTCGTCGGCGTGTCGTTCTTCTTCTTCCTGCTGCCGCTGGGCATGGCCTCCGACGGCACCAAGGTGACCCCGATGTGGCTGGTCGGCATCTACCTGATCCAGACCGTCGGTGAGCTGTGCATCTCGCCGGTCGGCCTGTCGGTGACCACGAAGATGGCCCCGGCCAAGTACGCCAGCCAGATGATGGGCGTGTGGTTCCTCGCGGTCACCGCCGGTGACTCGATCACCAGCCTGCTGTCCAACTCGGCCGTCGGCGGAGTGGATCTCAACGGCAGGGGCGCCGTGGCCGTCGAGGCCGTCCTCGCGCTCATCGCCGGTGCGGCGATCTACATGTACCGCCGTAGCGTCAAGTCGCTGATGGGCGACGTGCGCTGATCCCATGGAGCCACGAAAAGGGCCGTCGCACCGAGAGGTGCGACGGCCCTTTCGGCTTCGGTGCAGAGGGCTGCGAGGGCGTCGGGCCCAAGGACTGCCGCGGCTTCGGCGCGAAGATCCGCGAGGCCCCCGGCCCAAGAGGGCTGCGGGGGCTCCGGCTCAAGAGGGCTGAGGGGGCTCCGGCCCAAAAGGCCTGCGGGGAGGCTCCGGCTCAAAAGGCCCGCGGGGAGACAGCGCCCGTGGGCTACGCCGGCGCGCCCAGCTCCGCCCACACGCGCTTGCCCGCGACCCCCGGCGTCCGTACGACGCCCCAGTCCAGGCACAGCCGCTGCACGATGAACATGCCGTGGCCGCCGGGGCGGCCCGCGCGGTGCGGGGTTCGGGGTGCGGGCTGGCCCGCGCCGCGGTCGGAGACCTCCAGCCGGATCACCTTCTTGTCGCAGGTGATCCACAGCTCGTCCGGCCCCTCGGCGTGCAGGCACGCGTTGGTGACCAGTTCGGAGACGACGAGCAGCACGTCCTCGGCGGCGGCACGCTGGTCGGCGCTGGTGGAGGGCAGCCAGCCCCACGCGTACAACGCCTGGCGGGTGAAGTCGCGGGCCAGCGGGACGACGCCGCTCTGGCCGTCGAAGCTCAGTCGGCGGACCTGGCGGCCGGCCGCGGATGCGGGCACGCCGGTCCCAGGAGCGAGCGCGCCGCCTCCCGCGGGCTCACCGGCACCGGGTACGTCCCCCTCGGACGTCCCGGAAGCGCCGCTGGGCTCCGGACCGCGGTCGCCCGGCGAGTAGGGCCGGGTGGTGCTCATCAGCGCTTCACCTCACCGATTCACCAGTTCACGTTTCACAGTCGTACACCGTCACAGTCAGGAGTCTCCTGCCCGACCGGACCGGCGGAACACCCCTGTATTCGTCACGAAACACGGGACGGGGTGAGAACGCCGGCACCAGAGGCCGCACGAGACCCGCCACCGCGCCCGGGGCGACGGCTCAGCCGGACTCGTCCGACAGGGCCGCCTCAAGCGTGTCATGGAGGGTGAAGACCGCTTCGGCCCCCGTGATCTCGAACACGCGAGCCACCACCGGCCGCATGGCCACGAGATGGACGCCGCCCCCCGCGGCCTCCGCCTTCAACCGCGCGCCGAGCAGGACGTTGAGTCCCGTGGAGTCGCAGAACTCCAGGCGCGAACAGTCGACGACGAGCCGGTTGAACCCCTTGGCGAGGCATTCCTCCAGCGGCTCGCTCAACAGCTCGGCGGTGTGGTGATCCAGCTCACCCGCCGGGGTCACGACGGCACTGGGGCCCTCTTCGCGCACCTCGACCAGAAGCCGGCCCGACTGTGTGCTGCCGACCGTCCCGCGGTCCATGCCGTCTCTCTCTCCCGACGTCGTGACTGCCTGCTGACGCCCTCGAACACTACGCCTTCTCGCGACACTCCGACACCCGAACAACCGCACACAAACGGACATACACGCACAGAACACACTTGCGGTGGGCTCGGTAAACCCGGTAGGGCTAGAGGAACACGTACCCGACACGGCCGGCTTTGGAGGCGCCGCACACCGCACAGTGCACGCAACTGGCTTCGGCAGCCGTATGCCGAGAACGATGGAGGACATCATGTCACCCCGGCTCGACGGATCGCGTACCCGAGAAGCGACGTCGACACTCCCTCCGGAACATCTGGATCCCATCGAGCATCACGACGCCGCCGTCGGCCACGACGGCGCACTCGCCGGACTCCCGGACATCCCCGCCCACGACGAGGTGACCCCGGCAGACGCCCGGGCCCTGTCCAAGACCCTCTTCGCGCGGCTGGAGTCGCTGGAGGAGGGCACGCACGAGTTCGCCTACGTGCGCAACACGCTCGTCGAGCTCAACCTCGCACTGGTCAGGTTCGCCGCCTCCCGCTTCCGCTCCCGCAGCGAGCCGATGGAGGACATCGTCCAGGTCGGCACCATCGGCCTGATCAAGGCGATCGACCGCTTCGAGATGTCGCGCGGTGTCGAGTTCCCCACGTTCGCGATGCCGACCATCATCGGCGAGATCAAGCGCTTCTTCCGTGACACCTCGTGGTCCGTGCGCGTCCCGCGCCGGCTGCAGGAGCTGCGGCTCGACCTGGCCAAGGCCGGTGACGAGCTGGCCCAGCGCCTCGACCGCGCCCCGACGGTGTCCGAACTGGCCGAGCACCTCGGTCTGTCCGACGACGAGGTCGTCGAGGGCATGGCCGCCTCCAACGCCTACACCGCCTCCTCCCTGGACGCCCAGCCGGAGGATGACGACACGGAAGGCGCGCTCGCCGACCGCATCGGTTACGAGGACCACGGGCTCGAGGGCATCGAGTACGTCGAGTCGCTCAAGCCGCTGATCGCCGAACTGCCGCCCCGGGACCGGAAGATCCTGTCCCTGCGCTTCGTGGCGGGCATGACCCAGTCGGAGATCGGCGAGGAGCTCGGCATCTCCCAGATGCACGTGTCCCGGCTGCTGTCACGGACGCTGGTACGCCTGCGCAAAGGGCTGACCGTCGAGGAGTGACGGGTCACAGGCCGCCCCACGGTCCGCCGCGCCGGGCTCGCGCCCGGCGTCCCGTCGGCGCTGGACGTCCGCACGGACACCGGGCGGCCACCGGACGCCGGGGGCGGATCGGTTGCTCGCACAACCGGTTGGCCGCGGCTGACGATGGTGCGAACCATGCCCCGGGCGGCGGGCAGATTCTCAGGTTCGTCTCAGCTTCCCCCGTTACAGTACGGCGCCTGAACACACCCTTCGGACGCATCGCACAGCGGACAGGACTGGGACGGGAGGCCGGAACGTGGCGCGCGGAGGACAGGGACTGGCTCGGGTCGCCGTCGTCGTACGGGCGGGGGCGGCGCCACTGTGGTGGCTGGGCGTACTCGCGGCGGGCACCGGTGTGCTGGTGCCGGGGCTGACCGGGCGCCGCATCGGCGTCCTGGCCGGCGCGGCGCTGTTCATCGTGGCGACGGCCGTGGTGGCGTCCGTGCGCCGCAAGAGGTACACCGCCCTGGCCGGCTCGGCCGCCCGCGCGAGCAAGTACGACGTGCTCCAGGACCGCTCGGTGACCGTACGCAACTGGCGCCGGGGGCACCGCTGGTGGCTGCTGCTCGCCTTCCTCGCCGCGCTGGGCAGCGCCTTCGCCGTCCCCGCGGCGGCCGGACTGCTGATGGCCGGCTGCGGCGTGGGCCTGTGGCTGAAGTCCGCCTGGATCGGCCGCCGCGAACAGGCCGGGGACGCCCTGCTGTGGGTCCGCGTGGACTGGCTCGACCGTGGGGCCGGCCGCCCGGCGGGCAAGGTCGTCAAGGCCTACCGCAGCACGGGCATCGCGGCGGGCGACGCGGCACCCGGCGGGGCGAGGCGAAAGACGGCGGCCCTGGTCTGACCAGGGGGCGGGGAGCTGCGCGCCCCCTGGGGCACGGTGCGGCTCCGCCGCGCGGGCGCGACCGGTCACGGCGGACGCCGCACCCTACGAACCGCCCGCACCCCCACGGCGAAGACCCCCGGTCAACGCGTCCACGTACTCCCCACCCGCCTCGGCCACGATCTCCTCGACCGCCTGCGCCCTGCGCACCACGCGGAAGGCGACACCCCCGTCCCCGCCCCCGGCGAACCCGTACACCGCCGGCCGCGCCAGCGAGTTGTACGCGTAGTGGTGCGCGAAGTAGTACGCCCCCGTGTCCAGCGCCGCCGCGTAGTCCCCCTGCTCCAGCAACGGCAGCGCACGCCCCGACGCCAGCAGGTCCCCCGCGAAGCACGCCGGCCCCGCCACGTCCTGCACCACGTCCGGCCCCTGTTTCGGCAGCCCCTTGCCGTCGTACGCGGCGATCCGCAGCGGCCACGCCCCCGGCGCGTACACCGTCCGCGTCGCCACCTGCACGCCCGCGTGCGTCACCGCGACCGGCCGGCCCCCGGCGCTCTTGGCGTACTCCACGCGGGCCACGACCGTGCCCTGCTTGGCCAGCAGCGACCGTCCGAACTCGGTGACCAGCCCGTACCGCCCGTCGAACAGCCCCGGCACCGCCTCGCGCAGCACGCGCGCGTACGCGGCGTACGTCGGTGCCGTCTCGTCGGAGGCGAAGTTCACCGGCAGCCCGCCGCCGATGTCGAGCGTGTCCACCTGCCGGCGCCCGGCCCGCTCGTTGATCTCCTCGGCCAGCGCGTACGTCTCGGCCACCCCCTGGGCCATCAGCGCGAGCGGGATGCCCTGGGAGCCGGTGTGCGCGTGCAGCCGGGTCAGCCACGGCCGGTCCAGATACGCCCGTACCACCCACTCGCGCGCTCCCTCGTCGCGCAGCGCCACGCCGAACTTCGAGGTCGCCGTGGCCGTCGACAGCGCCTCGATGGAACCCCCTCCGACCTGCGGGTTCACCCGCATGCCGAGCGGGGACCGGCTGGCTCCCGCGGCCATCAGGGCGTCGAGGCGCTCCAGCTCCTGAGGGTTGTCCGCGTTGACCGCGACCCCCAGCGCCAGCGCCTCGCGCAGTTCGCCCGGCGTCTTGGCGGGCGAGTCCAGCACCGTCCGCTCCGCGGGCACCCCCGCGGCCCGCGCCAGGGCCAGCTCGCCCGGGCTCGCCACCTCCGCGCCGATGCCCTCCTCGTGCAGCAGTCGCACCACCGGGACCAGCGGAGACGCCTTCACCGCGAAGGCGTGCAGCACGGACGTCCCCGGCGCCGTCACCGCCTCGAACGCCGCCCGCAGTGCCGCCGCCGACTCCCGGATGCCGGTGACGTCCAGCAGCCCGACGATCGGGGCGTCGGGCCCGAGCAGCCCCTGCTCCACGGCCGCCCGCACCGCCGCGTCCCGCCGCGCGGCCCGCTCCGCGTCGGCGCCGTTCAGATCACCGTTCGTGCCTGCGCTGTCGCTCACGCGATCCTCCGTCCCCTCGCCTGCCCTGCCTGACCGGACGTCCAGCCAAACACCCGCGACGCTCCCGCGCCGGGACACGGACGTATTGACTAGGTCTATTCACGAAGCGAGGATATGAATATCTGCAGTAATCATCCGCCGGGACCGACCCACCAGGAGGCAGACCATGTCCGGACCCCGTCCTGTCCGAGCGCCACGCGGCACGACGCCGAGCGCCCTGGGCTGGCAGCAGGAGGCCGCCCTGCGGATGCTGCAGAACAACCTCGACCCCGAGGTCGCCGAGCACCCCGACAAGCTCGTCGTCTACGGCGGCACCGGCAAGGCCGCCCGCGACTGGCGCTCCTTCGACGCCATGGTCCGCACCCTGAAGACCCTCAAGCAGGACGAGACGATGCTCGTCCAGTCCGGCCGCCCCGTCGGCGTCATGCAGACCCACGAATGGGCCCCGCGCGTCCTCATCGCCAACTCCAACCTCGTCGGCGACTGGGCCAACTGGGAGGAGTTCCGCCGCCTGGAGGCCCTCGGCCTGACCATGTACGGGCAGATGACGGCCGGCTCCTGGATCTACATCGGCACCCAGGGCATCCTCCAGGGCACCTACGAGACCTTCGCCGCCGTCGCCGCGAAGAAGTTCGGCGGCACCCTCGCCGGGACCATCACCCTCACCGCCGGCCTCGGTGGCATGGGCGGCGCCCAGCCCCTCGCCGTCACCATGAACGACGGCGTCGCGATCTGCATCGACTGCGACCCCCGCGCCATCGACCGCCGCATCGAGCACCGCTACCTCGACGTGAGGGCCGACTCCCTCGACCACGCCCTCCAGCTCGCCACCGAGGCCCGCGACCAGCGCAGGCCCCTGTCCATCGGCGTCCTCGGCAACGCCGCCGAACTGGTCCCGCAGCTCCTCGCCATGGGCGCCCCCGTCGACATCGTCACCGACCAGACCTCGGCCCACGACCCGCTGGCCTACCTCCCCGCCGGCATCGCCTTCGAGGACATGGCCGTCGCCGCCGCCAAGGACCCGGCCGGCTTCACCACCCGCGCCCGCGAGTCCATGGCCCGGCACGTCGAGGCCATGGTCGGCTTCCAGGACGCCGGCGCCGAGGTCTTCGACTACGGCAACTCCATCCGCGGCGAGGCCCAGCTCGCCGGATACGACCGGGCCTTCGCCTTCCCCGGCTTCGTCCCCGCCTACATCCGCCCCCTGTTCTGCGAGGGCAAGGGCCCCTTCCGCTGGGCCGCCCTGTCCGGCGACCCCGCCGACATCGCCAAGACCGACAAGGCGATCCTCGACCTCTTCCCCGAGAACGAGTCGCTGGCCCGCTGGATCAAGATGGCCGGCGAACGCGTCCACTTCCAGGGCCTGCCCGCCCGCATCTGCTGGCTCGGCTACGGCGAGCGCGACAAGGCGGGCGAACGCTTCAACGACATGGTCGCCTCCGGCGAGCTGGCCGCGCCCATCGTGATCGGCCGCGACCACCTCGACTGCGGCTCCGTCGCCTCCCCCTACCGCGAGACCGAGGCCATGCTCGACGGCTCCGACGCCATCGCCGACTGGCCGCTTCTCAACGCCATGGTCAACGTGGCCTCCGGTGCCTCCTGGGTCTCCCTCCACCACGGCGGCGGCGTCGGCATGGGCCGCTCGATCCACGCCGGGCAGGTCACGGTCGCCGACGGCACCGCCCTGGCCGGCGAGAAGATCCGCCGGGTCCTCACCAACGACCCCGGCATGGGCGTCATCCGGCACGTCGACGCCGGGTACGACATCGCGGAGTCGGTCGCCGCGGAGCGGGGCGTGCGGGTGCCGATGCGCGAAGGCGACGAGGCGCGCGAGGGTGGCGACGCGTGAGCTTCCACAGCATGTGGGCGGAGCTGCTGCCGGTCGGCCGCAGCTCCGCCTCCGGCGGCTACCGCCGCTTCGCCTGGACCGGCGCCGACGCCGACTGCCGGGCCTGGTTCCGGCAGCAGGCCGAGGCACGCGGGCTGACCTACGAGACCGACCGCAACGGCAACCAGTGGGCCTGGCTCGGCGACCCCGCCGCGGGGAACGCCGTCGTCACCGGCTCCCACCTGGACTCCGTCCCCGACGGCGGCGCCTTCGACGGCCCCCTCGGGGTGGTCTCCGCCTTCGCGGCCCTGGACGAACTGCGCCGCAGGGGAGCGCGGCTCACCCGGCCGCTGGGCATCGTCAACTTCGGCGACGAGGAGGGCGCCCGCTTCGGTCTCGCCTGCGTCGGCTCCCGGCTCACCGCAGGGGCGCTCACCGTCGAGCAGGCCCACCGTCTGACCGACGCCGACGGCATCACCCTGCCGCGGGCCATGGAGGCCGCCGGACACGACCCGGACGCCATCGGCCCCGACCCCGAACGGCTCGGCCGTATCGGCGCCTTCGTCGAACTCCACGTCGAGCAGGGCCGCGCCCTCGACCTGTCCGGCGACCCGATCGGCGTCGCCAGCGCCATCTGGCCGCACGGACGCTGGCGGTTCGACTTCCGCGGCGAGGCCAACCACGCCGGCACCACCCGGCTCGCCGACCGGCGCGACCCCATGCTGAGCTACGCCGAGACCGTCCTCGCCGCCCGCCGCGAGGCCGAACTCGCCGGTGCCGTCGCCACCTTCGGCAAGATCGCCGTCGAGCCGAACGGCGTCAACGCCATCCCCTCCCTCGTCCGCGGCTGGCTCGACTCCCGCGCCGCCGACCAGGCGAGCCTGGACACCGTGGTCACCGGCATCGAGCAGGCCGCCCGCGCGTACGCCACCGCCCACGGCGTCGACCTCGACGTCGTCCGCGAGTCCTTCACGCCCGTCGTGGAGTTCGACCACGCCCTGCGCGACGAGATCGCCCGCCTCCTGGGCAGCGACACCGAGCTGACGGTCCCCGTCCTCGGCACCGGCGCCGGACACGACGCCGGAATCCTCTCCGGACGCGTCCCGACCGCCATGCTGTTCGTACGCAACCCCACCGGCGTCTCGCACTCCCCGGCCGAATCCGCCGCCGAGGACGACTGCGTGGCCGGGGTGAACGCACTCGCCGACGTACTGGAAGGGCTGGCCCGCACGTGACCCCCACCCCACGGACGTACTGGCTGGAACACGCCTGGCTCGGCACCCACGTCGAGCCGGGCGTCACCGTGGACGTGACGGACGGCCGCATCACCGCCGTCCGCACGGACACCCCCGCCCCGCCCCCCGGCGCCGAGATCCTGCGCGGCCTGACCCTGCCGGGGCTGGCCAACGCCCACAGCCACGCCTTCCACCGCGCCCTGCGCGGCACCGTCCAGGTCGGCAGCGGAACCTTCTGGACCTGGCGTGAGGTCATGTACTCCGTCGCCGACCGGCTGACCCCCGAGACGTACCACGACCTCGCCCGCGCCGTGTACGCCGAGATGGCCCTGGCCGGCATCACCACCGTCGGTGAGTTCCACTACGTCCACCACGCCCCCGGCGGCACCCCCTACGCCGACCCCAACGCGATGGGCGAGGCCCTGATCGAGGCCGCCGCCGACGCCGGCGTCCGCATCACCCTCCTCGACACCTGCTACCTCTCCGCCGGCTTCGGCGAGCCCCCGAACACCCACCAGCTCCGCTTCTCCGACGGGACCGCGGACTCCTGGGCGGAACGCTGTTCAGTTCTCAAGGAACGGGATCACGCACGGATCGGGGCCGCGATCCACTCCGTACGGGCCGTGCCCGCGGGCCAGTTGGCGACCGTGGCGCGCTGGGCCGAGGAACGGCGGGCCCCGCTCCACGTGCACCTGTCCGAGCAGACCGCCGAGAACGACGCCTGCCGCCAGGTCCACGGACGCACCCCGGCCCGCCTCCTCGCCGACCACGGCGTGCTCGGACCCCGCACCACCGGCGTCCACAGCACCCACCTCACCGACGAGGACATCGCCCTGCTCGGCGGCAGCCGCACCGGCACCTGCATGTGCCCGACCACCGAACGCGACCTCGCCGACGGCATCGGACCCGCACCCGCCCTCCAGCGGGCGGGCTCCCCCCTCTGCCTCGGCTCCGACAGCCACGCCGTCGTCGACCTGTTCGAAGAAGCACGCGCGCTGGAGCTGAACGAGCGGCTGCGCACCCGTACCCGCGGCCACTGGACCGCCGCCGCCCTGCTGCGCGCCGCCACCGCCGACGGCCACACCGCCCTCGGCTGGGACGACGCCGGCCGCATCGAGGCCGGTGCCCGTGCCGACCTCACGACGATCGCCCTGGACTCGGTCAGGACAGCGGGGCCGCTGCCCAGGCTCGGCGCCGAGACGGCCGTATTCGCGGCGACGGCAGCGGACGTACGGCACACGATCGTGGGCGGGCGGCACGTCGTACGCGACGGGGCGCACACCCTCGTCCCCGATGTGCCGCAGGCCCTCGCGCGGGCCGTCGAAGCCCTGCGCGCATGACCACCCGACCCCGCCCCCACGAGGACGTCACGGACACCATGAGCAGCAGCACCGTCATCACCAACATCGCCACACTGGTCACCAACGACCCCTCCCTCGGCGACGGCTCCCCCCTCGGACTGGTCCGGGACGCGGCCGTCGTCATCGACGGCGACCGCGTCGCGTGGACCGGTGAATCAAGCAAAGCACCCGCCACCGACAATCACGTCGACGCCGGCGGCCGGGCGGTCCTGCCCGGCTTCGTCGACTCCCACTCCCACCTCCTCTTCGCGGGCGACCGCACCGAGGAGTTCAACGCCCGCATGTCCGGCCGCCCCTACAGCGCCGGCGGCATCCGCACCACCGTCGCCGCCACCCGCGCCGCGAGCGACGAGGAACTGGAGGCGGGGCTCACCCGCTACCTCGCGGAGGCCCTGCGCCAGGGCACCACGACCTTCGAGACCAAGTCCGGCTACGGCCTGACCACCGCCGACGAGTCCCGCGCCCTGCGCATCGCCGCCCGCCACACCGACGAGGTCACCTTCCTCGGCGCCCACGTCGTCGCCCCCGAACTCGCCGACGACCCGGCCGCCTACGTCGCCCTGGTCACCGGCGAGATGCTCGACGCCTGCGCCCCGTACGCCCGCTGGGTCGACGTGTTCTGCGAGAAGGGCGCCTTCGACGGCGACCAGGCCCGCGCGATCCTCACCGCGGGCAAGGCCAAGGGCCTGCTGCCGCGCATCCACGCCAACCAGCTCTCCTACGGACCCGGCGTCCAGCTGGCCGTGGAACTCGACGCCGCCAGCGCCGACCACTGCACCCACCTCACCGACGCCGACGTGGACGCCCTCGCGCACAGCGACACCGTCGCCACGCTGCTGCCCGGCGCCGAGTTCTCCACCCGCGCCGAGTGGCCGGACGCCCGCCGCCTCATCGACGCCGGCGTCACGGTCGCGCTCTCCACCGACTGCAACCCCGGCTCGTCCTTCACGTCCTCCGTCCCCTTCTGCATCGCGCTCGCGGTGCGGGACATGGGGATGACGCCGGACGAGGCGGTCTGGTCGGCCACCGCGGGCGGTGCGGCGGCCCTGCGCCGCGACGACGTCGGCCGTATCGCCCCGGGCGCGTATGCCGACCTGACCCTCCTCGACGCCCCGAGCCACGTCCACCTGGCCTACCGACCCGGCGTGCCGCTGGTCAGCGAGGTCTGGCGGAGAGGAACCCGCGTGGGCAGTTGATCCCCGCGGTTTTCCACCGTGTCCCCCGCGGTTGACAAGCGCTGACTACGTTCAAGACGTGTGCGTCGGCCGGTTCGACGCCGGTTGAGCGGAGAGGGGCGGGCCGTGTCGGAGGCCGACCTCGAGCCCCTGCGTGTCCGCAGGCACTGCTGCGGTCGAACAGCTGGTGCCCGCCGGGTTGGACCGGCCATTCGGGCACACGGCCTACGCCGCTGCCTCCGACACGGTTGGGGGCAGGTCCTGACCGCGACGCCTGAGGCCTATGACGGCACGGGGGTGCGGGTGGTGGACATCGGAAAGCCGTGACAGCTTTCCGCCGGAGCCCGATGCGCCGTGAGCCGTGAGCCGTGAGCCGTTCACGCGCGTCCCCCGCTCAATCCACGAACAGGCCCCGGGCCGCCGCCCTGGCGTCGAACTCCTCCAGCCGGGCCTGGGCGTCCGGCAGGTCGTCGCACATCGCCTCCAGCAGCACCCGGCCCAGCAGCATCGGCGCGCAGGCCGTGTCGAAGACGAGGCCCGTGCCGACGGCGGCGGGCAGCAGCAGGTCGGACACCTTGGCGACCGGCGCGAAGGCGGAGTCGGCGACGGTCACCACCGTGAGCCCCGCCTCCTTGGCGTGGGCGAGCGTGTCGACGACCTCCCGCGGATGCCGGGGCAGGGCGAAGCAGAGCAGGGCGTTCGCGCCGGCCCGGACGGCGGCGTCGATGCGGTCGTGGATCATCGTGCCGCCCTCGTCGAGGAGCCGCACGTCGGGGTGGACCTTGGCGGCGAAGTAGGCGAAGCCGTACGCCTGGGAAGCCGCCGCGCGCAGCCCGAGGACCGGGAGCGGCCGGCTGCCCGCCAGGACCCGGCCCGCCTCCCGCACCGGACCGGGGTCGGCCAGCGCCTCCGCCAGGTGCCGCAGGTTCTCGATCTCGGCCTCCACGGCCTGCTGGTACTCGTTGGCGAAGCCCGTGTCCGCCGCCGCTTCGGCGGGGGCGATCTCGCGCAGGTGCCGACGCAGCGCCGGATAGCCGTCGAAGCCGAGGGCGACGGCGAAGCGGGTCACGGACGGCTGGCTGACCCCGGCCAGCTCGGCCAGCTCCACGCTGGACAGGAAGGGCACGTCGGAGGCGCGCCGCACCATGCTGTGCGCGATGCGCCGCTGGGTCGGCGTCAGCCGGTGTCCCTCGAAGAGCGCCTGCAGCCGCGCGGCCGGACTGTCGGTCCCGCTCATGACGTGCTCCCCCTCGACCTATTCACGCGCCCGGGATTCTGCATACAGTTATACAGCGGCGTGGGCGTCGTCCTCGAACGGCCGGACGCACGACGCGCGGCCGGTCGGGCGCGTCGGTGAACCGGTGGGCGGCCGGCGGGAGTGCCGGGCCGCTTTCCCTCCCCCTCTCCCGTGAGTGCCCCGCGCGAGGCGCCCGCCCCGGAGCGGGACGGACCGGAGGACCCGTGGTCCGCGGCGGCGGACCTGGTGGACGCGGCCCGGACCGGTGACGTACTGGCCCTCGACGCCCTGCTGGAACCGCTCGCCCCGTACGTGGCCGCGCTGTGCCGTCCCATCGCACCGGACCACAGCTCCGACGCCGCGCAGGAGGCGCTGAACGCGGTCTTCCAGGGCCTGCCCCGGCTCCGGGACAGCCGCGCCCTGTACGCGCGGGTGCGCACGATCACCGTCCGGGAGGCGGTGCGGGTGGCTCGCCGGGCGCAGCGGGAGACACCGGTGTGCGGACTCGACGACGCGCCCCGGCCCGGCGGTCCCGAGCCGGCGGCGGACGTCCGGGACGTACTGGGGCGGATGTCCGCCGAGCACCGTGCCGTTCTGGTCCTGCGCGGGCTGGAGGGCCTGGACGAGCGGTCGGTGAGCCGGATCCTCGGCATATCCCGCGGCACGGTGAGGTCACGGCTGCACCGGGCTCGGCGCGGCTTCCGGACGGCGCGGTCCGGGTGAGCGCGGCGGTGCCCGGTACCGGACGCCCCCGGCGAAGACGGGGGCTAACCCCCGTGCCGGGGCGTTCCCGGCTGCCTACCGTGGCTTCCATGACGGGAATGGACGGGCAGGACACCGACCTGAAGAAGGAACTCGACGCCACTCTGCAGACCCGCAGGGAACTCGGTGAGGAGTACGAGTCCGCGCTGGTCGACTCGTTCCTGGAGAAGGTCGACCAGCGCATCGACGACGTGGTCGAGCGCCGGGTGCGCCGGCAGCTCGCCGAGCAGCAGATGACGACGGCCCGGGACAGCCGCTCGCCGCGGTCCACCGACTCCTTCGGCGAGCGCTTCGGCTTCGGCATCGTCTCGCTGGTCCTCGCCGTCCCGCTCTCCGCGATCGGCGGCGGCATCGCCCACCTCCCCGGGCTGCTGACCGCCTGGGCGGGCATCGTCGGGGTCAACGTCGTGCAGGCCGCCCGCACCAACCCGGGTCTCTTCGGCCGCCGCGGCTCCGGCCGCGAGGACTGAGTCCGCCGGGAAGTCTGCGCGGGGACCGCCGCACCCCCATCGCTGAGGGGCGGGACGACGACGGTCCCCGCGGGGGACGCGGTGCCGGGCCTCACGGCCGGGGCGGCGCGTCCGTGGCGTCCGTGGAGGTCCGGGAGCCGCTCCGGAAGGTCCTCGACGCCGTTCGGTGCCGGCCGGGGCGGGGAGCCGCTCCCGCCCTGCCGACATCCCTTACTGTGCCGACCTCGTGTTAAGGGTGTGCTGCGCGAACGTGACGTGCGCGTACCACTTCCGCGAAGTCCGGGCGGAGGTCCTCCTACCTGCCGCCCTTGGCGAGGAAGGCCAGCAGGTCCTGACGGCTCACCACGCCCGTGGGCTTGCCCTCGACCAGGACGATCGCCGCGTCCGCCGTGCCGAGCACGGCCATCAGGTCGGCGACCGGTTCGCCGGAGCCGACCTGCGGCAGCGGGGACGACATGTGCTTCTCCAGCGGGTCCTCCAGCGAGGCGCGCTTGGCGAACAGGGCGTCCAACAGCTCGCGTTCCACGACCGAGCCGACGACCTCGGCGGCCATCACGTCCGGGTGGCCGGCGCCGGGCTTGACGATCGGCATCTGCGAGACGCCGTACTCGCGCAGCACCTCGATGGCCTGGCCGACGGTCTCGTCCGG
The DNA here is from genome assembly GCF_044764905.1 of Streptomyces sp. NPDC093586. Classification (NCBI taxonomy): domain Bacteria; kingdom Bacillati; phylum Actinomycetota; class Actinomycetes; order Kitasatosporales; family Streptomycetaceae; genus Streptomyces; species Streptomyces sp. NPDC093586. The sequence goes on along the minus strand of NZ_JBIWJA010000009.1, from coordinate 164,925 downwards.
GTGCATGTGGACGAGGGAGGGGATGGAGCCGCCCTCCTTGTCGTTCAGGACGTCGGCGACGCGGGCGCTGGGGCCGGCGTCCTCCAGGAAGCCGTAGTCGGCCATCCACTCGTCGTTGAAGATCTTGCTCAGGTAGCCGCGCCCGCTGTCCGGCAGCAGGACGACGACCACGTCGTCCTCGCCGAGCCGCTCGGCCACCTCCAGCGCCGCGACGACGGCCATGCCGCAGGAGCCGCCCACCAGCAGGCCCTCCTCCTTGGCGAGGCGGCGGGTCATCTGGAAGGAGTCCTTGTCGGAGACGGCGACGATCTCGTCGGCGACGTCGCGGTCGTAGGCGGTGGGCCAGAAGTCCTCGCCGACGCCCTCGACGAGGTACGGGCGTCCGGAGCCGCCGGAGTAGACGGAGCCCTCGGGGTCGGCGCCGATCACCTTCACCGCGCCGCCGCTGGCCTCCTTCAGGTAGCGCCCGGTGCCGGAGATGGTGCCGCCGGTGCCGACGCCGGCGACGAAGTGGGTGATCTTCCCCTCGGTCTGCTCCCACAGCTCGGGGCCGGTCGAGTGGTAGTGGGAGAGCGGGTTGTGCGGGTTGGAGTACTGGTCCGGCTTCCAGGCGCCCGGCGTCTCGCGGACCAGGCGGTCGGAGACGTTGTAGTAGGAGTCCGGGTGCTCGGGGTCGACCGCCGTCGGGCAGACGACGACCTCGGCGCCGTACGCGCGCAGCACGTTGATCTTGTCCGTGGACACCTTGTCAGGGCAGACGAAGATGCACTTGTAGCCCTTCTGCTGGGCCACGATGGCGAGGCCGACGCCCGTGTTGCCGCTGGTCGGCTCGACGATGGTGCCGCCGGGCTTCAGTTCGCCGCTCTGCTCGGCGGCCTCGATCATGCGCAGGGCGATGCGGTCCTTCACCGAGCCGCCCGGGTTGAAGTACTCCACCTTGGCCAGGACGGTGGCCCTGATGCCCTTGGTCACGCTGTTGAGCCGCACCAGCGGGGTGTTGCCGACGAGGCTGATCATCGAGTCGTGGAAATGCACCGTGGTCTCCGGATGCCGCAAAAGATGTGGTCGTGATGGGTCGTGCCAGCCTATGGCCTGCCGGGCCGCCGACGCCCCTGTGTCGCTCGTTCACTCCCCGTCGTGATTGGGCGACCGTCCGTACGGGGCAAGCAGTGGGTGTACGGCTCGATGGAGGTGGCGGCGACGTATGACGAGCATGTCCAGGGCGAGGGTGGCCCGGCGGATCGCGGCCGGCGCGGCGTACGGCGGTGGCGGGATCGGGCTGGCCGGTGCGGCCGCGGTCGGTCTGCTGCTGGCGGAGGTGCAGCTGGCCAGGCGACGGGTGGGTATCGGCACGCCCGACCGGGTGCCGAACGCGGAGGGACTGTACGGCGGCACCCTCACGACGGCCGGTGAGGTGCCGCTGCGGCTGGTGATGCTGGGCGACTCCACGGCCGCCGGCCAGGGCGTGCACCGGGCCGGGCAGACGCCGGGCGCACTGCTGGCGTCGGGGCTCGCGGCAGTGGCCGAGCGGCCGGTGGAGCTGACCTCGGTCGCGGTGCCGGGGGCGCGTTCGGACGACCTGGACCGGCAGGTGGCGCTGGTGCTCGCCGGTCCGGGCCGGGTGCCCGACATCTGCGTGATCATGGTCGGCGCGAACGACGTCACCCACCGCATGCCGGCCACCCGCTCGGTGCGGCACCTGTCGACGGCGGTACGGCGGCTGCGCACGGCCGGTGCGGAGGTGGTGGTCGGCACCTGCCCGGACCTCGGCTCGATCGAGCCGGTGCCGCAGCCGCTGCGCTGGCTGGCCCGGCGGACCTCGCGGCAGCTGGCGGCGGCGCAGACGATCGGCGTCGTGGAGCAGGGCGGGCGCACGGTGTCGCTGGGCGACCTGCTGGGCCCGGAGTTCGCCGAGAACCCGCGGGAGCTGTTCGGCCCCGACAACTACCACCCCTCCGCGGAGGGCTACGCCACGGCGGCGATGGCGGTCCTGCCGTCGGTCTGCGCGGCGCTCGGCCTGTGGCCGGCGGAGGAGGAGCGTCCCGACGCCGCCCGCCGGGAGGGCTTCCTGCCGGTGGCGCGGGCGGCGGTCGAGGCCGCGGACGAGGCCGGCACGGAGGTCGCGGCGGCGATGCCCACGGGGCCGCGGGGCCCGTGGGCCCTGCTCAAGCGCCGACGGCGCCGGCGGGTGCCGGAGGCGGAGCCGGCGACGTCGGCGCAGCCGGGGTAGGAAGGGACGGCGTCGTGCCGGGCCGTACGTACCGGGCGGTGCGGGGCGCGCAGGCCGGCGCCGTGCCGGCTGTCCGCGACCACGCCGGCACCGTCGCGCCCCGAAGGGGCCCGGGGAACCGCGCGACCGGCCGCGGACGCCCCGCACCCGACCACGGCCGCACCCCGACCACGGCCGCACCCGCCCCGCCCCTCCCCTCCGTACCGCGTCCGCCAAACCGCCGGAGGCAAAAGCAAGCGCTTAGAAAGTTGCGGCCCATGTCACACCGTCACACCCGTGACCCGGGCCATACGGCCGGGTAACTTCCCAACCAGCCGCCCGTTCCCGCGACGCCACTGGAGCCGTGATGCCCGAAGCCGTGATCGTCTCAGCCGCCCGCTCCCCCATCGGCCGCGCCTTCAAAGGCTCCCTGAAGGACCTGCGCCCCGACGACCTGGCCGCCACGATCATCCAGGCGGCCCTCGCGAAGGTCCCGGAGCTGGACCCGAGGGACATCGACGACCTGATGCTCGGCTGCGGCCTGCCCGGCGGCGAGCAGGGCAACAACCTCGGCCGGATCGTCGCCGTCGAGATGGGCATGGACCACCTGCCGGGCTGCACCGTCACCCGGTACTGCTCCTCGTCCCTGCAGACCTCCCGCATGGCCCTGCACGCCATCAAGGCCGGTGAGGGCGACGTCTTCATCTCGGCCGGCGTCGAGATGGTCTCCCGGTTCGCCAAGGGCAACTCCGACAGCCTGCCGGACACCCGCAACCCGCTCTTCGCCGAGGCCGAGGCCCGCACCGCCGAGGTCGCGCAGCAGGAGGGCACCACCTGGCACGACCCGCGCGAGGACGGCCTCGTCCCCGACCCGTACATCGCGATGGGCCAGACCGCCGAGAACCTCGCCCGCTGGAAGGGCGTCACCCGCCAGGAGATGGACGAGTTCGGCGTCCGCTCGCAGAACCTCGCCGAGGAGGCCATCAAGAACGGCTTCTGGGAGCGCGAGATCACCCCGGTCACCCTCCCCGACGGCACCGTCGTGTCCAAGGACGACGGCCCGCGCGCCGGCGTCACCCTGGAGGGAGTGGCCGGCCTCAAGCCCGTCTTCCGCCCCGACGGCCTGGTCACCGCCGGCAACTGCTGCCCGCTCAACGACGGCGCCGCCGCCCTCGTGATCATGAGCGACACCAAGGCCCGCGAGCTGGGCCTGACCCCGCTCGCCCGCATCGTCTCCACCGGCGTCTCCGGCCTCTCCCCCGAGATCATGGGCCTCGGCCCGGTCGAGGCGAGCAGGCAGGCGCTGTCCCGCGCCGGGCTGACCATCGACGACATCGACCTGGTCGAGATCAACGAGGCCTTCGCCGCGCAGGTCATCCCCTCCTACCGGGACCTGGGCATCCCGCTGGAGAAGCTGAACGTCAACGGCGGCGCCATCGCCGTCGGCCATCCCTTCGGCATGACCGGAGCCCGCATCACCGGCACGCTCATCAACTCCCTCCAGTGGCACGACAAGCAGTTCGGCCTGGAGACGATGTGCGTCGGCGGCGGCCAGGGCATGGCCATGGTCATCGAGCGCCTGAGCTGAACCGGGACGGGCCACCGAGGAACCGTCGGTAGCCCTCCGGGGACCCAGCGTCACCCCTCGGCCCAGAACCCCGTGACACCCGGGTTCTGGGCCGATCCGTGACCCAAACTCCCCCAGGATGTGACCTACCTCTCCGTCTCTCTGATTTACGCAGGTCAGACCAGTCACACCCGCACCTCGCCGGCCCAAAGTCCTGTCCGTTTCGTGACGTTACGCACTGACAGGCGGTCAGTCCACCCTTCAAGCTGAGGTAGGAAGTCGGGGGTCGACCTTGAACCGGGAGTACGTCAGTGAGCGCCATGCCGATCGCCCTGCTGCTCACCACGGCCGCCACGGGCGCCGTGGGCGTCGCCGTCCTGCGCGCCGTCCTCGTGCTGCGCCGCCAGGTCGCGGCCCTGAGCACCGAGCTGGCCGAGAGCCGCGCCGCCACGCGGGGCCGGGTCCCGGCCGCCCGCACCACCAGCGACGCCGACGAGATACGCGCCGCCGTCGCCGAGGCGCTCGCCGAGGAACGTGAGCGGGAGCTGGCCGAGGCCCGGGCCTTCTGGGCGGCCCAGGAGTCCCGCGACGCCTCCGACGCTCCCCTGCTGCTCGGCCTGCCCGACAGCGAGCTGTTCCTGCCCCGGCAGGCCGACCTCGTGGGTCTGGAGCCGGTGGCCGAGCCGGGCGCGGACGCCGACGAGCCGGCCGGGGAGTCCGCCGAGCTGGCCGCGGCCCGCCGCCGGCACCCCTCGCACCCGGACTTCGTGCCGAACCCGTCGCCGGCCGTGAACGACCACGAGCGCACCGTCGCCGTGCTGGAGGAGCTGGCCGCCTCCCAGGTCGCGCTGGCCGACGTCCGCCCCGGTCCGCTGGGCACCCTCGACGTGTACGTCTTCGCCGACGGCACCACCCTGTGCATGACGCCGGGCCACCGCGAGACCGCGGAGCGCCTGGCCGCCGCCCTGCGCGCGGACCGGACGCCGTACCTGCTGGGCGGTTCGGGCGTCTCCGGCGCCTACACGCTGACCTTCGCGTGCGGCGAGGAGAACGTCTACATCCTGGCGGACCGGGTCATCGCGTCCCTGTAGTCCCGGCGGTCCCGACCCTGCAGTCCCCGCCGCCCCGGCCCCGGCGGTCCCGCGTCCTCACACCCCGGCCCGCTTGCGGGCCTCCTCCACCAGTCGCGCCGCCTCCTCCACCTGGTCCGCGTCCGTCAGGACGACGGCCAGGTCGTGCGCGGCGACGGCGATCTGGTCGGCGGCGGCGAACATCCCCGCGTCCGGCATCTGTCGCGGCTCGGCGTCCGGCTCCTCGGCGAGCTGGGCGCGCCGGGCCAGTTCCCTGGCCAGCTCCAGGGCCTCGGCGGCGGCCCCGCGTTGCAGCCTGCTCTGCGGGGCGGCCCGCAACCGGTCGGCGAAGTCGTCCACGGCACGGGTCAAAGGCGTCGTATCAACCACGGCGCGAGCGTACGCGGCGTTCCGGGACTGTTGCCAACGGGCGAACGCTCAGGCACGGTGACCTGAAGGACCGGCTTACATCCCCTTTCGCCCGGAGGCGCCGATGTCCCACGTCTTCTCCGAGGAGACCCATCGCAACATGCTCGCCCGCATCCCCCACTGCACCGGTCGTGAGATCGCCGACTGGCTGCGCACCGTCGAGGACGGACCCGCCCTCTTCCGCTTCGAGGAGAAGGTCAGCTGGCTCCGCCACGAGCACGACCTCTCGTACGGCCATGCGAAGGCCATCGTCCACGAGTACGACCTGAGGAGGGCCGCGCGCAACCTGCTCTAGGCGTGCACCGCCGGTGATGGTGAGGATGACGACGAAGGGGCCCCGGGCGCAGTGCCCGGGGCCCCTTCACGCGGCGCTCCGGCGAACGGGGCGCGGCGGCGGTGCTAGTCGCTGCTGTTGAGGATCGAGATGAGCCGCAGGAACTCCATGTAGATCCACACCAGCGTCAGCGTGAGGCCGAAGGCGGCGAGCCAGGCCTCCTCGCGCGGGGCGCCGTAGGCGATGCCGTCCTCGACCTGCTTGAAGTCCAGGGCGAGGAAGCAGGCGCCGAGGACGACGCCGACGATGCCGAAGACGACACCGAGGGCGCCGCTGCGGAAGCCGAGGCCGTCACCGCCGCCGAAGACGGCGAACAGCACGTTCACCAGCATCAGGAAGACGAAGCCGAGCGTGGCCGCCATCACGAAGCCGTAGAAGCGCCGGTTGACGCGGATCCAGCCGGCCTTGTAGGCGATCAGCACACCGGCGAAGACCGCCATCGTGCCGATCACGGCCTGCATGGCCGCGCCGTCGGCGATGCGGTTGTCGACGACGCTGGAGACGACGCCGAGGAAGACGCCCTCGAACGCCGCGTAGGCCAGGATCAGCGCGGGCGAGGCCTTGCGCTTGAAGGACTGGACGAACGCCAGCACCATGCCGATCAGCGCGGCGCCGATGCCGATCCCGTAGGAACGGTTGATGTTGGCGTCGTCGACCGGCAGCAGCGCCCAGGCGAGCGCGGCGGTGACGATGAGGACACCGAGCGTGGATCCGGTGCGGACGACGACGTCGTCGATCGTCATCCGGCCGGTGGTCGCCGGCGCCTGCGGCGGCGTGCCGTACTGCTGGTCCTGCTGGGCGTACGGGTTCTGGGCGTAGGGGTTGCCGGCGGGCTGGGCGTACGGATTGCCCTGCGCGTACGGGTTGCCCTGCGTGGCGGCGGCGGGACCCCCGGCCTGCGGCGCGGCGTCGAAGCCCGCGTAGCCGTTGTCGCGGCTGAACCCCCGTCGCGAGAAGACCGGGTTTCTGCTCCTCATTTCACTCCTCCATGGCCACACTGCGCAGCCTTGGCCTAAGAGTAATAGAACGGCAAAGGATTGACCCTACTGCTTGGGGAGGATCTTTCCCTCGTCCTGTCGCGCAACACGCCAGGGGGAACGGTGATTCCCCTCACGGGCGGGGCCGCGCCCCGGGTTCACCCGATCGGGAAGCCGGTGTAGGCCTCGGCGAGGTCGGTCTCGGCGGCGCGGGAGGAGACGATCCGGTCCAGGCGGGCCACCTGGAGGCGGTCGTCGAAGGGGGTGGCGTCGGGGGCGCGGTGCAGCAGGGTCGTCATGTCGTACGAGAACCGCTCGGCCTGCCACACGCGGCGCAGGCAGGTGGCGGAGTAGGCGTCGAGCAGTTCGGCGGAACCGGTCTCCCGTCGGTGCGTCAGGGCGCGGGCGAAGGTGACGACGTCGCCGACGGCGAGGTTGAGGCCCTTGGCACCGGTGGGCGGCACGATGTGCGCGGCGTCGCCGGCCAGGAAGAGGCGGCCGTGCCGCATGGGCTCGTGGACGTAGGAGCGCATGGGGGTGACGGACTTCTGGGTGATCGGGCCGCGCCGGAGCGTCCAGTCGTCGTCGGTCTCGAAGCGGCGCTCCAGCTCGGCCCAGATCTCCTCGTCGCTCCACGCCCCGGCGTCGGTGCCCTCGGGCACCTGGAGGTAGAGGCGGGAGACGGACGGGGAGCGCATGGACAGCAGGGCGAAGCCGCGGTCGTGGCGGGCGTAGACCAGCTCGTCGTGGGAGGGGGCGACGTCGGCGAGGACGCCCAGCCAGCCGAAGGGGTACGTCCGCTCGAAGGTGCGGCTCAGCCCGGCCGGGACCGCCCGGCGGGTCACGCCCCAGAAGCCGTCGCAGCCGACGACGTAGTCGCACTCCAGGACGTCCTCGGCGCCGTCGTGCCGGAAGCGGACGCGCGGGTGGTCGGTGGCGGCGTCCTCGACGGCCAGCGCCTCGGCCTCGAAGAGCAGCGGGCCGCCCTCCTCGAGCTGGAGGGCGATGAGGTCCTTGCAGACCTCGGTCTGGGCGTAGACCATCACGGACCGGCCGCCGGTGAGGGCGGGGAAGTCGACGCGGTGGCGCCGCCTGTCGAAGCGCAGCTCGATGCCGTCGTGGCGCAGTCCCTCGCGCTCCATCCGCTCCGCCGCGCCGACCGCGCGCAGCACGTCCACCGTGCCCTGCTCCAGGATCCCGGCGCGCTGGCGCCGCTCGGCGTAGGCGCGGTCGCGGCTCTCCAGGACGACCGAGTCGATCCCGGCCTTGTGGAGCAGCCGGGCGAGCAGGAGTCCGGCGGGGCCGGCCCCGATGATGCCGACGGTGGTGCGCATCGGTCGTTCCCTTCGATTGGCGTCGTTGCCGCGGGCGGGTGTTCGCGTGGGTCGTCCACGTGGGTCGTCCACGTGGGTCGTCCACGTGGACCGTTCGGACGGGTTGCTCGAGCGGGCTGTTCGCGTGGTGAAAATTCCTTCACGCATTTCCGCGCCGAGTCTCGACCCCCCGCGGCCCGCTGTCAACGGTTCCGGGCTTCGCCTTCGTCTGGACCGGCATCGGCGACGTCGTCTTCGGCGCTCTTCGGCGTTCTTCGGCGTTCTTCGGCGTTCTTCGTGACGCGGTCCGGAATCGGCCGCGACGCGCTGGGGGCCGGCCGGTGTCCGGGCGCGCGGTCCTCGTCCTCACGGTGTACGCCACCGGGCGCGGCGCCGGCCCGTGCGGGGATCGTGCGGGGGCGCGGCGCGGAGGAGCCGGACGCGGGGTCGCGGTGAGTGCCCGGAGCCGGACTTGAACCGGCACGCCCGCGAAGGGGCAGCGAGGTTTAAGCTCGCCGTGTCTGCATTCCACCATCCGGGCAGGCCATGGGCACCGCGTCGAGTGCTTCGACCCTATCGGGACGCGCCCCTCCGGCAGCGGGCGGGCGGTCCGATGTTGTCTTATTTTATTGATGCCTGAGGGTCCGTCAGCTCCGTGGGCAGGCCATCCGCACTTGCCAACAGCCTTGCGCGCGACGCGCGGCCGCGTATGCGGAATGACGGGATTTCACCGTCTCGACCAGGACGCCCGCCCTGTTCTCACGCCCACGTGCGACAACGGGCCCACCCGGGGTACCCCCGGAGTGCCCGTCGGGGGCACCCGTCATCCGCAGGTATGACACCGGCCGCCGCCGTCCGACCACAGTCGCCCCCCGAAACCGGAACAGCGGCTGACTGCACGGCGGCCCCCGGCCGGGAGGATGGATGACGTCCCCGAGCACACCGCCGTACCGACAGGAGCACCCTCCCCGTGACCACCGCACCCACCGCCGACCGGTCCACCACCGTGGCCGCGCGCGCCACGGAGCTTTCCAAGATCTATGGCCAGGGCGAGACCCAGGTGGTCGCCCTCGACCGTGTCTCCGTCGACTTCCGGCAGGCCGAGTTCACCGCGATCATGGGCCCCTCCGGCTCCGGCAAGTCCACGTTGATGCACTGCGTCGCCGGGCTGGACACCTTCTCCTCCGGTTCGGTGCGCATCGGCGACACCGAGCTGGGCTCGCTGAAGGACAAGCAGCTGACCAAGCTGCGCCGGGACAAGATCGGCTTCATCTTCCAGGCGTTCAACCTGCTGCCGACGCTGACCGCGCTGGAGAACATCACCCTCCCGATGGACATCGCGGGCCGCAAGCCGGACAAGCAGTGGCTGGACTCCGTGATCGGGATGGTCGGCCTGTCCGGCCGGCTCGGTCACCGTCCCTCCCAGCTCTCCGGCGGCCAGCAGCAGCGTGTCGCCGTGGCCCGGGCGCTGGCCTCCCGGCCGGAGATCATCTTCGGTGACGAGCCGACCGGCAACCTCGACTCCCGCTCGGGCGCCGAGGTGCTGGGCTTCCTGCGCAACTCCGTGCGGGAACTGGGACAGACGGTCGTGATGGTCACCCACGACCCGGTGGCCGCCGCCTACGCGGACCGGGTGGTCTTCCTGGCCGACGGACGCATCGTCGACGAACTGTACGGGCCGACGGCCGACTCGGTGCTGGACCGCATGAAGCGCTTCGACGCCAAGGGCCGCACCAGCTGACGCCGTCCGACCGCGAGGTCCGCACCTGCTGACGCCCCGACCGCCTTCCCCCGTACCCCTGGACGAAGTAGACCCATGTTCCGTACCGCCTTGCGCAACGTCTTCGCGCACAAGGCCAGGCTGTTGATGACCGTGCTCGCCGTGATGCTCGGCGTGGCGTTCGTGTCCGGCACCCTGGTCTTCGCCGACACCCTCTCCAACGCCTTCCGCAACCAGTCGGCGAAGAGCTACGCCGACGTCGCCGTCTCCGTCACCTCGCACGCCGACCCGGACGATCCCGAGGAGGAACCCGGCCTCTCCGGCAAGGTCCTCGACCGGATCTCCGCCGTGGACGGCGTCGCCGGGGTGTACGGCCGCGTCGAGGGCTTCGCCGGCGTCGCCGACCCCGACGGGAAGCTGATCGGCGTCGGCTGGTCCAACAAGGGTTCCAACTTCGCCCCCGGCAAGGACGGCAAGGACGCCGCCTACACGTTCACCGACGGCTCCGGCCCGGTGAAGGACGACCAGATCGCCCTGGACCAGGAGTCCGCCGCCAAGGGCGAGTACCGGGTCGGCGACCGGGTGCGCGTCGCGACCAACGGACCGGTGAAGGAGTACACCCTCAGCGGTGTCTTCACCACCGAGGACGGCGCCGTCAACGCCGGCGGCAGCCTCGTCCTCTTCGACACCGCCGTCGCCCAGAAGCAGTACCTGAAGCCGGGCTACTTCGAGAGCGCCACCGTCACCGCCGCCCCCGGCGCCGACGACGCGAGGATCGTGGACGCGGTCAAGCCGCTGCTGCCGGACACGGCCGAGGCCCGGACCGGTCAGGCGCTCGCGGACGAGCAGGCCGAGCAGATCGAACAGGGCCTGGGCAACCTCAAGCAGGTCCTGCTCGGCTTCGCGGGCATCGCGCTCTTCGTCGGGATCTTCCTGATCTCCAACACGTTCACGATGCTGGTCGCCCAGCGCACCAAGGAGATCGCCCTGATGCGCGCCGTCGGCGCGTCCCGCAGGCAGGTCACCCGCTCGGTGCTCGCCGAGGCCGCGCTGGTGGGTCTGGTCGCCTCGGCCGTCGGCTTCGTCCTCGGCATCGGTCTGGCGGTCGGACTGCGCTCCGGCATGGCCGCGTTCGACATGAAGATGCCGGCCGGTCCGCTGGTCCTGTCCGCCACGCCGGTGGTCGCGGCGTTCTCGGTGGGCGTGCTGATCACGATGTTCGCCGCCTGGCTGCCCGGCCGCCGGGCCGCGAAGATCCCGCCGGTGGCGGCCATGAACAGTGTCCACGCGGTGGCCACCGCCAAGTCGCTGGTGCTGCGCAACTCCATCGGCGCCGCCGTCACCGCCCTCGGCGCGGCGGGGATCGTGGCGGGTGCCTCGGCCGGCGGCGACGACGGCCGGATGTACATCGGGGCGGGCGCGTTCCTCGCGCTGATCGGCGTGATCGTCCTGATCCCGCTGCTGTCCCGGCCCGTGATCGCACTCGTCCGTCCGCTGCTCGTCGGCCCCTTCGGGGTGGCGGGCAGGCTGGCCGGCCAGAACGCGGTCCGCAACCCGCGCCGCACCGGCGCCACCGCCTCGGCGCTGGCGATCGGACTGACGCTGGTGACCGGCCTGTCGGTGCTCGGCGTCACGGTCGGCACGGCCGTCGACAAGATGACCACGGACAACATCAAGGCCGACTACATGGTCACGATGGCCAACGGAGGCGACCTCGACCGGTCCGCGCTGACGGCGCTGGAGAAGGCCGAGGGCGTGTCCGCGGTCTCGCCGCAGCAGGACACCTACTTCCGGGTCGACGGCGACGACTACGTGTCCGCCTCGGCGGTCACCGCGGGCGACATCGGGAAGGTCCTGACCGTCGACGTCGTCAGCGGCAGCGCGGGCTCGCTCGCCGAGGGCCGGATCGCGGTCGCCGAGAAGACGGCGAAGAGCAGGGGCTGGAAGACCGGCGACACCGTCCCCGTCACCTTCGGCGACGGCGAGAAGGTCACGTTGACCGTCGGCGCCGTCTACAAGGACAGCGAGTTCCTCTCCCCCGTCCTCGTCGACCGCGCGGTCGTGGACCGGCACGAGACGAAGCCGGCCATCCGGCAGATCTTCGTGAAGGTCGACGGCGGCCAGTCCGCGGCGAACGAGAAGGCCCTCATCGACGCGCTCGGCGACAACCCCGCGATCACCGTGATGGACCGGCAGGACATCCGCGACACCTTCGGCGGCGCCATCACCACCATGCTGAACGTCATGTACGGCCTGCTGGCGATGGCCCTGATCATCGCGGTGCTGGGCGTCGTCAACACCCTCGCGATGTCGGTCTTCGAACGGCAGCAGGAGATCGGCATGCTGCGCGCGATCGGTCTGGACCGGCGCCGGGTGAAGCGGATGGTCCGGCTGGAGGCCGTCGTCATCTCGGTGTTCGGCGCGGTGGTCGGCATCGGTCTCGGCACGTTCCTCGGCTGGGCGATCGGCGAGACCTTCGCGGACCAGATCCCGGGGTACGCGCTGGTCCTGCCCTGGGACCGGATCGGGCTCTTCCTGGTACTGGCCGGTCTGGTGGGCGTCCTGGCCGCGATGTGGCCGGCCCGCAACGCCGCCCGGCTGAACATGCTGAACGCCATCAAGGCCGAGTGACCTCACCGCGCAGCGGCACACCGAAGGGCCGGGCCCCCGCGACGGGGAGCCCGGCCCTTCCGGCCGTGTCCGGGTTCCGGGTCAGGCGCGGCCGGGCGCACCCCACACGCGGGCCCGCAACGGCATCCCGGAGGCACCCGAGTCCGGCGTCCGGACGGCCAGGACCTGGTTGACGCCGATGCGGTTGCGCTCGAAGGAGAGCGCGGAGGCGGCCATGTACAGGCGCCACACGCGGGCCCGGCCGGGGCTGACGAGCCGGACGGCCGCCTCCCACCCGGACTCCAGGTTGGCGACCCAGCGGCGCAGGGTGAGGGCGTAGTGCTCGCGGATCGACTCCACGTCGCGCACCTCGAACCCGGCGCGTTCCAGCTGGGTGACGGTGGTGCCGATCGGGGCCAGCTCGCCGTCGGGGAAGACGTAGGAGTCGATGAACTCGTCCACCTGGTAGGCGGTCTCGTCCTGCTGGGGGCGGCGGGCGATCTGGTGGTTCAGCAGCCGCCCGCCCGGCTCGAGGAGCCGGTACAGGTCGACGGCGTACTCCAGGTACCGCTCGGCGCCGACGTGCTCGGCCATGCCGATGGACGAGATCGCGTCGTACGGCCCGTCGGTGACGTCCCGGTAGTCCTGGACGCGGATCTCCACCCGGTCGGTGAGCCCCGCGTCGGCGACCCGCTTGCGCGCGTAGGCGGCCTGCTCCTGCGACAGGGTGATGCCGACGACGCTCACGCCGTGCTCGCGGGCCGCGTGGACCGCCATGGAGCCCCAGCCGCAGCCGACGTCGAGGAGGCGCTGACCGGCCCTCAGACCGAGCTTGCGGCAGACGAGTTCGAGCTTGTCGCGCTGGGCGGTCTCCAGGGTGCCGCCCTCGGCCTCGGGGGCGGGCCAGTAGGCGCAGGAGTACACCATGGACGGGCCGAGGACGAGTTCGTAGAAGTCGTTGCCGACGTCGTAGTGGTGGCTGATGGCCCGCCGGTCGCTGCGTTTGGTGTGCAGGTGGCCGCGGACCCTGCGGATCTCCTCCCGCGGCGGCGCGGGCGGCAGCGGCGGACCGGCGAGCCTCACCAGCCCGCGTACGGCGGAGCGGACCTCGGGGTCGCGGAGGGCCGCGACGAGCCCCCGGGCGTCCTCGCCGCGCTCCCAGACGAGCCCGGCGAGCAGGTCGAGGGCGGCGTAGAGATCACCCTCGACGTCGAGATCACCGGCCACCCAGGCCCGGACCAGTCCCAGCTCGCCCGGCTTGAACAGCAGTCGGCGCAGCGCCCTGCGGTTCCGGACGACGAGCGTCGGCGCGCCCGGCGGCCCCGCCAGCGAACCGTCCCAGGCGCGCACGCGCACCGGAAGCGGCGCCCCCAGCAACTGTTCGAAGAGGTTCTGCAGCCGCAGCGCGGCATCAGCCATGGCGTACCTCCGTGACAAGCGATCCCGGAATGTCCTGACACCACGTAAACACCTGGTGCCCCGGCGTGCAGTCCCCGGCACGCGTTACGACTGGGCAAAATGCATGTACACACCATGATTCCGTCGCCCGGCCGGCGCACCGGCCGGGGCGGCGCGGGAACGCCGAAGGGGCCGCCCGCACCACGGATGGCGGGCGGCCCCTTCGGGCGCTGTCACTGCTGCGGGTGACCGGGGGTCAGGAGGCCTTGGCCTCGGTCTTCTCCGCGGGCTTCTCGCTCTTGTCGGCCTTCGGCGCGGCGGCCGGGGCCGGCTTGGCGGCCTCGTAGAACTCCTCGCGCGGGGACTCGATCGCGCCGAGGGAGACGACCTCGCGCTTGAGGAACATACCGAGCGTCCAGTCCGCGAAGACGCGGATCTTCCGGTTCCAGGTCGGCATCGCGAGACCGTGGTATCCGCGGTGCATGTACCAGGCGAGACGTCCCTTGAGCTTGATCTTCATCTTGCCCATGACGATCATCGCGACGCCCTTGTGCAGGCCGAGGCCCGCCACCGCGCCCTTGTTGGCGTGGCTGTACTCCTTCTGCGGGAAGCCCCGCATGCCGGAGACCACGTTGTCGCCGAGGACCTTGGCCTGACGCAGCGCGTGCTGGGCGTTCGGCGGGCACCAGGCGTTGGGGTTGCCGTTCTTGCGGCCGACGAGGTCCGGGACCTGGGCGTTGTCGCCCGCGGCCCAGATGTAGTCGGTGCCCTTGACCTGGAGGGTGGGCTCGCAGTCGACGTGACCGCGGGGACCCAGCGGCAGACCGAAGCGGGACAGGGCCGGGTTCGGCTTGACGCCGGCCGTCCACACGATGGTGCTGGAGTCGACCTCGAGGCCGTTCTTCAGCACCACGTGGCCGTCGACGCAGGAGTCCATGGAGGTGGACAGGTAGATCTCGACGCCCCGGCTCTCCAGGTGCTCCTTGCCGTACTGGCCGAGCTTGGGGCCGACCTCGGGAAGGATCTTGTCGGCGGCGTCGACGAGGATGAACCGCATGTCCTCGCGGGACACGTTCTTGTAGTACTTGGCCGCGTCGCGGGCCATGTCCTCGACCTCACCGACGGTCTCCGCGCCGGCGAAGCCGCCGCCGACGAAGACGAAGGTGAGCGCCTTGCGGCGGATCTCCTCGTCGGTGGTGGAGTCGGCCTTGTCGAGCTGCTCCAGGACGTGGTTGCGCAGGCCGATGGACTCCTCGATGCCCTTCATGCCGATGCCCTGCTCGGCGAGGCCGGGGATCGGGAAGGTGCGGGAGACCGCGCCCATGGCGATGACCAGGTAGTCGAAGGGCAGCTCGTACGCCTCGCCGACCAGCGGGGCGATCGTGGCGACCTTGCGGTCCTGGTCGATGGTGGTGACCCGGCCGGTGAGGACCTCCGCCTTCGGAAGCACGCGTCGCAGAGGGACGACGACGTGCCGCGGGGAGATGTTGCCGGCGGCGGCTTCGGGGAGGAAGGGCTGGTAGGTCATGTACGACCGCGGGTCGACGACGGTGACGGTCGCCTCGCCGTAACGCATCTTCTTCTGGATGCGTCGAGCTGCGTACAGGCCTACGTACCCACCGCCTACTACGAGGATCCTGGGACGCTCCGTGGTGCTCATGGCATCGAGTATCCACCCGCCCCAGGGGGGTGGTTCGTGCGCCCCTTCACAAGCTTCACCAGGGGGCGTGTTACACTCCCCGACCCACGTGACGGAGGTCATGGCGCCGACCGGGAACCAGGAGGTAAGGGACCCCGTTGTCAATGCCGCTTGAGCTGCCCCTCCGGCGTTCCGACGGCGCCGCGGGCGACCCTCCGGGGTGATCGCGCGCCCCTCTCGCGCCGCTCTCCTGAACGTGTTCAAAGGGCAGTTGAAGCCCCAAAAGGATCAATAGAGGCCCACGCGCCGCCCCTCACGACCGAAATCCTTGTGAAGAACTTCACGAAGTTGCCCGGGGATGCGGCACCAAGTCGGCCCCGGCAGGCCGTTCCGGCCTGCTCATCCGTTGTTCCGGCCGCTCACCCGGGGGCGGCCGCGGCAGCCGGACGCCCCCGTTCCCATCCCCGCACGCGCCCCCCGGAAGACCGTCCACCGCGTCACGCGGCGTTCGCCCACTCCTCGCGGAGCATCCCGAAGAGCACGCGGTCGTAGCGCTGCCCCTCCACCAGCACCGCCGACCGGCGGCGGCCTTCTTCACGGAAGCCCAGCCCGGTGAAGGCGCGCACGGCGCGCTCGTTGCCGCTCCAGGTGTCCAGCTCCAGGCGGCTCAGGCCGTACGCGCCGAACAGGTGGTCCACGAGCAGCCGCAGCGCGTCACTGCCGTGGCCGCGCCCCCAGAACTCGCGCTCGCCGATGGTGACGCCCAGCGTGGCCACTCCGGCGTACGGGTCCAGGTCCCGGTAGTCGGCCATGCCTATCACCCGTCCGTCCGCCAGGTCCTCGACCGTGAACACGGCCGACTCCCTCGGGGACAGGCGCAGCATGGTGTCGAAGCCGAGAGCGAGCGCCTCCGCCGTGACCGGGCCGAAACAGGGGTCACCGGCCGCGGCCCAGCGCACCACCTCCGGGTCGTTGCGCCACCGGAGATGGTGCTCCGCGTCCTTGGCGTCCAGCGCGCGCAGCCTTACCGATCTTCCTTCGAACATCGCACCACCGTAACCGGCCGCAACGATCGCTCGGGGCCGGAAGCACACGCGCGGACGCCCTCGACGCCGGACGAGGGACCGCCGACCCCCGAGGCGGGCGAAGCCGTGGCCGGCGACGGTGCGCCGACCGGCCGCCGGGACGCCCCGAGAAGCCGCCCGCCGCCGCCCGTCAGGCCACCGACCACGCGATCCCGTCGAGGATGTCGTGCTCGCTCACGACGACCTCCTCCGCGCCCGTCCGCTCCATGATCGCCAGGAGCACCAGCGCCCCCGCCCCGATCACGTCGACGCGACCGGGGTGCATCGAGGGCACCGCGGCGCGTTCGGCGTGGGTGGAGCGCAGCAGCCAGTCGGTGATCTCGCGGACCCGGTCGCGGGAGATCCGGGAGTGGTGGATGGCGGCCGAGTCGTACTCCGGCAGCTCCTGCGCGATCGCCGACACCGTCGTCACGGAGCCCGCCAGCCCCACCAGCGTGCGCGCCTCGCGCAGCGGCACGGACCGCTCGGCGAGGTCCAGGGCCGCCTCGACGTCGGCCCGTACGGCCGCGATCCGCTCCTCCGACGGCGGATCGCTCACCACGCCGTCGCGGACCAGGTGCCGCTCCGTCATCCGGACGCAGCCGACGTCCACGGAACGGGCGGCCCGCACGTGGTCGTCGCCGACGACGAACTCGGTCGAGCCGCCGCCGATGTCCACGACCAGGTAGGGCCTGGCGAGATCCGCACGGCCCGTCAGCTCCTTCGTCGCGCCCGTGAAGGAGAACTCGGCCTCCTGGTCGCCGGAGATGACCTCCGGCTCCACGCCGAGGATGTCCAGCACCCCCTGCACGAACTCGTCCCGGTTCTCCGCGTCCCGGGAGGCGGAGGTCGCCACGAAGCGCAGCCGCTCCGCCCCGTGCCCCTTGATGATCTCCGCGTACTCGCGGCAGGCGGCGAAGGTCCGCTCCAGCGCCTCGGGCGCCAGCCGCCCGGTGCGGTCCACGCCCTGCCCCAGCCGCACGATGGTCATGCGCCGGTCCAGGTCGGTCAGCTCGCCCGTCGCCGGGTCCGCGTCGGCCACCAGGAGCCGGATGGAGTTCGTACCGCAGTCGATGGCGGCGACACGGGTCACTTGCCGTCCTCCCCGCACGTCTCGGAGACCGTCACGCACGGCCCCTTGCGCCACCACTCGGGCAGCATCGCGATCGCCTCGTCGCCCAGCGGGTTGACCCCCGGACCGGCCGCCAGCGAGTGGGCCACCAGCACGTGCAGGCACTTCACCCGGTCCGGCATGCCGCCCGCGCTCGGGAAGCCGGTCAGCTCCTCGATCTCGTCGCGCCGCCGGATGTAGTCCTCGTGCGCCGCCCGGTAGGCGTCGGCCAGCTCCGGGTCGGCGGCGAGGCGCTCGGTCATCTCCTTCATCACGCCGTTCGCCTCCAGCGTGCCGATCGCGGAGGCCGCCTTCGGGCACGTCAGGTAGTACAGCGTGGGGAACGGCGTGCCGTCGGGCAGCCGCGGCGCCGTCTCCACGACGTCCGGCTGACCGCAGGGGCAGCGGTGCGCGATGGCGCGCAGGCCGCGCGGAGGGCGCCCGAGCTGCTGCTTGAAGGCCGCCACGTCCGCGTCGGTGGGCTCGGTGCGCGGAGTGGTCGGCGGGGGAGTCTGCATGACTGTCTTCTGCTGGTCTTCCTGTTGAGTCACTGCCGGTGGGCGGCGGCGTCGGCCTTGTCGACCCCGTCCCACACGTTCCGGTACCAGGGACGGTCCGCCGCACCGACGTCGGCGCGCGACTGCTCGGCCGCGTGCGGGTCGACGACGATGAACCCCGTCTCCCCCGGCATCACGTAGTGCAGCCGCAGACGGATCTGCTGCTCGGCGTACGCGTCGTCCTGCCATCGTGCCTTGAGGTCGCGCAGGTCCTCCACCCGCTGCCGGGTCCGCGCCTGCTCCTCGCGCAGGTCGGCGATCTCCGCGCGCTGGGCGACGTACTGCCGTATCGGGTAGGCGAGCGCCACGACGAGCGAGCACAGCACCATCGCGAGCAGCGCCGCCCGGCCGGTCAGGCGGGAACGGCGGGCCTGGCGCCTGGTCTGCGAGCGGTAGACCCGGGCCGCGGTCTGCTCCCCGATGATCCGGATCCTGGTCGCGGTGGAGAAACGGTCCCGGTCCTTCACCGCCATGTGCCCGCCTCCGCCTTCGTGCTCGTCATACGTGCGTACGTCCCCGCACACGGTACGGGACCGAGTACGGGGACGTACGTACGACGCTGCCTCTCGCGGGACGGGTCAGCCCCTGCCGGGCCCGCCGGCCCGCGGAGCGCTGTGCCTACTGGTCCGCGGAGCGCTGTGCCTACTGGTCCGCGGAGCGGAACCGCGGGAAGGCGCTGCGGCCGGCGTACACCGCGGCGTCGTCGAGGATCTCCTCGATGCGCAGCAGCTGGTTGTACTTGGCGACGCGCTCGGAGCGGGCCGGGGCACCGGTCTTGATCTGGCCGCAGTTGGTGGCGACGGCCAGGTCGGCGATGGTGACGTCCTCGGTCTCGCCCGAGCGGTGGGACATCATGCACTTGAAGCCGTTGCGCTGGGCCAGCTCCACGGCGTCCAGGGTCTCGGTCAGCGAACCGATCTGGTTGACCTTGACCAGCAGGGCGTTGGCCGCGCCCTCCTCGATACCGCGGGCCAGGCGCTCCGGGTTGGTGACGAACAGGTCGTCGCCGACGAGCTGGACCTTGTCACCGAGCTTGTCGGTGATGGTCTTCCAGCCCTCCCAGTCGTCCTCGAACAGCGGGTCCTCGATGGAGACCAGCGGGTACGCCTCGACCAGCTCGGCGTAGTACTCGGTCATCTCGGCGGCCGAGCGCTCCTTGCCCTCGAAGGTGTAGGAGCCGTCCTTGTAGAACTCGGACGCGGCGACGTCGAGGGCCAGCGCGATCTGCTCGCCCGGGGTGTAGCCGGCCTCCTTGATGGCCTCGAGGATGAGGTCGAGGGCCTCGCGGTTGGAGCCGAGGTTCGGGGCGAAGCCGCCCTCGTCGCCGAGACCGGTGGCCAGGCCCTTGCCCTTCAGCACCTTCTTGAGGGTGTGGTAGACCTCGGTGCCCCAGCGCAGCGCCTCGGAGAAGGACTCCGCGCCGATCGGGGCGATCATGAACTCCTGGATGTCCACGTTGGAGTCGGCGTGCGAGCCGCCGTTCAGGATGTTCATCATCGGCACCGGCAGCAGGTGCGCGTTCGGGCCGCCCAGGTAGCGGAACAGCGGCAGGTCGCTGGCCTCGGAGGCGGCGTGGGCGACGGCGAGGGAGACGCCGAGGATGGCGTTGGCGCCCAGCGAGCCCTTGTTGTCGGTGGCGTCCAGGTCGAACATGGCCTGGTCGATCAGACGCTGCTCGGTGGCGTCGTAGCCGACCAGCTCGGGGCCGATCTGCTCGATGACGGCGAGGACGGCCTTCTCGACACCCTTGCCCTGGTAGCGGTTGGGGTCGCCGTCACGGAGCTCGATGGCCTCGAAGGCACCGGTGGAGGCACCGGACGGAACGGCGGCACGCCCCGTGCTGCCGTCGTCGAGGCCGACCTCGACCTCGACCGTGGGGTTGCCTCGGGAGTCCAGGATTTCCCGGGCTACGACGACGTCGATGGACGGCACGAGCATCTCCTTCTTCAATGTGACGCTTCGGTGTGACGCGGGTCCGCGAGGACCGCAGCGGCTCTGCGGGACGAGCCTAACCGGCTCCGGGCGATCGGCCAGCCGGTCACCCACCCGTTGGACAGAACCGAGAGTAAATTGTTTCCGAACGGAACAAAGACCGTTCGCGGAAACCCGGGAAGCCTCCCCGGCACCCGGGGCGTGAAAAACCCGCCCTGGTGCGTACGGGGGAACACGCACCAGGACGGGAGTTGAGGGCGGGCCGTCGCCTACTTGAGGTGCAGCTGCTGGCCCGGGTAGATCAGGTCGGCGTCGTCGACGATGTCGTCGTTCAGCTCGAACAGCTTCGCCCAGCCACCCTTGACGTGCTGCTCCGTGGCGATCGAGCTGAGCGTGTCGCCCTCGACGACCTTGTACTCGCCGTCACCCTTCTCGACCTTCTCGCCGGTCGGGGTGGTGACGGTCTTCTTCGGGGTGACGGTCTTCTTCTCGGCCTGCTTCTCGGCGGCCGGGCGCTCGGAGGAGCGGGAGGCCCTCTGCTCGGAGGAGCGCTCGGCCGTGGAGCCGGTGGACCGGCTCTGCGAGCTCTGGGAGCCGCCGGAGGACTGCGCGGAGCCGGAGGACTGGCTCTCGGCGGAACCGCCGGTGTACGCGGCGCCCGACAGGCCGGTGCCGCAGACCGGCCAGGCACCCTTGCCCTGGCTCGCGAGCACCTTCTCGGCGACCGCGATCTGCTGCGACTTGCTCGCCCGGTCGGCGGTCGGGGCGTACTGCGTACCGCCGTAGGCGGCCCAGGTGGAGGCCGAGAACTGCAGACCGCCGTAGTAACCGTTGCCGGTGTTGATGGCCCAGTTGCCGCCGGACTCGCACTGGGCGACGGCGTCCCACTCGGACGCGGTGGCGGCGGAGGCGTTGCCGGCCGCCATCAGCGGGGCGGCGACGGCGGCACCGGTGACGCCGGCGACGGCGATGACACGGGTGGCCTTGGACGGACGACGATGCTTGCCCTTGCCGGAAAACAGCATGGTTGATCCCCTCACCGACGCCTGCGAGGTGAGCTGTCGGGTTCGGGCCGGTTGAGTTGCCCGGCCGGGTCCCTCACGGAACTCGGCTTCACCCCTAGCCGCTCCGGATCGACTGCCCGGTGCGGCACCTACCTGGGTCCCCCGCTCCTGCCTGCGGCGCTCGAGGCGACGACTGTTCCCGTACCGCCGCTGGCAGGATTCGGCGTTGCGACGGTCGGGGCCCGCGGTGGCGAGCGGTCACGACCGTAGACACGCGCTCCGCGGATTTTCAAAGACGATCACGGCTTCTGAGACCTATCTCTCACGTGATCCAAAACGGACATACAGCCTCTAACCGTGACGCGAACTAGCCCTGGTTCTCGCCCGATTCGCCCGTGACGGTGAGCGTCTGACCGGGCAGGATGTGGTCCGGGTCGGCACCGACGACGTCCTTGTTGTCGGCGTAGAGGGACGGCCATCCCCCGGCGAGGTCAAGGGAGTCGGCGATGCCCCAGAGACTGTCGCCCGAACGGACGGTGTACGAGCCGTCCGTGAGGTCGCGGGTGCCGTCGCCGTCGCGCGAGGCGTGACGCCCCGACGACTCGGCCGTACGGCCGTCCACCCCACCCTCTTCGGCGCTGCCGCCGCGATGCCGGCCGGTCGCGGGGTCCTCGGTGCCGACGAGTCCCGAAATGGCGCCATCCTGCCCCGACTTGCCCGTCTCGTCACCGCTGGGCGCGGCGCCGTCCGCGCGGCCGGACCCCCGCGTGTCGTCGCCGGCCGGAGCACCGGACGGGGAGGACGTGTCGGACTTGGCCGTTTCGCCGGAACTGCCCGACGTGCCATCGGACGTGGCGTCAGGCGTGGCCGAGCCGGACGGCGACGGCACCTGGGACGCGGACCGGGACGGGGAGGGGGTCGCCGAAGGGGACGATTCAGGCCCGGACTCGGTGGAATCGGTCAAGCCGGACGACTCGGACGCACCCGACGCTCCCGGCGCCCCCGGCGCCCCCGGTCCGCTCTTCCCCGTCGACGCCCCGTCACCCGACGCCCCGGTGCCGCCGGACGTGGTCCCCGAGCCGCTGCCCAGCCCCGCGAGCAGCCCGCAGGTCGGCCAGGCGGCGATGCCCTGGTCCGCGAGCACCTTCTCGGCGACGGCTATCTGCTGCGAGCGGCTCGCCTGGTCGGCGCTCGGCGCGTACCCCAGACCGCCGTACCGCTCCCAGACGTCCTGGGACAGCTGCAGGCCGCCGTAGTACCCGTTGCCGCCGTTCTGGCTCCAGGCGCCGCCCGTCTCGCACTCGGCGACCCGGTCCCAGTTCGTCCCGTCGGCCGCGTGGGCGCCGGTGGCCCCCAGGAGCGGGATCGCGATGGCGGAGCCGGTCACTCCTGCGGCGACGACCAGGGCGGGAGCCTGACGGGGGCGACGGTGACGACCGTTCCCGGAGAGCATGCGACGACCTTTCACGAGACAGCGAGGACGGCGCGGCGAGTGGTGCTCGGCAGCCACGCTGATCCGTGAACGTATAGGGAGATGATCGCTTGTCACAAGTTCATGCCGCACAGATCACGTGAAGATCACAGAACTGAGCGCGTGTCACGTTTGCATCGGCGACGGATCGTTCCCGGGCGGCGGGGGCACCGGCGTGAACGTCACCGGGAGGGTGCGCAGCCCCCGCATGATGAGCCCGCCGCGCCAGCGCAGTTCGGCCGGATCCGCGGCGAGGGCCAGGTCCGGGAGACGGGTGAGGAGCGTGGCGAGCGCGGTCTGCCCCTCCAGCCGGGCGAGCGGCGCGCCGAGGCAGTAGTGGATGCCGTGGCCGTACCCGAGGTGCTGGCTGTCCCGGCGGGAGAGGTCCAGGGTGTCCGGGTCGGTGAACCGCTCCGGGTCCCGGTCGGCGGCGGCCAGGACGACGAGGACCGGGTCCCCGGGGGCGATGTCCTGCCCGCCGATGGTGAGCGCCTCGGTGGCGAAGCGCCAGGTGGCGAGTTCCACGGGGCCGTCGTAGCGGAGGAGTTCCTCGACGCCGGTCTCCAGCAGGCCGCGCTCGCCGACGGCGAGGGACGCCTGGAGGCGGGCCCGTTCCTCGGGGTGGGTGAGCAGGGCGTACGTGCCGTTGCCGATGAGGTTGACCGTGGTCTCGAAGCCGGCGAACAGCAGGATGAAGGCCATGGCCGCGGCCTCGTTCTCGGTGAGGTGCTCGCCGTGGTCGGAGGCGCGGATGAGGCCGGAGATGAGGTCCTCGCCGGGGCCGGGCTCGGCCGGCAGCGCGGCGCGCTTGCGGTGGATGAGGTCGGCGAGGTAGCCCCGCATCTTCTTCACCGACCGTGCGACACCGCCCCGGGAGCCGCCCGCCCGTCTCCCACCACCGCCCTCATCGGACGACGGCCTTCGGCCGCCGGCCGCCTGGTTTCCGTGGCGGATCATCATGCCCGCCCAGTCCCGGAAGTCGTCCTGGTCCTCGCGGGGGACGCCGAGCAGGTCGCAGATGGCGTAGATGGGCAGGGGGAAGGCGAATTCGTGGATGAGGTCGGCGGAGCCGGTGGCGGCGAACCGGTCGATCAGGTCGTCGGCGAGCTCCTGCACCCGGGGCGCGAACTCGGCGACGCGGCGCGGCGTGAACGCCTTGCTGACCAGCCGGCGCAGCCGGGTGTGGTCCGGCGGGTCGATGTTGAGCAGATGCGTCATCAGCTCGGCCTTGCGCTCGCCCGGGATGCCGGTCCTGCCCCTGGCGTGCGCGGGCTCGTCGTGGTGCGCCGGGTTCTTGGACAGCCGCTGGTCGGCGAGGGCCTGCCGGGCGTCGGCGTACCGGGTGACCAGCCAGGCCTCCACGCCGCTGGGCAGCGTCGTCCGGTGCACCGGGGCGTGCTCGCGCAGCCAGGCGTAGGCGGGGTAGGGGTCGCTCGCGAACTCCCAGGTGAACAGCTCGGGAGCCGGGCGGTCGGGGACGGGCCGGCCGGTCATCCCTCGACCTTCCTGATCGCGTCCCGGTAGGCCCGGGCCGCCGCCCGCAGGGCCGCTTCCGGGTCCGTGCCCTCGGACTCGGCGCGGGCCGCCAGGGCGAGGAGTTCGTAGCCGATGCCCTCGCCCCGCGGGAGCGGCACCTCCAGGCCCGCCGTGCGGACCCGGGAGGCCAGCTTGGCGGCGAGGGCCAGTCCGGGCTGGCCGAGGGGGACGCCCTCGGTGACCGAGGCGCGCTGCTTCTCCACCGCCTTGGTGCGCAGCCAGTGCTCCCTGACCTCCTCCGGCGTGGTCGCGGTCGCGTCGCCGAAGACGTGCGGGTGGCGGTGGACGAGCTTGGCGACGATGCCGGCCGCCACGTCGTCGATCGAGAACGGCGCCTCGGTGTCCTCCTCGGCGATGCGGGCGTGGAAGACGACCTGGAGGAGGACGTCGCCCAGTTCCTCGCGCAGTTCGTCGCGGTCGCCGTCCTCGATGGCCTCGACGAGTTCGTAGGCCTCCTCGATGGCGTACTTGGCCAGGCCCTTGTGGGTGCGCTGCGAGGACCAGGGGCATTCGGCGCGGATGCGGTCCATGACCTGGACGAGATCCAGGAGGCGGGCGCCCGGCAGGTCGTAGGAGGCGGGGAGCAGTTCCAGCTCGGGCATGGCGAGGCGGCCGGAGCCGGCGAGGCGGGCCAGTCCGTCGGTGAGGGCCGGTTCGCCCTCGCCGGTCGCGACGACGACCACGGTGCGGCCGCCGGTGCAGGCGGCGAGCAGTTCCTCGGCGGCCGGGGACGCTTCGTCGACCCGTATGCCCGCCTCGCGCAGGTAGGGCAGCTGCGGGTGGGCGGCGTCGGCGCACAGCACGCGGTCGGCCGTGCGCAGGGCCTGCCAGGCGGGCCAGGACAGCAGGCCGGGGGCGACGCGGTGGCTGGTGGTGAGCAGGACGATGCGGCCCGGGTCGGGGGTGGTGCCGTGAGCGGGGTCGGCGCTGGTTGCGTTCACGGTCCGAACGTAACGCACGCCGTCGGCGGTGCCGCGGGTCGTCCCCGGGGCGGCCCGCGCGGAACCGTTACGCCGTCTGCGGGGGCCCGGCCGCCGTGACCTCGCGCACCCAGGGCGTCCTGGCGTCTACGCGGCTGCTCTTCTGGACGTCCCAGGTGCCGTAGCGGGGGTTGAGGTCGACGCCGAGCTGCCGGGAGGCCTTGGACAGGGCCTGCCAGAACTCGGGGCGGCTGGTGTCGGTGCCGAGGTGCCCGGCGAGCTTCTGGGCCTCCAGCTGGATGCGCAGGTTGTCGTCGAGGCGCTCGGGGGCGACGCCGTACTGCTGGAGCCAGGCGGCCTCCAGCTGCTTGGCGCCGCCGGCCTGCTGCTCCAGACCGGCGCGCATCCGCTGGACCTCCTTGCGGGTGACGGTCACGCCGGCGTCCTGGGCGGCGCGGTGCAGTACCCGGTCGAGGACCATGCCGTGCAGGGTGTCGCGGGTGAGGGTGCCGGTGCGGGCGACGACCTGCTGGTACTGGGTCTCGTCCGGGACGGCGGCCCGCTGCGCGTCGCGTACCTCGTCGACCCGGTGCTCCAGTTGGGCGACGGTGATCCGCTGGTCGCCGACGACGGCGGCCGCACCGGGATGCGCGTCGTTCCCGCAGGCGGTGAGCAGGGGTGCCGCGGCGGCGATCGCGGCGGTGAGGAGGAGCGCGGTGCGACGGCGGCGGTGCAAGGAAACCTCCCGTTGGAGATTGTGCGACGGTGCACAAAGTCTTGCGGTGATCGATGGTAGGCAGTGGCCCGGCTTTGGCCAACCCATTCGACCAACGATTCACGCGGGCTTCGGGCACCGCCGCGCCCCGACCGGGGTGACGGTGGTCAGCCGCGTACCTGGCCGAGCCACTGGAGGGTGCGCCGGACCTCGGCCGCGAGGGGGTGCCCGGGGCCGTGGACGCGCTCCAGGTCGTGCAGGAGCCGGGCCAGGGTCTCGTGGGCGGCGGCGCGGTCGCCGAGGGCGAGGAGGAGGTGGCCGATGCGGCGGCGGACGTCGTGGGCGAGGTCGGGGTCGCCGGCGACGTACTGGTTCTCGTAGTACGGCAGCAGGGCGCGGTACTCGGCGAGGGCGGCGGCCGGTTCGCCGAGCTGTTCCAGGCACTGGGCGGCGTCGTAGCGGTGGCGCAGGGACTGCGGGTCGGCCTGGCCGGCCTCGGCGGCGCGTTCGTCGGCGAGGCGGCGCAGTTCGGGCAGGGCGCGGCGGTACTGGCCGTCGTCCATGAGGGTGGCGGCGTACTGCTTGCGCAGGGTGCGCACGACCGGGGAGCGCTCGCCGTGCTGTTCGGCGGCGGCGGGCAGGATCGCGCCGAGGATGTCGACGGCCTGGGTGATGCGGCCCTCGCCGAGGAGGCGCTTGACGTCGTCGACGGCGCGGGCGACGTCCGGTTTCCCGGCCTCGGCGACGGGGGCCGCCGGGGCGGGTCGCGGTGCGGGGGTGCGGGCGCGGTCGGGCCAGGGGGCGTGCGGGCGGACGAAGGGGCGGGTGGGGTCGAGGGGGCCGCCGGTGGGCATGGAGCGTGCGGGCAGCAGCAGTGCGAGGTGTTCGTAGACCTCCTGGGCGGAGGCGGGGCGGTGCTGCGGGTCCTTGGCGAGCAGGCGCAGGACGAGGGCTTCGAGGGCTTCGGGGACCTCGGGGCGGATGCGGCGCACGGGCAGCGGCGGCTCGTACAGGTGGCGGTGGAGCACGCCGAGGGCGGTGGAGCCGGCGAAGGGGACGTCGCCGCTGAGGAGTTCGTGCAGGAGGACGCCGAGGGCGTACAGGTCGGTGTAGGGGCCGACGGCGCCGCCCATCGCCTGCTCGGGTGCCATGTAGGCGGGCGAGCCTATGGGGGTGCCGGTGTGGGTGAGGCGGGTGGTGTCGGCGTCCATGACGGAGGCGACGCCGAGGTCGAGGACGGTGACGGTGCCGTCCTGCTTCACCATCACGTTGCGCGGCTTGAGGTCGCGGTGGACGATCGGCACGGCGTGCACGGCGCTGAGGACGGCGCACAGCTGGGCGGCGACCGCGACGGCCCACTGCCAGGGGTAGGGGTCGTGCTCGGCGAGGTGGTCGGAGAGGTCGGCGCCGTCGACGTACTGCATGACGAGGAACAGTTCCTCGCCCTCGCTGCCCGCGTCGTGCACGGTGACGAGGCCGGGGTGGTCGACCTGTGCGGTCACCCGGCATTCGCGCACGAACCGGCGGCGCAGTTCGTCGGCCTCCTGGCCGGCCACCTTGTCGGGGCGCAGCAGCTTCACCGCGACGCGCCGGTCGAGCCGCTGGTCGTACGCCGTCCAGACCTGTCCCATGCCGCCCTGTCCGATGAGCGTGGACAGTTCGTAGCGGCCGGCGACGACACGTCCCGTCGCCACGGTCACCTCGCGCTCTCGTGGTTGCCGTTGCCGTTGCCGTCGTGTCGGCGGAGGTAGTCGCTGAGTTCGTCGAGTTCGGCGCGGACCTGGTCGATGCGGGCGGGGGCGGGGGTGTGCGGCGGCGGGGCGGGGGTGGGCACGGGCTGCTGGGGCACGGGTGCGTAGGGCATCGGGGGTGCGGTGTACGGGGGTTGCGGCATGCCGGGTGCGGCCGTCGCGGTGAACGGCGGCGCGGGCTGCGGGTATCCGTAGGCCGGTGTCATCGGCGGCTGCACCGCGTGGGCCCGGTGGAGCCGGTGGAAGTGGCGTATGTCCGCGTAGAGGTAGTGAGCGACGCAGGCCGCGGCGTTCAGCAGCAGGATGATCATGCCCGCGGTGCCGTTCGGAGTGCTGAGGTCGTCGGTGTCGTCGGTGCCGATCAGGGCGAAGCTGGTGCCGAGGACCACCAACGTGCCCCCGAAGAACCACCAGTCGGCGGGCCTGCGCGTCACGATCGCCGCGCGGAGCGGCGCCACCCAGGCCAGGAAGCCGATGCTGAGGAGCGCGATCGCCACGAAGATCACGCGCAGCACGACCAGCACCCCGGTCGAGGGGGGCTTCGGCGTGGGCGGCGCGTAGCCGTGGCCGTGCATGGCTGCTCCTGGATTCCTGACGGGTGCGGGCGTATGTGCCGAGTCCGAGCGTATAGGCCGACAAGGACAACCGGCCCCGGGTTGTACCGAACCGTTGTCGTGCTGGTCGCTTCCCGCGCGCGGGGCGTCAGTCGGGGGTGACCGTGCCGTCGGTCAGGCCGTCGTACATGCCGCGTACGAGCTGCTCGCCGAGGCGGCCCGCGTGCCTGAGCGCCCGTTCGAAGTCATCGAGGGCGCGGAAGCGGGCGCCGTAGCGGCGCTGGGCGTCGAGCGGGAGCCGGGGGAGCTGGAGGCGGCGCACGTCGAGGCGGGTGGCGGTGGACGCGTAGCTGCTGGCCTGGCGGTTGTTGGCGGTGCCGCGCAGGAATCCGGCGAGGAACCAGGGGTCCAGGGCGGCCGGGTCGGGGCGCAGCAGGACGAGGTGGCGGCCCAGGGCGGCACCGGCGGTGGCGTCGTCGACGACGCGGGTGACGGGGTCGCCGCCGAGGATCGGCAGGACGACGTCCCCGGCCTCGGTGAGCAGGGGTTCCTCGTCGCTCTCCGGGAGGGTGCCGGAGGGGGCGGTGCCGGCGAGGACGTCGAGGTCGGTGAGGACGGGTACGCGCGCGTGGCCGCCGTTGGTGCCGGTGCGCATCGTCAGGGCGCCGCCGCGGGAGAGTTCGCCGACGGTGGTGAGGGGCCAGCGGGGGGCGGCCGGTGCGGTGGCGGCGGGGGGCGGGGTGAGGTCGGCGGCCAGGCGCAGGGTCTCGCCGAGGCGTTCGCGTACGTCCGTGAGCTGTTCGGCGCCGTCGGCGGCGGTGGGCGGCGGCAGGTGGCGGGCCGGGGCGAGGTCGACGTCGTCGTCGAGGAGGTCGATGACGGGCAGGGAGCGGGCCAGGCCCGGGCGTTCGTCGAGGTGTCCGGCGCGGTCGAAGTCCCGCCACGCGCCGCGCACGGCCTCCCGTACGGCCCGCCAGTCCGGTCCGCCGCGCCCCTCGCCGGCGAACTGCCCCGCGTCGGCGAGCAGTACCTCCGGCTGCGCGGGCGCCTTCTCGGGCCGGCGCAGCACCCACAGGTGGAGCGGGATGTTGTACGGGGGTGCCGCGCCGAGGGGCAGGGCGACGACGGCGCGCAGCGCGCCGCGGCGCAGCAGGTCGGCGCGGATGCGGCGGCCGGAGCGGCGGGAGGCGGCGGCGGGCGGCATGAGGAGCACGGCCGTGCCGCCGTCCGTCAGGCGGGCGAGGGCGTGCTGCACCCAGGCCAGCTCGGACTCGGTGCGGGCCGGGAAACCGTACTCCCAGCGGGTGTCGTAGGCGAGTTCGTCGTGTCCCCAGTTGCGCTCGTTGAACGGTGGGTGGCACAGGACGGCGTCGGCGCGCAGCTCGGGGAAGGCGTCCGCGCGCAGGGTGTCGCCGGCGGCGATGCGTACGGCGGCCGTCGTGCTCAGGGCGAGCCGCAGTCCGGTGAGCGCGGCCAGTTCGGGGGCGCTGTCCTGGCCGTACCGCTCCTGGCCGGGCCGGGCGTCGGCCGCGCGGAGCAGGGTGCCGGTGCCGCAGGCCGGGTCGAGCACCGTCCGGGCGGGGCCGGCGAGTTCGGCCATCAGCTCGGCGAGGGGGGCGGGGGTGAGGGTGTAGTGCCGCGGGT
The DNA here is from genome assembly GCF_044764905.1 of Streptomyces sp. NPDC093586. Classification (NCBI taxonomy): domain Bacteria; kingdom Bacillati; phylum Actinomycetota; class Actinomycetes; order Kitasatosporales; family Streptomycetaceae; genus Streptomyces; species Streptomyces sp. NPDC093586. The sequence continues at coordinate 135,400 of NZ_JBIWJA010000009.1, read as the reverse complement.
TGGCGTCGAGGTGCCGGCCGAGCAGGAACTCGTAGGTCTGCCGTGCGCCCTGGGCCGCGGCGAGTTCGGCGGCTCCGCGCAGGAGGGGCGCGGAGGGGAGCAGCCGGGGGCCGTCCGGGGTGGCGACGGTGCGGTCGCGGCCGGTGCCGAAGCGGGGGGTGAGCACCTGGTCGAGTGCGGCGGGCAGCAGGGCGGCGAGGCGCTCGTCGGAGCCGGCGCTCATGTCCAGCCAGTCGGTGGGGCGGTCGTGGATGAGCAGGAGGACGCAGCCGGCGTGGGTGAGGGCGGTGACCGGTCCCTCGGGGTGGCCGGCGAGTTGCTGCCAGACGCGTTCGCGCAGGGGGACCTCGGCGAGTTTGCCCTGGGCGCGCAGCCATTCCTCGACCTCGGCGAGGGCGAAGGAGGGGCTGGTCTCGGTGCCGCCGACGGGCTTGGGGAAGTCGGCGTGGCGGCGGCGCCAGTTGCTCACGGCCGCGCGGCCGACACCGGCGAGCCGTGCGATTCCGGCGGCGGTCACTTCTGTCGCGTTGTCCTGCACCCGCACGGCTCCCCTCGTCCCTGTGTGGTGACGAGCATACCGAGGGGTGTGGATCGACGTATTCACGGGCGTGTACGCGTTCGGCGCCGTGAACTTGGTTGACTCGATTCACAGCTTCTGTTCTCATTGACCTCGCCAACGAGCGGTCGTCTACAGGAGGCGGTCGCCGCACGGGAGGGGACACAGCCATGGGCATGAAGGGCAAGATCGCGCTGGGCGCCGTCGTGGGGATCGTCGTCATCGGAGCCGTCTCGGCGAACGGCGGCGACGACGGGGACGGCGGCGGCAAGAGCGACGGCCGGACCTCGGCCGGCGCCGCCGCGAAGCCCGGCGACGCGTCCTCGGGCGGCTCGTCCTCGGGCGGCTCGTCCGACGCCGAGCAGGCCGAGGAGAAGAAGCCCGCCGAGGACAAGGCGGTCGAGAAGGCTTCCCAGGCCGACCAGTTCAAGGCGTTCGTGCAGAAGAACGGGACGGCGACGGAGAAGAAGGCCGTCTCCCACGTCACCAAGGTCCAGGGCGCGGACGAGCAGAACGACATCCTCGACACCGCCGACGTCTACACCGACTTCACCGGCGGCATCATGGGCGAGGGTGAGGGCGCCGCCAAGCTGATCGCCTCCGCGTTCGCCGACTGGAAGGACAGCGAGAACGGCCTCGTCACCGTCTATGACGCCGAGGGCGAGCTCCTCGGCAACGGCGAGTTCTGACGGGCGCCACCGCGCCACCGGCACGCACGCCGCTCACCTCACGCGCACGCCGCTCACCGTGCGCCGTTCCCCCCTGTCCGCCGATCGACCGCTCACCGCTCCACCGCTCACCGAAAACCCGGGAAATCCTCCATGCGCCGTCACACCCTGCACACCCGTCACGCCCGTCGCACCGCGTTCACCGCCGCCCTCCTCGCCGCGGCGGCCACCGCCGCCCTCACCGGCTGCCAGTCCGGTCAGGGCGACGGCGGCGGGTCCGCCGGTGCCGACGCATCGGCCTCCGCATCCGCCTCGAAGCCGGCACCGGCGGCCACGCCCACGGAACCCTTCGCCGGACTGACCGGGGCGCAGATCGCCGACCGGGCCACCAAAGCCACCACCGGGGCGCGTTCGCTGCGCGTGACCGGTGACGTCCCCGACGACGAGAGCGACGGCACCATCCGGATCGACATGGCCATGGACCGGCAGGGCGCGTGCGCCGGCACGGTGAGCATGGACGGCCAGGGCAAGGCCGAGGTGATCAAGACCGGCGGCACGCTCTACATGAAGTACGACGAGCGGTTCCTGCGCGCCCAGAGCGAGGGCGAGCCGGCTGCCGACACCGACGCGGCCGTGGCGATGCTGGCCGACCGGTGGACCAAGATGTCCGCCACCGGTCAGGACGCCAAGGACATGACGAGCTTCTGCGACCTGGACGCGATGCTGGACGACACGGAGGTCGCCGGCCAGGACGTGACGCGCGGCGAGACCACCACCGTCGGCGGCACGCCCGCGATCGTCCTGCGCGAGAAGGACGGCGCGGACCGCAACACGCTGTACGTCGCCGCCGAGGGCAAGCCGTACCTGCTGCGCTTCGACAGCGCGTCCGAGAAGGACCCCGGCACCATGACCTTCAGCGCGTACGACGAGCCGGTGACCGCGAAGGCGCCCGCCGGCAAGATCGTGGACCTGGACGCACTGGGCGGCTGAGGACGCGCGGACCGGCTCAGCCGCCGCACTGCCGCAGCATCGCCTCCCGGTCCGGTGCGGTCACCGCCAGTTCGTACTTGACGGCGACCTGGGCGAACCGGACGGCGTACGCGCACCGGACGCCCTTGCTCGGGGGCAGCCAGGTGGCGGGCCCGGAGTCGCTCTTGGCCGAGTTGGCCCGGCCCTCGACGGGAAGCAGGTTGAGCGGGTCGTTGGCCAGTCGCTCGCGCTTGTTCTCCGGCCAGCGCGAGGAGCCCAGCTGCCAGCTGTACGACAGCGGCACGACGTGGTCGATCTGGACCTCGCTCGCCTTCTGCTTGCGCCACTCGATCGTCGTGCCGGTGTACGGGTCGTGCAGTGTCATGGCGACGACCACGCAGTTCGAGCCCGAACGGAAGCGCACGTCCTGCCCGTCGCGCCGCAGCACGTCGTTGCGGGTGTCGCAGCCGTTCCTCGCCAGCGGCACCCCGTCGGCGGTGTCCATCCAGGCGTAGCCGAACTCGTCCCGGTCGTAACCGGTCTTGGGGCCGCGCCCCTTGGTCTTCAGACTCTCGATGAGCTTGCGTGCCGCGGCCCGGTCGGCGTCGCCCGTGACCGGGGCGAGGCCGGGGCGCGTGCCGTCGGGATTGCGCAGCGGGCTGGCGGCGTGCCCAGCGGCCGGCGCCTCGCTGCCGCCGTCCGACGACGAGGTCCCGTCGCCCTCGAGGCTCTCGCACCCGGTGACCAGGGCCAGGGTCAGTGCCGCGACCGCGGCCCCTGCGGTACGGATCCTGCTGCGCCGCCTCATGCGCGCCCCTCTCCTCGCTGTTCGCCGACACCACCGTAGCGAGACAGAGGTTCAGACCATAGGGGGCCTCAGTGGGCATGCGGGACATATCCGTCGTACCGTCGAGAGTGAGTCACGTCCCGGAAGGAGTGCCGCATGGGCTTCCTCGACAAGATGAAGAGCATGGCCGGCAAGGACAAGGACCGTTCCCGGAAGATGTCCGACACCGCCGAACGCCAGGTCAACCAGAGGACCGGCGGCAAGTACGAGAAGCAGGTCGACGCCGCGCAGCAGCAGGCCGAGGACAGGCTCGGTTTCGGGCGCGAGCAGGGCGGTGACCGGCCGGAGCAGCAGTAGGGCCTCTGTTCGCCTCGAACACGACGAAGCCGTCCACGGGCCTGGTCCGTGGACGGCTTCCTCCATGGGTCACCGACGGTCCGCCACGGCGCCGGGGGCGCGGCTACGACCCGAGGATCGAGGTCAGGAACTCGCCCACCCACGCCAGCAGCTCCCGCCCGAGCAGCGGCTTGCCGCCCACCTTCGCGGTCTTCGGGCGCGGCACCAGCACCTGGTGGGCGGTGGCCTTGACGACCGTGCCCGGGTACAGGCGCTTGAGGCGCAGCTCCTGCGACTCGCGCAACTCCACCGGCGCGAAGCGGATGTTGTTGCCCTGCAGCACGATCTCGCCGACGCCGCACGCCCGCGCGAGCATCCGCAGCCCCGCGACCAGCAGCAGGTTCTCCACCGGCTCCGGCAACTTGCCGTAGCGGTCGACGAGTTCCTCCCGTACGGCCTTGACATCCTCCTCGCTGTTGGCCGAGGCGATGGACCGGTACGCCTGGAGCCGCAGCCGCTCGCCGGGGGCGTAGTCGTGCGGGACGTGCGCGTCGACCGGCAGCTCGATCTTGACCTCCAGCGGCGGTTCCTCCTCGATGCCGCCCTCCAGGGAGGCGCGGTAGTCGGCGACGGCCTCCCCGACCATCCGTACGTACAGGTCGAAGCCGACGCCCGCGATGTGGCCGGACTGCTCGCCGCCGAGCAGGTTGCCGGCGCCGCGGATCTCCAGGTCCTTCATCGCCACGTACATGCCCGCGCCCATCTCGGTGTGCTGGGCGATGGTGGCGAGCCGCTCGTGCGCGGTCTCGGTCAGCGGCTTCTCCGGCGGGTAGAGGAAGTAGGCGTAGCCGCGCTCGCGGCCGCGGCCGACCCGGCCGCGCAGCTGGTGCAGCTGGCTGAGGCCGAAGTTGTCGCCGCGCTCGACGATGAGGGTGTTGGCGTTGGAGATGTCGATGCCGGACTCGACGATGGTCGTGGAGACCAGTACGTCGAACTTCTTCTCCCAGAAGTCGACGACGACCTGTTCGAGGGCCTGTTCCGACATCTGGCCGTGGGCGGTGGCGATGCGCGCCTCGGGGACGATCTCGCGCAGCTTGGCCGCCGCGCGGTCGATGGACTCGACGCGGTTGTGGATGTAGAAGACCTGTCCCTCGCGCAGCAGTTCGCGGCGGATGGCGGCGCCGATCTGCTTCTCCTCGTAGGGGCCGACGAAGGTCAGGACCGGGTGGCGCTCCTCGGGCGGGGTGGTGATCGTGGACATCTCGCGGATGCCGGTGACCGCCATCTCCAGGGTGCGCGGGATGGGGGTCGCGGACATGGTCAGCACGTCGACGTTGGCGCGGAGCTTCTTCAGCTGCTCCTTGTGCTCGACGCCGAAGCGCTGCTCCTCGTCGACGATGACCAGGCCGAGGTCCTTGAACTTGGTCTCGGAGGAGAACAGGCGGTGGGTGCCGATGACGACGTCCACCGAGCCCTCGCGCAGGCCCTCCAGGACGGCCTTGGCCTCGGTGTCGGTCTGGAAGCGCGACAGCGCCTTCACGTTCACCGGGAACTGGGCGTAGCGCTCGCTGAACGTGCCGAAGTGCTGCTGCACCAGCAGGGTCGTCGGCACGAGGACGGCCACCTGCTTGCCGTCCTGGACGGCCTTGAAGGCGGCGCGGACCGCGATCTCGGTCTTGCCGTAGCCGACGTCGCCGCAGATCAGGCGGTCCATGGGGACCGTCTTCTCCATGTCCTCCTTGACCTCGGCGATGGTGGTGAGCTGGTCCGGGGTCTCCGCGTAGGGGAAGGCGTCCTCCAGCTCGCGCTGCCAGGGGGTGTCCGCGCCGAAGGCGTGCCCGGGGGCCGCCATGCGGGCGCTGTAGAGCTTGATCAGGTCGGCGGCGATCTCCTTGACGGCCTTCTTGGCGCGCGCCTTGGTCTTGGTCCAGTCGGCGCCCCCGAGACGGTGCAGGGTGGGGGCCTCGCCGCCGACGTACTTGGTGATCTGCTCCAGCTGGTCGGTGGGGATGTAGAGCCGGTCGCCGGGCTGGCCGCGCTTGGCGGGGGCGTACTCCACGACCAGGTACTCGCGGGTGGCGCCCTGCACCGTGCGCTGGACCATCTCGATGTAGCGGCCCACGCCGTGCTGCTCGTGGACGATGTAGTCGCCCGCCTCCAGGGTGAGCGGGTCGATGGTCTTGCGGCGCCGGGCCGGCATCCGGGCGCCCTCGCGGCCGGCGGCCTTCTGACCGGTCAGATCGGTCTCGGTGAGCACGGCGAGCTTGAGCGCCGGGTCGACGAAGCCGTGGTCGATCGAACCGCAGGAGACGTGCACGACCGAGGGGGACAGTTCGTCCAGGTCGTTGTCGAGACGGGCGGCGATGCCCTCGCCGCCGAGGACCTCGACGGTGCGGGCGGCCGGCCCGTGGCCCTCGGTGAGGTAGACGGCGCGCCAGCCGTCGGACAGCCAGCCCTTGGTGTCGGCCAGCGCCCTGGCGGTGTCGCCGCGGTAGGTCTCGGGGGCGTGCATGCCGAGCTTGAGGGTGTCCGAATCAAGTTCCTCGTCGGCGGCGAACGGCGAGACCGACCACCACATCATGTCCAGCTCGCGGGCCCGGTCCCTCACGTCCGCGATGGACCACAGGGACGCCGCGTCGACGTCGATCGGCGCCTCGCCTCCCGCCCGTCGCCCACCACCGCCCTTGCCGGAGCGGACTTCGTCCGCGCTGGACATCGCGGTGGCCGCCCACGACGCCTGGAGGAACTCCTGGCTGGTCGCGACCAGGTCGGCGGCGCGGGTCCGTACCCGCTCGGGGTCGCAGACGACGGCCATGGCGCCCTTGGGCAGGACGTCCAGCAGCAGCTCCATGTCGTCCACGAGGACCGGCGCCAGGGACTCCATGCCCTCCACGGCGATGCCCTCGGCGATCTTGCCGAGCAGTTCGCCGAGCTCGGGGTGGTCCTCGGCGAGGGCGGCGGCCCGCTCGCGGACCTCGGGCGTCAGCAGCAGCTCGCGGCAGGGCGGGGCCCACAGGCCGTGCTCGGCGACCTCCAGGGAGCGCTGGTCGGCGACCTTGAAGTAGCGGATCTCCTCGACGTCGTCGCCCCAGAACTCGACGCGCAGGGGGTGTTCCTCGGTGGGCGGGAACACGTCGAGGATGCCGCCGCGCACGGCGAACTCACCGCGCTTCTCCACCAGCTCCACACGGGAGTACGCGGCGGCGGCGAGGGCCTCGACGACCTCGTTCAGGTCGGCGTTCTGCCCGGTCCGCAGGGACACGGGCTCCAGGTCGCCCAGGCCCTTGACCTGCGGCTGGAGGACGGAGCGCACGGGGGCGACGACGACCGAGACCGGGCCGGTCTCCGGGTCGTCGGGCCGCGGGTGGCTCAGGCGGCGCAGGACGGCCAGGCGGCGGCCGACGGTGTCGCTGCGCGGGCTGAGCCGCTCGTGCGGGAGGGTCTCCCAGGAGGGGTACTCGACGACGCCCTCGGGCGGCAGCAGCGAGCGCAGTGCGGCGGCCAGGTCCTCCGCCTCGCGTCCGGTCGCCGTCACCGCCAGGACGGGGCGGCGCGTCTCGCGGGCCAGCGCGGCGACCGTGAAGGGGCGGGCCGCGGGAGGACCGACCAGGTCGACGTGCATGCGGTTGCCGTCGGCGGCGGCGGTGATCGCTTCCGCGAGGGCGGCGTCCTTGACGACGGCGTCGAGCAGACCGTGCAGGCTCATTCGGGGCGCTTTCCGTCCGGGGGTGTACAACACGACGGGCCCGACGCGCGCTGCGGGCCGGGGGTCTCCCAGCGTACGTCGCTGCGCGGGCGGGCGCGGTGGGCTGTGGACGACGCCCCCGCCTGTGGACAGGTGCCCCGGCGTGCGGCCCGGACACCAGGGGGCTCCGCCCCCTGGGCCCTCCGGCCTGCGCCCACCCGCCACCCGGCTCGGCGGGCCGGAAGGGCACCGGACAGCGGTGGAACCGGCCCGGTCGGCCGGGAAGCCACCGGAGCGGTGACCGGCGCGACTCGGTGGACCGGAAGGGCTCCGGACAGGGGCGAGCCCGCGCGGTGGGCTGCGGGGGCCCGGTCGGCGGAGTGACCCGCTCGGCCGGCAGGAAGGGTGCCGGACAGCCGGAGGCCCGGCGCCGGAATCCCGTGGGACTCCGGCGCCGGGCTCCTTCCCCGCGACCCCCGTGCGCGGTGGCCGGCGGGCTAGTCCGTGGCGATGGCGTTCAGGATGTTCATCCGGCCCGCCCGGAACGCCGGGATCAGCGCGGCGAACAGGCCCACGAAGGCCGAGCCGATGAACACCCCGATGATCGTCGGCCAGGGGATGTCGAGGACGTTCAGTCCCTCCAGGGCCAGCAGCTTCTGCGCCGTGGTGCCCCAGCCCATGCCCAGCCCCAGCCCCAGCAGGGCGCCGAAGAGGGCGATGACCACGGACTCCATGCGGATCATGCGGCGCAGCTGGCGGCGGGAGAGCCCGATCGCCCGCATCAGGCCGATCTCGCGGGTCCGCTCGACCACCGACAGCGCCAGGGTGTTCACCACACCCAGGACCGCGACGATGATCGCGAGGGCGAGCAGGCCGTAGACCATGTTCAGCAGCTGGCCGACCTGGTCCTTGAGCTCCTGCTTGTAGTCGGTCTGGTTCCGCACCTGGTACTGCGGGTAGTCGTGCATCGACTTCTTCAGCGCCGCGTACGCCTGGTCCTCCTGGCCGTCCTTCGCCTTGGCGAACATGATCGTGTTCGGCGGGACGCGGTCGGCCGGCAGGTACTTCTTCATCGTGTCGGTGCTGATGTACCGGGCGCCCTGGTCGATGGCGGTGTCGTCGTCCGTGATCGCGGCGACCTTCAGCTTCGCGGTCTCGCCGCCCTTGAAGGCGACCGTGAGCGTGTCGCCGACGCGCACACCGTGCTTCTCGGCGTAGTCGGAGCCGACCGACATGGCGTCGGTGCCGTAGGCGGCGGCCAGGTCACCGGCGGTGGTCGGGCGGCGCACGTCCTTCGCGTAGGTCGGGTCGGCGGCGGTCAGGCCGTCGTCGTCCTTCTTGCCGTCGGGCGAGGTGAGCGTGGCGTCGAGCGTCTTGTAGCCGGTGACGTGCTCCAGGCCGGGCGTGTCCCGCATCTTCTTCTCGGCCTGCGGCACGACCCCCTGTTCGCCCTCGACGATGAAGTCCGCGCCGACCGTCTTGTCCAGTTCGCTCGTGGCCGAGGCGACCATCGAGGAGCCGACCACCGACAGGCAGGCCACCAGGGCCAGGCCGATCATCAGGGCGGCGCCCGTGGCACCGGTGCGGCGCGGGTTGCGCAGGGCGTTGCGCTCGGCCATGCGGCCCACCGGACCGAAGGCCCGCAGCAGCACCGCGCTGATCACCCGCACGACCCCGCCGGCCAGCAGCGGGCCGATCACGACGAAGCCGATCAGGGTGAGGACGATGCCCAGCCCCAGCATCGACGCGCCGTCGCTCGCCTTGTCCGCCGTCCCGGCCATGTACAGGGCCGCGACGCCGGCACCGGTGAGGACCAGGCCGATCAGGCCGCGTATCCAGCCCGCCTTGCCGTCGGCCGGCGTGCCGGCGTCGCGCAGGGCGGCCATCGGGGAGACCTTGCCGGCGCGGCGGGCCGGCAGGTAGGCGGCCAGCACGGTGACGACGACGCCGAGGACCAGGCCGACGACCGGGGTGGCCGCCTTCACGGTCAGGTCGTCGGTGGACAGGTTCATGCCCGCCGCCGACATCAGCTTCATCAGACCGACGGCGATCCCGACGCCGGCGGCGACGCCGAGGACGGAGCCGACGATGCCGAGGAACAGCGCCTCGATGAGCACCGAGCGGTTGACCTGGCGGCGGGAGGAGCCGATGGCCCGCATCAGGCCGATCTCACGGGTGCGCTGGGCGACCAGCATCGAGAAGGTGTTGATGATCAGGAAGATGCCGACCAGGAAGGCGATCCCGGCGAAGCCGAGCATGGCGTACTTGATGACGTCCATGAACTCGCCGACGTCCTCGCGGCCCTCGTCGGAGGCTTCCTTCGCCGTCTGGATCTTGTAGCCGCCGCCCAGGGCCTCGGTGACGTTCGTCTTGAGCTGCGCGTCGGAGACGCCGTCCGCTGCGGTGACGTTGAACTGGGTGAACCTGCCGGTGGAGCCGAGCAGTTCGCGCTGGGCGGTGGCGGTGTCGAAGTAGACGACGGCCGCGCCGGGGTTGGTGACGGTGAAGGTGGCGATGCCGGCGATGCGGGCCTTGAAGTCGCCGGTCTGCGCGATGGTGCGCAGTTCGTCGCCGATCTTCAGGTCGTGCTTGTCGGCGGTGTCGGCGTCGATCATCGCCTCGGTGGGCCCGCGGGGGGCGTGCCCGGAGGTGATCTTCATCGACCGCAGGTCGTTCCTGGTCCAGTTGCCGGCGAGGGTCGGGGCGCCGCTGGTGGCACCCACGTTGTCGTTGTCCGCGTTGACGACGGTGACGTTCATCGAGACGACGGCGCCCTCGACGGACTCGACGCCCTCGGCGGAGCGGATCCGCTCCAGGGTGGACGCCGGCACGGACGCGGGCACCCCGTTCTGCGGGGTGTCGTCGCTCTCGGCGTCCTTCGGGGCGACCGTCACGTCCGCGGAGGAGACGGCGAAGAGCTTGTCGAACGTCGTGTTCATCGTGTCCGTGAACACCAGGGTGCCGCAGACGAACGCCACCGACAGCAGCACCGCCACCGCCGAGAGGGCCATGCGGCCCTTGTGCGCGAAGAAGTTGCGCATCGAGGTCTTCAGGACGGTCATGACGTGCGCCCCCGGGCGTCGAAGTCCTTCATGCGGTCCAGGACGGCTTCCGCGGTCGGCTTGTGCATCTCGTCGACGATCCGACCGTCGGCGAGGTACAGCACCCGGTCCGCGTAGGAGGCGGCCACCGGGTCGTGGGTGACCATCACGATGGTCTGGCCCAGCTCGTCCACCGAGCGGCGCAGGAAGCCCAGCACCTCGGCGCCGGCCCGCGAGTCGAGGTTTCCGGTCGGCTCGTCCCCGAAGATGATCTCGGGCCGTGCCGCGAGGGCCCGCGCCACGGCGACGCGCTGCTGCTGGCCGCCGGAGAGCTGGGTCGGCCGGTGCTTGAGCCGGCCGGCCAGGCCCACGGTCTCCACGACCCGGTCCAGCCACGCCTTGTCGGGCTTGCGGCCGGCGATGTCCATGGGCAGCGTGATGTTCTCGAGGGCGTTCAGCGTCGGCAGCAGGTTGAACGCCTGGAAGATGAAGCCGATCCGGTCCCGGCGCAGCTGCGTCAGCTTCTTGTCCTTCAGACCGGTGATCTCGGTCTCGTCCAGGTAGATCTGCCCGCCGGTGACGGTGTCGAGGCCGGCCAGGCAGTGCATCAGCGTCGACTTGCCGGAGCCCGACGGACCCATGATCGCGGTGAACTGGCCACGGGCGATGTCCACGTCGACGTGGTCGAGGGCGACCACCCGGGTCTCCCCGCTGCCGTAGGCCTTGACGACCTGCCGCGCCCGCGCGGCGACGGCCGTACGTCCTCCAGTGCTCCCGTGCCGGGGAATGGTTACGGCCGATGTCATGTCAAGTCTCCTATGTCGGTCATCGAGTGAGCCGTCGGTGCCGGCGGTACGCCTGGGTCGGTACCGCTGAAGGTGTCGCGTGCTACGTCGAAGAGTCTGGCCGGAACCGGGGGCCTGGCGCGCTGGTGCTCAGCGCACTCTTTCGCTGGGGAAAACCCCACCCCCACCGGTCCGGTTTGCCGCCCCCCCAGCGGCGTGAAGCCAGATTAAGGACCCCCCGGGGCCCGTCTCGTCCTCCGCCGGTACGAACCCTCCCCCGGCCGTAGTACGGAGGTACCCCTAGGGACTGTCCACCCGTCGGCGGACTCTTCCCCAGGGTCGGTCTCCTCCCTCGGGCGCATCGAGCCGCCACCCTGCCGCCGCGGGGGGCTCAAGTGGCAAGCTGGGCCCGGCGGATGGATGCACGGGGCACACAATGGGTCCCCGGTGAACGTGTGGGGGGAGACCCGGAGTGGGCAGCACCAGACCCGCGGTACGCGAGGCCGCACCCGGCGGCGGCACGGAGCGGCGCGGTGCCGTCGTCGCCGCGTTGATGCTCGCGATGGCGCTGTCGGCCCTCGACTCGACCGTCGTCTCCACCGCCGTCCCGCAGATCGTCGGCGACCTCGGCGGCTTCTCCCTCTTCTCGTGGCTCTTCTCCGGCTACCTGCTGGCCGTCACCGTCACCCTCCCCGTCTACGGCAAGCTCTCCGACACCTTCGGCCGCAAACCGGTGCTGGTCGCGGGTGCGGCCGTCTTCCTGCTCGGCTCGCTGCTGTGCGCGCTCGCGTGGAACATGGCGGCCCTGATCGCCTTCCGGATCGTGCAGGGCCTGGGCGGCGGCGCGCTGCAGGGCACGGTGCAGACCCTCGCCGCCGATCTGTACCCGCTCGAGGAACGGCCCAGGATCCAGGCCCGGTTGTCCACCGTGTGGGCGGTGTCGGCGATCGCGGGCCCCGGCCTGGGCGGTGTGCTGGCCGCCTACGCCGACTGGCGCTGGATCTTCCTCGTGAACCTGCCGATCGGCGCCCTGGCCCTGTGGCTGATCGCGCGTCACCTGCACGAGCCGCGGCGGGAGACGTCCGGCACGCGCCCCCGGGTCGACTGGGCGGGCGCGCTGGCCGTGTTCGCGTGCGGCGGCGTGCTGCTCACCGGCCTGGTGCAGGGCGGCGTGGCCTGGCCGTGGCTGTCGGCGCCCTCCCTCGCCCTGTTCGGGACGGGGCTGGCACTGCTCGCGGCCGTGGTGGTGATCGAGCGCCGGGCGGCGGAGCCGATCATCCCCGGCTGGGTGTGGCGCCGCCGCACGATCGCCGCGGTGAACCTCGCGCTCGGCGCGCTGGGCCTGCTGATGGTGGCCCCGACCGTGTTCCTGCCCACCTACGCCCAGTCGGTGCTGGGCCTGGCCCCCGTGGCCGCCGGTTTCGTGCTGTCCGTGTGGACGGTGACCTGGCCCGTGTCGGCGGCGTTGAGCCAGCACGTGTACCGCAGGATCGGCTTCCGCAACACGGCGATGCTGGGCATCGGTGCCGCGTGCCTGATCCTGCTCGCCTTCCCGTTCCTGCCCTACCCCGGCCGGGCCTGGCAGCCGACGCTGCTGATGCTGCTGCTCGGTGCCGCGCTCGGCCTGTTCCAGCTCCCGCTCATCGTCGGCGTCCAGTCGACGGTGGGCTGGTCGGAGCGCGGCACGACGACCGCCTCCGTCCTCTTCTGCCGCCAGACCGGCCAGACCGTCGGCGCGGCCGTCTTCGGCGCGATCGCCAACGGCGTGCTGGCCGCACGGCTCGGCGGGGCGAGCGACCTCGACTCGGTGACCCGGGCACTGGACACGGGCGCCCCCGCCGAACCCGTACGGCACGCCGTCGCCGAAGCCGTCCACGCCGTCTACCTGGGCGCGGCGGGGGCGGCGGCCCTGGCGTTCGCGGTGCTGTTGGTGGTCGCGCCGCGGAAGTTCCCGGTGCTGAAGGACTGACCGCGCGGGCCCGGTACCGAAGGACCGACCACGCGGGCCCGGTACTCAAGGACCGACCACGCGGGCCCGGTACTCAAGGACCGACCACGCGGGCCCGGTACTCAAGGACCGACCACGCGGGCCCGGTACCGAAGGACCGACCGCGCGGGGGCGATTGCGTCGGTGCCCCGCGGGAGCGGCGCGACGGTGGGCCGCACACCCGAGGTCACGGACTCCCCTGCATCGCCGCGCGGCCAGGCGGGCACAGCGACACCGCCGCGCTCCGCGCCGCGATTCCTTCCAGCGACTCAAACCTCGGGGTTCCTCGCAAGAGCGGGCTGACGGGGCGCCCACGGCCGACGGCGCGTCACTCCACGCCGCGGCCCGTCAGTGTGCCCAGGCGGCCGCGGGACGCGCTGATCTGGTCCTGGACCTCGTCCCAGCGCTCCCCGTGTTCGCGCAGCACCCGCTCCGTCTCCCGGGCGATCCGCTCCGCCCGCGCCCGCGCCTGCGCGACGATCTCCTCCGCCCGGACCCGCGCCTCCTCCTGCCGGCGCCCGGCCGACTCCTCCGCGTCGGCCAGCTCCCGCCCCGCCTCGGCCAGCGCCCGCTCGGCGCGCTCGATCAGCTCCTCGTGGTGGGCGTCCAGGGCGGCCGCCCGCTCGGCCTCCTCCCGCTCGGCCTCCGCCCACCGCGCGGCGTGCTCACCCGCCTGCTCGGCGAGCATCGAGGTGGTGCGCCGTCGCACCACCCGCGCCACGGCCAGCGCCTCACCGCGCCCGGCCCGCACCTCGCGCCGCGCCACGACCCGCACCTCGTCGGCCTCCGCCCGCGCCGCGAGCAACCGCCGCCGGGCCCACTCGTCGGCCTCGGCCCGTACGGCGTCGGCCTCGGCCCGCGCGGACTCCCGGACCTCGTCCGCCCGGCCCCGCGCCCGGTCCACCAGCTCCTGCGCCGCACGCCGCCCACGCTCCCGTACGGCGTCGGCCTCCTCCTGCCCGAGCCGGAAGATACGGCGCGCCCGTTCCCCGAGCACCTCGTAGCCCTGGGGCGCGAGCCCGGCCACCGTCTCCCGCAGCCGGTCCAGCTCCGCCCCCATCTCGCGGGCCAGCACGGTGAGCCGGGCGGCCCGCTCCCAGGCGGCGTCGCGCTCCCGCGAGAGGGCCTCGGCACACGCGTCGACCTGTTCGGGACGGTAACCGCGTCCCCGTACGGTCACGAAACCGTGCGGCGACGCCGATGCGCTGCTCATGCCGGAACCCCTGTTTCGCCCGATCCACTGACAGACTTCCGCGATGTCTGGACATCTTTACGGATCAGACGTAAACCCACATAACGCGACACTCCGCACAAAGCGCACGAAGGTGAAGGAGGGTGCACGAGGGTGAAGGACCGGGCCGGATCCGGAAACGCCGACGGGCCGGACCGGCCCCCGTGAGGGCGACCGGCCCGGCCCATCGGTCCGCGTCAGCGGCGCCGCCTCACAGCAGCCCGTCCCACATCTGCTCCAGCAGCACCGACCACCAGCTCTCCGCCGACCCGAGCGCCGCCGGGTCGATCGAGGCCAGCTGCGCCTGGAAGTCCACCGTCCAGCGGCCCGCCTGCTCCTGGTTCAGACCGAACCTGAGCCGCCACATCCGGCCCAGCAGCGCCAGACAGCGCGCGAACTCCGGCAGCCCCGTGTTCACGAACTGCGGCGGCACGGGCGCACCGCCCGGCCCCGCCTCCACCGGCACCGCCACGATGTTCGCCGTGCCGTACTGCACACAGACCGCCCGGCCGAAGTCACTGCCCACGACGAGGTACGAACCCGCGTCCGAGGCCGGCTGCACCCCCCGCTCGGCCGCCAGCTCCGCCAGCGTCGGCACCGGACGGCCCGGCTGGGCCTGCGCCCAGAAGAACGGACCCATGTCCATCGGCAGCCCCGCCGCCACCAGCGTGTGCGCCACGACCGGCGGCACACCCTGCCGGGACACCGCGGCCTGCTCGAACCGGAAGACGCCCGGCCCGAACGCCGCCGCCAGCTCCTGCCCGATGGCCTCCGGCGGGATCGGCGGCACCGGCTGCACCGGCGGCAGCGGCGCCCGCACCGGCGCCGGACGCGCCGGCCCGTCGGCCACCTGGTGCAGCTCGCCCTGGTGCGCGAGCAGCTGCCGCATGCCCTGCTGCCGGCTCGCGTGATCGGTGCCGTACGGCGCGATGGACGTGATCCGCGCCTGCGGCCACTGCTCCCGGATCATCCGCGCGCAGTACGCGCCCGGCAGCTCGCACGACTCCAGCTCGGTGTGCAACTCAAGCACCTGGTCCGGCGGCACGTTCATGGCCCGCAGCTCGTGGAAGATCTGCCACTCCGGATGCGGCGTGCCCGGCGCCGAACGCCGGATCAGCTGCTGCTCGGAACCGTCCTGCGCGCGGTAGCGCAGCACGGCCTGGTAACCGGGGCCGACGGTCGGCTGCCCGGCGGGCGGCTGCGGATAGCCGTACGCCGGCGGCTGCCCCGGCACCGGCTGACCGGGCGGCGGCACCGCACCGGGCGGCACGGCACCCGGCGGCACGGACTGCGCGGCACCGGGGAAACCCGGGGCACCCGGAGGCTGCGGCGGGCCGGGCACACCCGGCGCGGACGGAGGCGGAGGCATACCGGGACCACCCGCCGGAGGCGCGGCCAGCACCGTCTCCGCATGGTGCACGGCACCCCGTCCACCGCCCCGGGAACCCTGCCCACCGGAGGCACCCGCGGATCCGGGCGCACCGGGAGCGGCGGGAGGCGGCGGCGTACCGGGACCACCACCGGCACCCGGCGCACCCGGGACACCGGGAGCACCCGGCGGCGCGGGAGGCCGGGGCACCCCGGCACCGCCCGTACCCCCCGGACCGGCCAGCACCGTCGCGGCATGGTGCACCCCACCCGGAGTCCCACCGGGAGCACTCGGCGGGGGCGGCGTACCCGGACCGGCCGGGCCTCCCTGAGCACCCGGAGCCCCCAGGCCCTCGGGGCCGAGCGACGACACCAGCTGCGTCGGCACGTAGCCCCCCGCCGGCGCAGGAGGCGCACCCGGCGGAGGCGCACTCCCCGGCCGCCCGCCCGGAGCACCCGGCGGAGGCGGCGGAGGCGGCGGGGTCGAACCCCCACCGCGCCGCGGAGGCGCCGCCTTGCTGGTCGCGGCGTCGGCGATGTCCCCGGCGTTCGGCGCGAGCGGCCGGGCCGGCGCACCCGCGGGAGGCGTGCCCGGCGCCGCAGCGGGAGGCACGGGAGGCACCGAGGGCGCGGCCGGCGGCGTCCCCGCGCCCGCGGGCGCCACCGGCGCGTCCGGAGCGTCCGGAACGTCCGGAGCGTCGACCACCGGCGCGAGCGCCGTCGGCGGAAGATGACTGCCGCCCGACATCAGCGCCGTCTTGGCGTCCGGCGTCACCGAGGGCGGTGCGTCGTCGGCACCGCTCAACGGCGGCGCGAACACCGTCTCGGGCAGCGGCACGGAACGGTCCTCACCGGCGTCCGCGCTGGTGTCCGTCCCCGCCCAGGGAGTCGCCCCGGCGGGCACCCCCGGCGCCCCGGACGCACCACCACCGGCCCCGGAGGCGTCACCTCCACCGGCAGCGGGCCACGCCGCACCACTGCCCCCGGCATCCGCCGCGACCCCGGCGGCCGACGGACCCGCGACCGCCCCGGCAGA
This sequence comes from Streptomyces sp. NPDC093586, assembly GCF_044764905.1. NCBI lineage: Bacteria > Bacillati > Actinomycetota > Actinomycetes > Kitasatosporales > Streptomycetaceae > Streptomyces > Streptomyces sp. NPDC093586. The sequence continues at coordinate 118,951 of NZ_JBIWJA010000009.1, read as the reverse complement.
AGCAGAAGAAGACGCAGAAGGAGCAGCCGGAGCAGAGGAAGCAGACGGAGCAGAGGAAGCAGGAGGCGCAGACGGCACAGACGGCGCAGACGGCACAGAAGACCCGACCGACGGCACCCCGCCCCGCGCCCCCACATCTCCCCCGGAGTCACCCCCCGCCACACCGCCACCGGCGTCCCGCTCACCCCGCCGGTCCGGAACACCCAACTTGTCCGCCGCCTCCTGCAACCACTCCGGCGGACTCAGCAAGAACGACGTCTGGTTCAGATCCACCCGCTCCGCAGGAGCGGCCACCGGCTCGTCCCCCACGTCCGGACGGCCGTACTCCTCCTCATAACGGCGGATCACCTCCCCCACCGCCAACGCCGGCCACAGCGTCGCCTCACCACTGTCCCGCGCGATCACCAGCCGCTGCGCACCACCGTCCGAACGCGGCCCGTCCGCACGGTCCTCGGCCCACACCACGAACCCCAGACCGAACTCCCGCACCCGCACCTCACGATGCTGGTACGCCGGCAGATCACCGTTGACCCACTCCTCCGCGCGCTCCTGCGCCTGCGCGAACGTCACCATCGCCAGCTCACTCCCCTACCGGCGCCGAAGACGCCGACGCCACGGGCACCGCACGCGCGAAACCGCCGTCCACCATCAGATTCGCCACCGTCTCCAACTCCGGCGGCGACCCCGCCAACCGCGACAGGAACGCGTCGAAATCCTCACCGCACGGCAACAGCAACCGCTCCACCCGCTCCGCCGGCGACCACGACGGATCCACGTCCCGCGCGTCGTCGTACGAGCAGAACCACACCGAACCGATCCGCTCGCCCTTCACCTTCACCGCGAGCAGACCACCCTGGACGAACGCGACACCCAGGTAATCCTTCGTCAGATGATCCCGCAGACACTTGTTGACATAGACCAGATCATTGACCGCCGCCTCCTCACGCACCGTGAAGAACGGCTGATCCACCAACAACCCCAGCTCCGCGTCCAACGCCGTACCCACCGGCGCACACCCACCCGCCGCCTTCAGGAACGACCGGTACGCACCCGGCAACCGGTACCCGAGATCCTCCTCGACCCCCTGCACCTGCTGCTCCGTCACCGCCACACCCGACTTCGGCAACCCGAAATGCACCGGCCGCGTCTCCTGCAACGGCCGCGTCCCCCGCTTCGACTGATCCACCGCCGCCGTCGCCACACCCCCGTGATGCCGCAGCAACGCCTTCACCTCGACCGGCACCAGCTCCATACGCCGCGACCCCACCACGTGATGCCACGTCCAGCCGTGCGGCGTCGCCACCGCCGGCACCGTGTCCCACAACTCGTGCCCCGACGCCGACAACGCCGCGTTCGCCGACACGTAATCCGTCAACCGCAACTCGTCGACCCCGAACCCCACCGGCGGCTCCGCAACCTCCGCCACCGCACGGGCATACGGCGAGAAAACGGGGTAACCCCCCTCATCCACCCGTACCCCTCTCGGGTGACGAGCCGCCCGAACCGGATCCGGAAAATGCACGACCTGCCCGGCGTAGGCCGCGTTCGGCGGCGCGATCTGCCCGAGCCGACCTGTCGTCATGGCGGTAGCCCCCTGCGGCGTCTGTCCGTCTGCACTGTCTTCCATCACCGCACGCGAAACGCGGTGCCGACAGCCTATGCGGTACACCGACACCGGTCACCGGCCCCGCACACCCACCCCGACCCCCACCCGTGACCAGCCGTCACCCCCTCGTGACGGACCGCCCACCCCCGAGCGTGTCACCCCGCCCCAGCTTCCGCACACGCCACCACATTTGGCACCCTGTGACCTCCGGGGGGATGCACAAGAGGGGAACACGACCATGAGCGCGACGCAGACGGGACCACACACCGACAGGTCCGACGACCCCAGGACCGGCGACCCCCGCATCGGCTGGAGCGCCACCGAAACCCCCCACACCCCCACCCTGCGCCACCGCCGCGACGGCATACTCCCCACCGTCGCCGCCGCCCTCTCCGTCCGCGGCACCACCCTCACCGCCACCCCCGCCCGCGCCGACACACCCCCCGCCCTGCACCACCTCGTCCAGGACTTCCTCGACACCCTCACCAGCGGCCAACGCGACCGCTTCACCGGCCGCTGCGCCGAAACCATCCTCATCTCCCGACACCTCACCACCGCCGACTCCACCCGCAGCAAACGCGCCGCACGCAGACCCATGACCAACGGCGAAGCCCGCAAAGCCCTCAAACACGCCAAACTCACCACCCGCCGCATCCGCGAGGACGGCGACCCCCTCCACGGCAGCTTCGCCACCCCCTGCCGCGCCTGCACCGCCCTCACCGCCCACTTCGGCGTCCGCATCGTCGACCCCACCACCGACGACTGACCGACCACCCCACGCCGAACGACACCACCGACACGGACCAAGGGCAGATGCACGCCGACCGCACCTCCACCACCCGCTTCCCCGTCCCCGTCGACGCCGCCCTCCGCGACGCCGGCTGGCAACCCGGACGCTGGGACATCAAACAAGCAGAGATCTGGGCCGACGCCCTGCGCGCACACACCTCACCCGCAGGACACCGCCACACCGTCTTCCCCGCCGCCGTCGAAGTCTGGGCCGAATTCGGCGGCCTCCACATCACCCCCACCGGACCCGGCCGCCAGATCGCCCCCGCCACCCTCCACCTCGACCCCCTCCACGGCCTCCACATGGCCCGCACCCTCGGCGACCTCGGCCGCGCCCTCGGCACCCAGACCTGCCCCCTCGGCACCGAGACCGACACCCAGGCCCTCATCGCCATCGACACCGAAGGCCGCGTCTACGCCCTCGACCACACCGGCGACTGGTACCTCGGCCCCGACATCGACCACGCCCTCGCCACCCTCATCGCCGGCACCCGACCCACCCGCCTCACCGCCAACCCCGCCCGACCCACCTCGGACTGACCCGCCCCCTCCCGGCCCACCCCGCCCGGCTACGACGCCGGAATCACCGCCGACACCCGGAAACCCCCCGCGTCCGTCGGCCCCGACACGAACACACCCCCCAGAGCGGCCACCCGCTCCTTCATCCCCACCAGACCGTTCCCACCCGACGGCAACCGCGCCGACGACGCCGACGCCACCTCCGGCGGCGGCTCGTTCTCCACCTGCATCGCGATCTCCGACGCCCGGTGCGCCAGCCGGACGTACGTCTTCGCACCCGCCGCGTGCTTGTGGACGTTCGTCAACGCCTCCTGCACCACCCGGAACGCCGTCGACTCCACCTCCGGCGCGTACGACCGCTCCTCCCCCTCCACCGACAACGCCACGACCATCCCCGCCGCCGACGACTGCCCGATCAACTCCTCCAGCTCCGCCAGACACGGCCCCTCCGCAGACCCCTCCTCCACCGCCCGCGAAGCCGCCGCCGCGGCAGCCACCCCCACCGCCGCCAACGGCACCGCAGCCCGCTCCGCACGCCCCCCGTCCGCACCCGCACGCAACACCCCGAGCATCTCCCGCAACTCGGTCAACGCCTGCCGCCCCATGTCCCCCACCAGCACGGCGTTCCTCACCGCCTTCTCCGGATCCTTCCGCGCCACAGCCTGCAACGCCGCCGCATGCACCACCATCAGACTCACCCGATGCGCCACCACGTCGTGCATCTCCCGCGCGATCCGCCTCCGCTCCTCGTTGCGCGCCCACTCCGCGCGCTCCTCCGCCCGCTCCGCGAGCAACTGCAGCTCCCGCTCCAGACTGTCCGCACGCTCCCGCAGACTCTCCATCAACCGCCGCCGCGCCCCCACGTACATCCCCAGCAGCACCGGAGGAGCCGTCACCCCCAGGGACGTCCCGATCGCCGCGAACGGAATGAACCAGTCACCGACGTCGATGTCCTCGTGCGCCATGTCCTGCCGCACCCGCACGAACGTGACGATCAACGTCCCCAGCAACGACATCCCGGCCAGCGACCCGATGATCCGCCGCGGCAACTCGGACGCGGCCAGCGTGTACAGGCCGACGACACCCAGCAGAAGACCCATCTCCGCCGGCGTGATGGCGATCGCCACCAGCACCACCGCGATGGGCCACCTCCGCCGCACCACCAGCACCGAACCGGCCAGCAGCCCGAAGACGACCCCCGCCGCCCACGGAATCCCCGCGTCCCGCGCGAACGGAACCCCCTCCGCCGCGCACTCCACCGCGGACACGACGGCGAGGCTCACATCGAGCACCGCACCGCGCCGCCTGTCCCACCAAGGCCCGCCCCGGGCCGGTACGTGGTCTTCCCCCGTCGTGGTCATGCCCTCCAGCCTACGGGCGCCGAACGGCCCGTTTCCGGTGACTTTCGACAAGCGATACGACGCGATATCCCTCGAACTGGTGAACTCTCCGCCGTTCGGCACCGGAGCCAAGGATTCCGGCCGGACGGTATGCCCATGGCACATTCACGGAACAAGTACACGGACTTCGAGGGTCTGCGCGAACAGGCGGTGACCCTGCGACGCGAAGGCCTCAGCCGCCGCCAGATCCGCGACCGGCTGCACGTCGACAACAACGACATCCTCAACCGCCTCCTGGAGGGCGAGCCGCCCCCGGAATGGACCAAGCGCCCGAACGCAAAGGACGACCTGCGCGACAAGGCCCGCGAGCTCCGGCTGCAGGGCTGGACGTACGACCGGATCCAGGTGGAGCTGGGGTGCAGCAAGAGCTCGATCTCGCTCTGGGTCCGGGACCTGCCGAAGCCGGAGCGGCGAGCACCGTCGGAGCAGGCGAAGCTGGCCGCGAGCAAGAGGTGGGAGCACGAACTCGCGATGCGGGACGCCGCACGCCAGCAGACCAAGACGACGGCTCGGCAGGAGATCGGCTCCCTGTCGGAACGGGAGCTGTTCCTGCTCGGCGTAGGGCTCTACTGGGCCGAGGGGGCGAAGGACAAGATCTACAGCCGCCGTGAGTTCGTTCTCTTCGTGAACAGTGACCCTGGCATGATCACGGTGTTCCTCGCCTGGCTCGACCTGCTCCAAGTGGAACGCGAGCGCCTGCGCTTCCGCGTGATGATCCACGAGACCGCCGATGTACCAGCCGCAGAGCAGTACTGGGCGACTCTCGTGGACACGAACGTGGCCTGCTTCGGCAAGACGACGCTCAAGAAGCACAACCCCAAGACGGTGCGCAAGAACGTGGGCGAGAACTACCGCGGCTGCCTGGTGATCAGCGTCGTTCAGAGCGCTGATCTGTACCGACGGATCGAAGGCTGGTGGAGCGGAATCGTTCTTGGCAGCTTGCCAGGCTCCGGTAAGGTCTGAGGCAGCGATCCGCCGTAGTGTAATTGGCAGCACGGCACCCTTTGGAGGTGTTTCGGTCTAGGTTCGAGTCCTAGCGGCGGAGCTGCCAGCGGGCTCTGACCGGCGCTTCGGACGCCGTCAGGGCCCGCACTCATACCCCCCACCAGCCACCCCGGTATCCTGCGGATGTCCACCCCCTCCCCCTCAAAGCCGAAGGGCATCCCGTGAGCGCCATTCGCCCGGCAGCCGTCGTCGTTCTCGCAGCGGGTGAGGGCACCCGTATGAAATCGGCCACACCCAAGGTCCTGCACGAGCTGTGCGGACGTTCCCTCGTCGGCCATGTGCTCGCCGCCGCCGGTGAGCTGGAGCCCGAGAACCTGGTCGTCGTCGTCGGGCACGCCCGCGAGAAGGTCACCGCACACCTCGCCGAGGTCGCCCCCGACGTGCGGACCGCCGTGCAGGAGCAGCAGAACGGCACCGGGCACGCCGTCCGGATGGGGCTGGAGGCCCTGGGCGGTGCCGTGGACGGCACGGTCGTGGTCGTCTGCGGTGACACTCCGCTGCTGACCGGCGAGACGCTGCGGGCGCTGGCCGCCACCCACTCCGCCGACGGCAACGCGGTGACGGTGCTGACGGCCGAGGTGCCGGACGCGACGGGGTACGGCCGGATCGTGCGGGACGGGGCCTCGGGTGCCGTCACGGCGATCGTGGAGCACAAGGACGCGTCGGAGTCGCAGCGGGCGATCCGTGAGATCAACTCCGGGGTGTTCGCGTTCGACGGGCAGCTGCTCGCGGACGCGCTGGGCAAGGTGCGGACGGACAACAGCCAGGGCGAGGAGTACCTGACCGACGTGCTCGGCATCCTGCGTGAGGCCGGTCACCGGGTCGGCGCCTCGGTGGCGGGGGATCACCGGGAGATCGCGGGGATCAACAACCGGGTGCAGCTGGCGGAGGCCCGTCGGATCCTGAACGACCGGCTGCTGACGCGCGCGATGCTGGCCGGCGTGACGGTGGTCGACCCGGCGACGACGTGGGTGGACGTGACGGTGACGTTCGAGCAGGACGTGATCGTCCACCCGGGGACGCAGCTGCACGGTTCCACGCACCTTGCCGAGGGGTCGGAGGTCGGGCCGAACTCGCGGCTCACGGACACCCGCGTGGGCGCGGGCGCGCGGGTGGACAACACGGTATCGGTCGGCGCCGAGGTGGGTCCGGAGGCGACGGTGGGTCCGTACGCGTATCTGCGTCCGGGCACCCGGCTGGGGCTGAGGTCGAAGATCGGTACGTACGTCGAGACGAAGAACGCGTCGATCGGCGAGGGGACGAAGGTCCCGCACCTCTCCTACGTGGGGGACGCGACGATCGGTGAGTACACCAACATCGGTGCGGCGAGCGTGTTCGTGAACTACGACGGGGAGAGCAAGCATCACACGACCGTCGGTTCGCACTGCAAGACGGGGTCGGACAACATGTTTGTGGCTCCTGTCACGGTCGGGGACGGTGCCTACACGGCCGCCGGCTCGGTGATCACGAAGGATGTGCCGCCCGGTTCGCTGGCCGTGGCCCGCGGTCAGCAGCGGAATATCGAGGGTTGGGTGGCTCGTAAGCGTCCGGGGAGCGCGGCGGCGAAGGCGGCCGAGGCGGTGTCCCGGGAGTCCGGTGGCGAGGGCTGACCGGAAACCGGCGCGTCGAACACGGCGTACCGTGATAAGTGCACATCCGCACCCCACCAGCTGAGACGCCTCCGGCACCCAGCCGGAAAGAGCCTGTGAGGCTCAGCTGCGAAACCTCTGAGGAGAAAGTGCTGTGACCGGGATCAAGACGACCGGCGAGAAGAAGATGATGTTCTTCTCCGGCCGCGCCCACCCCGAGCTTGCCGAGGAGGTCGCCCAGCAGTTGGGTGTCGGGGTCGTCCCGACGAAGGCCTTCGATTTCGCGAACGGCGAGATCTATGTGCGGTATCAGGAGTCGGCGCGCGGTGCGGACTGTTTTCTGATCCAGAGCCATACGGCTCCGATCAACAAGTGGATCATGGAGCAGTTGATCATGATCGACGCGTTGAAGCGCGCGTCGGCCCGCTCCATCACCGTGATCGTGCCGTTCTACGGTTACGCGCGGCAGGACAAGAAGCACCGGGGGCGTGAACCGATCTCGGCGCGTCTGGTGGCGGATCTGATGAAGACCGCGGGTGCGGACCGGATCCTGGCGGTGGATCTGCACACGGATCAGATCCAGGGTTTCTTCGACGGCCCGGTGGACCACCTGTTCGCGCTGCCGCTGCTGGCGGACTACGTGGGTGCGAAGGTGGATCGTTCGAAGCTGACGGTGGTGTCTCCGGACGCGGGCCGGGTGCGGGTGGCGGACCGTTGGTGCGACCGTCTGGGTGCGCCGCTGGCGATCGTGCACAAGCGGCGTGACAAGGACGTGGCGAACCAGGTCACGGTGCACGAGGTCGTCGGTGATGTGAAGGGCCGGATCTGTGTTCTGGTCGATGACATGATCGACACGGGCGGCACGATCTGTGCGGCGGCGGACGCGCTGTTCGCGCATGGTGCGGAGGACGTCATCGTGACGGCGACGCACGGTGTGCTGTCGGGTCCGGCGGCGGACCGGCTGAAGAACTCGAAGGTGAGTGAGTTCGTGTTCACGAACACGCTGCCGACGCCGGGTGAGCTGGAGCTGGACAAGATCACGGTGCTGTCGATCGCGCCGACGATCGCGCGTGCGGTGCGTGAGGTGTTCGAGGACGGTTCGGTGACGAGCCTGTTCGACGAGCAGTAGGGGTTCCTCCGGGGGTCCTCTCGGGGGTTCCCGAGATCGTTTTGGGTACGGCCTTCCTCTCCGAGTAGACTGCTGAAGTTGCTCGGCGAGGGAGGCCGTACTCGTCTTCGTGAAGACGTGGGTGTGGCTGTCCGTTATCGACGCGCTCTTCGTAGCAGGCCGTTCGTGGCCGGGTGACCACGTCCGTTTCTACCTCTACGAGGAGTGATCATGTCCGAGGTGAAGCTCACCGCCGAGACGCGCAGCGAGTTCGGCAAGGGTGCCGCGCGTCGTATCCGTCGTGACAACAAGGTTCCGGGTGTTCTGTACGGGCACGGTTCGGACCCGATCCACCTGACGCTTCCGGGTCACGAGCTGCTGCTGGCGCTGCGTACGCCGAACGTGCTGATCGCGCTGGACATCGACGGCAAGACGAACGAGCTGGCGATCCCGAAGTCGGTTCAGCGTGACCCGATCAAGGGCTTCCTGGAGCACGTCGACCTGCAGCTGGTGCAGCGTGGCGAGACGGTCAGCGTCGAGATCTTCGTGCAGACCGAGGGTGAACTGGCCCCGGGTGGCAACCTGCTGGAGCACGTCCTGAACGCGCTGCCGGTCGAGGCCGAGGCCACGCACATCCCCGAGTCGGTCACCGTCTCCGTCGAGGGTCTGGAGGCCGGCGCCTCCATCCTGGCGAAGGACATCCCGCTCCCGGCCGGTACCAAGCTGGCCGTCGACGAGGACACGGTCGTCCTGCAGGTCCTGGCCGCGCAGGCCGAGGAGCCCGCCGCCGAGGGTGAGGGCGAAGAGGCCGCGGAGGCCTGATCCTCTCCCACGGTCATCGTGTGGTCGGCCGCTGTTCCCGTGCGGGGGCAGCGGCCGACGTGTATGCAGGGACGGACGGGCGGTTAAGGAGACATGGACGTGACGACGGACGCGGGTGCGCCCTGGCTGGTGGCCGGTCTCGGCAATCCGGGCCCCGAGTACGCGGGGAACCGGCACAACGTCGGTTTCATGGTGGTGGATCTGCTGGCGGAGCGGATCGGGGCGCGGTTCAAGCGGCACGGCAAGGCGCAGGCGCAGGTGGTGGAGGGGCGGATCGGGCCTGTGGGGCCGGGGAACCGGCGGGTGGTCCTGGCGAAGCCGATGTCGTTCATGAACGTGTCGGGCGGTCCGGTGACGGTGTTGCGGGACTTCTACAAGGTGCCGGTGGGCAACATCGTGGCGGTGCACGACGAGCTGGACATCGATTACGGCGTGCTGCGGTTGAAGCTGGGTGGCGGGGACAACGGGCACAACGGGTTGAAGTCGATCACGAAGTCGTTGGGTGCGGACTATCACCGGGTGCGGTTCGGGATCGGCCGGCCGCCGGGGCGGATGCCGGTGGCGGATTTCGTGCTGAGGGATTTCTCGTCGGCGGAGCGCAAGGAGCTGGACTACTTCGTGGACCGTGCGGCGGACGCGGTGGAGTGCCTGGTGACCGAGGGGCTGGAGCGGGCGCAGAGCGCGTACAACTCGTGACGTGTCGCGGGTCCGGCCGGGTCCCGGCGTTCGTGGCGGTGTGATGCGGAAAGGGCGGTGCCCCCGTGCTCGTGGTGAGTGCGGGGGCACCGTCGTGTCCGGGTGCGGGGTGTCAGCCGGTGTTGCGCAGGCCGGCGGCGACGCCGTTGACGGTGAGGAGCAGGGCGCGGTCGAGGAGCGGGTCGGGTTCCTGGCCGGCGGCGGCGGCTTCGCGCTGGCGGCCGAGGAGGGCGACCTGGAGGTAGGAGATGGGGTCGAGGTAGGCGTCGCGGATGGCGAACGTCTGCTTGAGGACGGGGTCGGCGTCCAGTAGTTCGTTCTCGCCGGTGACCTTGAGGACCTCGGCGACGGTGAGTTCGTGTTCGGTCTTGATGGTGTCGAAGACGTGCTTGAGTTCGTCGGGGACGAGGGTGTCGACGTAGTGCTGGGCGATGCGCAGGTCGGTCTTGGCGAGGGTCATCTCGACGTTGGAGATGAAGTTGCGGAAGAAGTGCCACTGCTGGTGCATTTCTTCCAGGACGGTGTCGAGGCCGGCTTCGCGCAGGGCCTTGAGGCCGGAGCCGACGCCGAACCAGCCGGGGACGATCTGGCGGGACTGGGTCCAGCCGAAGACCCAGGGGATGGCGCGCAGTCCGTCGAGTCCGGCGTTGGAGTCGGGGCGGCGGGAGGGCCGGGAGCCGAGGTGGAGGGCGCCGAGGAGGTCGACGGGGGTGGAGGCGAAGAAGTAGGCGGGCAGGTCGGGGTCCTCGACGAGGCGCCGGTAGGCCTGGTGGGCGGCTTCGGAGACGACGTCCATGGCGGCGTCCCAGCGGGCGAGGGCCTCGTCGGACTGGCGGGGCGCGGTGTGCAGGGCGGAGGCCTGGAGGGTGGCGGCGACCGTCAGTTCGAGGTTCTCGCGGGCCAGGGACGGGATGAGGTACTTGTCGGAGATGACCTCGCCCTGTTCGGTGACCTTGATCTCGCCCTCCAGGGTGCCCCAGGGCTGGGCGAGGATGGCGTCGTGGGTGGGGCCGCCGCCGCGGCCGACGGTGCCGCCGCGGCCGTGGAAGAGGCGCAGGCGTACGCCGTAGCGGTGGGCGACGTCGCGCAGGCGGCGCTGGGCGCGGTGGATCTCCCACTGGCTGGTGGTGATGCCGCCGAACTTGGAGGAGTCGGAGTAGCCGAGCATGACCTCCTGGACGTCGCCGCGCAGGGCGACGAGGCGCCGGTAGGAGGGGTCGGCGAGGAGGTCCTCGAGGATGGTGTCGGCGGCCTTGAGTTCGTCGGTGGTCTCCAGGAGGGGCACGATGCCGATCTTGGCCCAGCCGGCGTGCAGGTCGATGAGGCCGGCTTCGCGGGCGAGGACGGCCGCGGCGAAGACGTCGTCGGCGCCCTGGCACATGGAGATGATGTAGGACTCGATGACCTCGGGTCCGAAGACCTCCAGGGCGCGCTTGACGGTCTGGAAGACGCCGAGGGTCTTCTCGCCGGCCGCGTCGACGGGGGCGGGGGTGGGGGCCAGCGGGCGCCGGGACCTGAGCTCCTTGGCGAGGAGCTTGGTGCGGTACTCGCGGGGCATGTCGGCGTAGCGCCAGGATTCCTCGCCGAGGCGGTCGAAGAGCTGGCCGAGGGCGTGGTGGTGGGCGTCGGCGTGTTCGCGGACGTCCATGGTGGCGAGCTGGAGGCCGAAGGCGGCGAGGGTGCGGATGGTGCGGGCGAGGCGGCCGTCGGCGAAGAGGCCGCCGCGGTGTTCGCGCAGGGAGGTCTGGATGATGCGCAGGTCGGCGAGGAGTTCGGCGGTGCCGAGGTAGTCGCGGCCGTCTTCGTGGGGGGTGCCCTTGGCGAGGCGCTGCTTGGTGTTCTCGAGCTTCTGCCGGATGCAGGTGGCCTTGAGCCGGTAGGGCTCCTCGGCGTTGAGGCGCTTGTAGCGGGGGCTGATCTCGGGGAGCTTGTCGAGGTCGGCCTTGAGGGAGGTGAGGAGTTCTTCCGTGGCTCCGGTGTAGCGGATGGAGTTGGACAGGAAGCCGCGCAGTTCGTCGATCATCTCCAGGGCGTCGTTGATGCCGTGTTCGTGCTGGAGGATGAGGACGTCCCAGGTGACCTGGGGGGTGACGTTGGGGTTGCCGTCGCGGTCGCCGCCGATCCAGGTGCCGAAGGTGAGGGGGCGGGTGTCGTCGGGGAGCTTGACGCCGGCGCGTTCGAGTTCGGCGGTGAGGTCCTCGAGGACGTCGCCGACGGCGCCGGCGTGGAGTTCGTCGAGGTAGTAGATGGCGTTGCGGGCCTCGTCGGCGGGTTCGGGGCGTACGACGCGGAGTTCGTCGGTCTGCCAGACGAGGTCGATGTTCTCGGCGAGGCGGGTGTCGATGCGGCGCCGGTCGGTCTCGATGACGGGGGTGTCGAGGAGGGCGGCGATGCGGCGCAGCTTGTTGAGGACGGAGCGGCGGGCGGCCTCGGTGGGGTGTGCGGTGAAGACGGGGCGCACGTTGAGGTTGCGGACCGTTTCGCGCAGGTGCTCGGGGTCGGCGTCCTTGAGGCGGTCGGCCGTCCGGGTGAGCAGTCCGCCCTCGGCGGCGCGGCGGGCGCGCAGTTCGCGGCCGCGGTGGACCTGCTCGGTGACGTTGGCGAGGTGGAAGTAGGTGGAGAAGGCGCGGACCAGCTTGGCGGCGGTCTGCAGTTCGGTGCCGCGCAGCAGTTCGGCCGCGGCCTCGCCGTCCTCTCGGGTGAGTCGGCGTACCTTCTCGACGAGGTCCAGCAGTTCGGGGCCTTCCTGCCGGACGAGGGTCTCCCCGAGGAGGTCGCCCAGTCGGCGGATGTCGGCCCGCAGTTCGGTGCTGGTGGTCGCCTGGGACACAGTCTGGTCGTCGGCACTGCTCACAGGTGCGGCTCCTTGCAGTGTTGAAGCTCGTCTGGGAGGGAACCCGGACGGCGTCTCGCGCGGCGGGCGCCGCTTACGGGGCTGGACGTCCGGGAAGAAATCTGAGCGGACCGCGCTGTCCGACCGCTCTCCAGGATAGGTGTCGACCGGGACGCGCAGGCTCTCGGGCTCTTGCCGTGGGATGACGCACTGCCATACTTACGTCGCCGTAGGTTACGGAACCGTAGGAAAGTGTGCACGGGTACCGCGGCCTCGGCATGGACTCGACCCTCGACCCCACAGGGGACGCGCATGACCTCAAGTTCCGATGTGATCGATGAGGCGCCGAAGGCGCCCGGTGGTACCACCGATTCCCCGGCCACGCTGGGTGGCGAGCAGAAGCGTTCGATCGAGCAGGTCACTCTGCTGCTGTTCATCACCGTTCCCTTTCTCGCGCTGGTGGCGGCGGTGCCGCTGGCGTGGGGGTGGGGGGTGAGCTGGCTGGATCTGGGCCTGCTGGTGTTCTTCTACTTCCTGGGCTGCCACGGCATCACGATCGGGTTCCACCGGCACTTCACTCATGGTTCGTTCAAGGCGAAGCGGCCGCTGAAGATCGCGCTGGCGATCGCGGGCTCGATGGCGGTCGAGGGGCCGCTGGTCCGCTGGGTCGCCGACCACCGCAAGCACCACAAGTTCTCCGACGCCGAGGGCGACCCGCATTCGCCGTGGCGGTACGGCGAGACGGTTCCGGCGTTGATCAAGGGTCTGTGGTGGGCGCACATCGCCTGGATGTTCGACGAGGAGCAGACTCCGCAGGACAAGTACGCGCCGGATCTGATCAAGGATCCGGCGCTGCGTGCGGTCTCCCGCCAGTTCGTGCTGTGGACGGCGGTGTCCCTGGCCCTTCCGGCGCTGATCGGCGGGCTGGTCACGATGTCCTGGTGGGGGGCGTTCACCGGGTTCTTCTGGGGTTCACTCGTACGGGTGGCGCTGCTGCACCACGTGACGTGGTCGATCAACTCGATCTGTCACGCGGTCGGCAAGCGTCCGTTCAAGTCGCGGGACCGCTCGGGCAACGTGTGGTGGCTGGCGATCCTGTCCTGCGGTGAGTCCTGGCACAACCTGCACCACGCGGACCCGACGTCGGCGCGGCACGGCGTGATGCGGGGCCAGCTGGATTCGAGCGCCCGGCTGATCCGCTGGTTCGAGCGGCTGGGGTGGGCGTACGACGTGCGGTGGCCGTCACGCTCGCGTATCGATTCGCGCCGCAACACGGACGAAGGCGGCTCCCGGCGCCGGAGGGAAACCGTCGAGGCGGCATGATGGTCGCTGTGGCGACCGACTCCAGCACACCCAGCAATGACAAGCCGCGGCGTGCGCGCCGTACCCGGATGACCGGTGCCGAGCGTCGCCAGCAACTGCTGGAGATCGGTCGCACCCTCTTCGCCGCGAAGGGCTTCGAGGGCACGTCGGTGGAGGAGATCGCGGCGAAGGCCGGGGTGTCCAAGCCGGTGGTGTACGAGCACTTCGGCGGCAAGGAGGGCCTGTACGCGGTGGTGGTGGACCGTGAGATGCGGCGGCTGCTGGACATGGTGACCAGTTCGCTGACCGCCGGCCATCCGCGTGAACTGTGCGAGCAGGCGGCGTTCGCGCTCCTGGACTACATCGAGGAGTACACGGACGGCTTCCGGATCCTGGTCCGCGACTCCCCCATCCCGCAGTCGACGGGGTCGTTCGCCTCGCTGATCTCCGACATCGCCACCCAGGTGGAGGACATCCTGGGCCGTGAGTTCAAGAACCGCGGCTTCGACGCCAAGCTGGCCCCGCTGTACGCGCAGGCGCTGGTCGGCATGGTGGCGCTGACGGGCCAGTGGTGGCTGGACGTGCGCCGCCCGAAGAAGGCGGAGGTGGCGGCGCACCTGGTGAACCTGGCGTGGCACGGCCTGGACGGCCTGGAGCCGAAGCCGCGGCTGATCGGGCACCGGAAGAGCTGAACCTGCGGAAAGCCCTCGTCCAGCAGGATCGATCCCCTACGGATCGCCGGACTTCCGTCGTCTGCGCGTCGGCGGCTACCGGGTGCCCCCCGTCATCGACGACGACGTGATCCGCATCCTCGTGACCCACCTGGGACGCACCCCCTGAGTCACCCTTCCTTCCGGGCGACGGCGAAGATGCGGCGGAACGGGAACGGGGTGCCGTGGGGGCCCGCCGGATAGGCCGCGCGGAGGGCGGTGCGGTACTCCTCGACGAACGCGTCCCGGGCCCGCGGGTCGTCGTCGAGCGCGGCGAGGACGGGGCGCAGTCCGGTCCCCCTGACCCAGTCGAGGACGGGGTCGTCGCCGGTCAGCAGGTGGAGGTACGTCGTCTCCCAGACGTCCGCGGTGCAGCCGAGGCCGGTCAGCCGCTCCAGGTAGGTCCCGGGGGCGTGGACGGCGTCGCCGTGGCGCAGGACGCCGGCCAGTCGGCCCCGGTGGCGGGGGGAGTCCGCCAGCTCGCGCATCAGGCGGTGGCTGGGGGCGTCGAAGTTGCCGGGGACCTGGAGGGCGAGGGTGCCGCCGGGCCGCAGGGCGGTGATCCAGTCGGCGAAGCGTTCGGCGTGGCCGGGGACCCACTGGAGGGTGGCGTTGCTGATGATCAGGTCGTGCGGCTCGGCCGGGGCCCAGGTGCGGGCGTCGGCGCGGGCGAAGTCGAGGCGGCCGCCGCCCGGGGTGGGGCCGGCGTGCTCCTCGGCCCGCGCGAGCATCTCGGCGGAGTTGTCGTAGCCGGTGATGCGGGCGGTGGGCCAGCGGTCGGCGAGCAGGGTGGTGACGTTGCCGGGGCCGCAGCCGAGGTCGGCGATGCGGGGGCGGGCGGTGGGGAGCTCGGGGACCCGGGCGAGGAGGTCGGTGAAGGGGCGGGCGCGGTGGCCCGCGTGACGCAGGTACTGGGCGGGGTCCCAGGCGGGGGCGGCGGGCATGGTGCCTCCAGGGGTGGCCGTGCGGGGCGGGTACCCAGCGTGACCCCACATCTCTCTTGACGTCAAGATGATTGACGTCAAGAGACTTCACGTCGACACAACCACTACACTGATCGTCATGGAGGACGAGGTCGATCGGCTGGTCGCAGCGTGGCGCCGGGAGCGCCCGGACCTCGACGTGGAACCGCTCGAGGTGCTGAGCCGGGTGAGCAGGCTCGCCCGGCATCTGGACCGCGCACGTCGGCTGGCCTTCTCCGAGCATCAGCTGGAGCCGTGGGAGTTCGACGTCCTGACGGCGCTGCGCCGCGCGGGCAGCCCGTACCAGCTCTCGCCGGGCCAGCTGCTCACCCAGACCCTGGTCACCTCCGGCACGATGACCAACCGTATCGACCGCCTCGCCAAGAAGGGCCTGGTGGAGCGCCTGCCGGACCCCAGTGACCGGCGCGGTGTGCTGGTCCGGCTCACGGACGAGGGCCGGGACCGCGCCGACCAGGCCCTCGCCGGTCTCCTGGACCAGGAGCGCGCGATCCTGGCCGAGCTCTCCCGCGCCCAGCGCGGGGAACTGGCGGCCCTGCTACGCCGGCTGACCGCCCCGTTCGACAACATCCCCGGTTAGGGGCCGCCCGGACCGGGCCGCGGACGCGGGGGCCGGTGCACGCGTCCGCGTCGATCAGGCGCTGTTGCTCTCCTGCGGCCCGATCCGCCCGGCAGACCCCAGATCCGCGGGCCCCACCCCGGCCCGGCGCGCCAGGGCGACGGCGGCGAGGGTGGAGTGGACGCCCAGTTTGCCCAGGACGTTCTGCATGTGGGTACGCACCGTGTGCGGGGACAGGTACAGCCGCTCGGCGACGGCCTTGCGGCCGAGGCCGGCGACCATGCAGCGCAGCACCTCCCGCTCGCGCGGGGTCAGCGACTCCACCAGCCGCTCGCTCTCGGTCCGGTGCTTGCGGGCGGCCGTCAGCTCCCGCAGGACGCCGGTGAGCAGCGCGGGCGGCAGATGCGTCTCGTCGCGCAGCACCCCCCGGATGACGCTGAGCAGCCGCGACAGGGAGCAGTCCTTGGCGACCCACCCGCAGGCACCGGCCGCCAGCGCCAGGGCGGCCCGCCGGGGGTCGTCCTTCTCGGCGAGGACGACGATCCGCACCCCGGGCTGCGCCGACCGCACCCCGGCGACCAGCGAGATGCCGTCCACCAGCCCGTCCTCGTCGCCGTCCCGCACGGGCACGGCCGGGCGGGCGGCGGGCCCCCGGCCGCCCAGGTCGGCGTCGACGAGCAGCACGTCGAACCGCCGCCCCTCGGCCGCGGCCCTCTCCAGGCAGCGCAGCGCGGCCGGACCGCTGCCGGCCGCGGAGACGTCGACGTCCGGCTCGACGGCCAGCGCGGCGGCCAGCGACTCGGCGAAGATGCGGTGGTCGTCGACGACCAGGACCCGGATGCGCACCACGAAACCCCCTTCCCCGCGCTCCCGAGGAGCAGGGGATACGTCGCCAAAGGACGACACCGGCGCGGGCACGGAGCCCGAAGCCCCCGTAGCCGTCCTCGCGTTCGGTGCCGGGGACGGGTCGCCGCAGCCGCACGGCCGCCGCCGTGCGATCACCACTACCCCCGTCCCGGGCCCCGTACCCGGCTGTCTCGCCCCCTGAACGGCACCGGCCCCCACCGGTGCTGCCCATCAGAGTACGGGCGGGCGCCGGGAGCGGAAGGACATTTGCAGAACTGACAGCCGGGCGCGTTTATGGTGAGCCGCATGTTTCGTCTTGTGACAGAAGTAGACAAAGCACGGCGCGATCTTCTGCGCACCCGCCTGCGGGAGACGAACACGGCCGCCTCCCCGGTCCTGCGTTCCCTGCGCGGCACCCCTCACGCGCGCGAATCCCCCCTGCACGTCTGGGCCCTGGACGACGCGGGCGGCCTCGCGGGCGGTCTCGTCGGGCACACCTGGGCGACCTGGCTGCACGTGACCTACCTGTGGGTGGACGGCCGGTGCCGGGGCGCGGGGCTGGGCACCGCACTGCTGGACGAGGCGGAACGGACGGCCCGCGACGAACGGGGCTGCGCGGCGGCGCGCGTGGAGACCTGGGACTTCCAGGCGCCGGACTTCTACCGCGGGCGGGGCTACGAGGTGGCGTGCGTGATCCCCGACTATCCGCCAGGGATCACGGAGTACACGCTGGTCAAGCGGTGGGGCTGAGCCGCCGCGCGCCCGCCGCCGGCACCGCCTCGAACACGCGGGGGGCGGTGAGACCGGCCGCGGCGAACGCCTCCTCGACCGCCTTGGTGACGCCGTCCACGTCCGCCGCCTCCACCAGCACGATCGCCGAGCCGCCGAAGCCGCCGCCGGTCATCCGCGCGCCGAGGGCGCCGGCCTCCAGGGCCGTGTCGACGACCAGGTCCAGCTCCGGGCAGGAGACGCGGAAGTCGTCCCGCAGGGAGACGTGGCCCTCGACGAGGACCGGGCCGATGGCGCGGGTGTCGCCGGACTCCAGCAGTGCCACCACCCGCTCCACGCGCTCGTCCTCCGTGACCACGTGGCGGACCAGGCGACGCACCTCCTCCTCGTCGCCCAACCGCTCGAGCGCCGCGTCCAGTTCGGCGTACGGCACGTCGCGCAGCGCGTCGACGCCCAGCAGGGCGGCGCCCTTCTCGCAGCCGGCGCGGCGCTTGCCGTACTCGCCCTCGCTGTGGGAGTGCTCGACCTGCGTGTCGACGACGAGCAGGCGCATGCCCTCGGCGGCCAGGTCGAAGGGGATCTGGCGCTGGGAGAGGTCGCGGGTGTCGAGGAACAGGGCGTGGCCCGCCTCGCAGCACGCGGACGCCGTCTGGTCCATGATGCCGACCGGTGCGCCGACGTAGACGTTCTCGGCGCGCTGGCACAGGCGGGCCAGCTGCCAGCCGCGCAGGCCGAGGTCGTACAGGTCGTTCAGGGCCAGGGCGACGACGACCTCCAGGGCCGCCGACGAGGACAGGCCCGCGCCCGAGGGGACCGTCGAGGCCAGGTGGACGTCGGCGCCGGTGATCTCGTGCCCGGCCTCGCGCAGCGCCCAGACGACACCCGAGGGGTACGCCGTCCAGGACCGGTCCGCCCCGGGGGTCAGCTCGGCGACGCGCAGCTCGACGACGCCGGCGTCGATGTCCGCCGAGTGCAGGCGCAGGACGCCGTCGTCGCGCCGGGAGACCGCGGCGACCGCGGTGTGCGGAAGGGCGAACGGCATGACGAAGCCGTCGTTGTAGTCGGTGTGTTCGCCGATGAGGTTGACCCGGCCCGGCGCCGCCCACACCCCCTGCGGCTCGGTCCCGTACAGCTCGCGGAACCGCTCCCCGACCGTCTGCGCGACAGCCTCGCTCATGCCCTGACCCCTCGCCCTTCCGTACTTCTCCACGTCCTGCAGGTCTACTTCGCGTGCCGCCGCGCGAACTCCCACGCGTCGGCGACGATTCCCGCGAGGTCCGCGCGGGTCGGGTTCCAGCCCAGCTTCTCGCGGGCGGTGGCGGCCGACGCCACCAGGGTGGCCGGGTCGCCGCCCCGGCGGGGGGCCACGACCTCGGGGATCGGGTGGCCGGTGACCCGGCGGACGGTCTCGACGACCTCGCGGACCGAGAAGCCGTTGCCGTTTCCCAGGTTGCAGATCAGGTGCTCGCCGGGGACGGCCGCGTCCAGGGCGAGGAGGTGGGCCTCGGCCAGGTCGGCGACGTGGATGTAGTCGCGCACGCAGGTGCCGTCCGGCGTCGGGTAGTCGTCGCCGTAGACGGAGATCGCCTCGCGCCTGCCCTGCGCGACCTGGAGGACCAGCGGGATCAGGTGCGACTCGGGGTCGTGCCGCTCGCCGAACTCGCCGTAGGCGCCGGCGACGTTGAAGTAGCGCAGGGAGACCGCGCCCAGCCCGTGGGCTGCCGCCTCGCCGGTGATCATGTGGTCGACGGCGAGCTTGGAGGCGCCGTAGGGGTTGGTGGGCCTCGTCGGCGCGGTCTCGACGATCGGCACCTGCTCCGGCTCGCCGTAGGTGGCGGCCGTGGAGGAGAAGACGAGGCGGCGCACGCCCGCCGTGCGCATGGCCTCCAGCAGGGCCATGGTGCCGCCGACGTTGTTGTCCCAGTACTTCTCGGGCTTCACGACCGACTCGCCGACCTGCGAGAACGCGGCGAAGTGCAGCACGCCGTCGAAGGAGGCGTCCAGCCACTTGGCGGCGTCGCGGATGTCGCCCTCGACGAACGCGGCGCCCGCCGGGACGCCCTCCCGGAAACCGGTGGAGAGGTTGTCGAGGACGGTGACCTCGTGACCCGCCTCCAGCAGGTGCTGGGCGACCACGCTGCCGACATAGCCCGCGCCGCCCGTCACCAGGTACTTGCCACTCATGAACTCGCTACCTCTCGCAGTCGCTCGGCCGCGCGCTCCGGGGGCACGTCGTTGATGAACACGTTCATGCCGGACTCGGAGCCCGCGAGAAACTTCAGCTTGCCGGACGTACGGCGGATCGTGAAAAGCTCCAGGTGCAGCGCGAAGTCGTCCCGCGCCACGCCGTCGAACTCCTCCAGCGAGCCGAACGGGGCCTGGTGCCAGGCCGCGATGTACGGCGTCGGGGGCTCGCCCTCCCCGAAGATCCGGTCGAAGCGCCTCAACAGTTCCAGATAGACCTGGGGGAACTCTGTGCGCGCCGCCTCGTCGAGGCCGAGCAGGTCGGGCACGCGCCGCTTGGGGTAGAGGTGCACCTCGTAGGGCCAGTGCGCCGCGTACGGCACGAAGGCGACCCAGTGCTCGCCCTCCAGGACGACCCGCTCGCCGGCCAGCTCCCGCTCCACCACCGCGTCGAACAGGTTCTCCCCGCCGGTCGCCTCCTTGTGCGCGGCGAGCGAACGGAGCATCAGGGCGGTGCGGGGAGTGGTGAAGGGGTAGGCGTAGATCTGCCCGTGCGGGTGACCGAGCGTCACGCCGATCTCGGCGCCGCGGTTCTCGAAGCAGAAGACCTGTTCGACGGAGGACAGATGCGACAGCTCCGAGGTGCGGTCCGTCCAGGCGTCGAGCACGAGCCGGGCCTGCTCCTCGCTCAGATCGGCGAACGCGGCGTCGTGGTCGGAGGTGAAGCAGACGACCTCGCAGCGGCCGGAGTCGCCGGCCAGCGAGGGGAAGCGGTTCTCGAAGACCGCCACGTCGTACGACGCGTCGGGGATCTCGCTCAGCCGCTCACCCGCGGACGGGCACAGGGGGCACTCGTCGGCGGGCGGGTGGTAGGTGCGGCCCTGGCGGTGCGAGGCGACGGCGACCGAGTCACCGAGCAGCGGGTCGCGGCGGATCTCCGAAGTGGTGACGGTCCGCTCCAGCGGGCGGCGGTCCACGGCGTCCCGCACGGTGTCGTCGCGCAGGTCGTAGTAGATGAGCTCGCGACCGTCGGCCAGCCGGGTCGAGGTCTTCTTCACTGCCGCACTCCTCTACACCCACACCCAATCACTCAACACAATCAAACATAACACATCACAACCGACCAGGGTTCCGATCATCACAATCAAACAAAGAACATCACCAGAAGTGTTCAAATAATGAACGCGGAGGCGTAGGTTCCGCTCGGATCAGTTCGCGCAACGAAGCGAGTTCGCATGCATACCCCCACATATCTAGCCGCGGAGCTTCGACTCCCCACCAACTGGCTCGACTACACGATCCTCGGGATCTACTTCGTCGTCGTCCTCGGCATCGGTTTCGCCGCCCGCCGCTCGGTCAGGACCAGCCTGGACTTCTTCCTGTCCGGCCGGTCGCTGCCCGCCTGGGTCACCGGTCTCGCCTTCGTCGCGGCCAATCTGGGCGCCACCGAGATCCTCGGCATGGCCGCCAACAGCGCCCAGTACGGCGTCTACACGACCCACTGGTACTGGATCGGCGCCATCCCGGCGATGGTCTTCCTCGGCCTGGTGATGATGCCGTTCTACTACGGCTCCAAGGTCCGCTCGGTGCCGGAATTCCTGCTCCTGCGCTTCGACCGGGCGTCGCACCTGCTGAGTTCGGTTCTGTTCGCCGTCGCCGCGATCCTCATCGCCGGTGTGAACCTCTACGCCCTCGCGATCGTCGTCGAGGCCCTCCTCGGCTGGCCGCAGTGGGTGGCCATCGTGGTCGCCGGCTTCTTCGTCCTCGCGTACATCACCCTGGGCGGCCTGTCCTCGGCGATCTACAACGAGGTCCTGCAGTTCTTCGTCATCCTGGCGGGCCTCATCCCGATCACCGTCCTGGGCCTGAAGAAGGTCGGCGGCTGGGACGGCCTGTCCGACTCCCTCACCAAGACCCACGGCGGCGACTTCATGACGGCGTGGGGCGGCACCGGCATCGGCAGCGCCAACCCCCTGGGCGCCAACTGGCTGACCATCGTCCTGGGCCTCGGCTTCGTCCTGTCCTTCGGCTACTGGACGACGAACTTCGCCGAGGTGCAGCGCGCCCTGTCCGCGAAGAACCTCTCGGCGGCCCAGCGCACCCCCCTCATCGCCGCCTTCCCGAAGATCTTCATCGTCTTCGTCGTCATGATCCCGGGCCTGGTCGCGGCGGTCCTCGTCCCGAAGATCGGCACCTCCGGTTCGGACCTCCAGTACAACGACGCGATCCCGTACCTGATGCAGCAGTTGCTGCCCAACGGCGTCCTCGGCATCGCCGTGACCGGCCTCCTGGCCGCCTTCATGGCGGGCATGGCGGCGAACGTCTCCTCGTTCAACACGGTGTTCACCACCGACATCTGGGCGAAGTACGTCGTGAAGGACCGCGAGGACGGCTACTACGTCCGCTTCGGCCGCCTGATCACCGTGATCGGCGTCCTGGCCTCGATCGGCACGGCGTTCCTCGCGTCGTCGTTCTCGAACATCATGAGCTACCTCCAGACGCTCTTCTCCTTCTTCAACGTGCCGATGTTCGTGGTCTTCATCATCGGCATGTTCTGGAAGCGGGCGTCCATGAAGTCCGGCTTCTGGGGCCTGCTCGCGGGCACCACCGCGGCGATGGTGAACTACTTCGTCATCTACAAGCAGGGCATCGTCGACATCCCCTCCGACCAGGGCGCCAACTTCGTCTCCGCGATCGCGGGCTTCGTGGCCGGCGCGGTCGTCATGGTCGCCGTGTCCCTGCTCACCGCGCCGAAGCCGGCCGCCGAACTCCAGGGCCTGGTCTACGGCACCACCTCCCCCGGCATGACCGAGGCGCCCGCCGAGGGCGACGACGCGTGGTACCGCAAGCCGGCCCTGCTGGGCTGGGGCGCGGTCGTGCTGGCCGCCGCCTGCTACATCCCGTTCTCGTTCTGATCGCGGGAGGATTGAGAGAACATGTCCGATTCCCACTCCGACAAGAACGTCCAGGACGAGGTCTCCGAGCTGGAGAGCAAGTCCGCGACCGCGGCACGGCTGTTCGACATCCGGCGGATCATCGGCGGGCTGTTCGTGGTCTACGGCGTCATCGTGACGATCGCGGGCTTCGTGGCGTCCGACGACGACATCGACAAGGCGCAGGGGGTGAACATCAACCTGTGGACCGGGCTGGGGATGCTGGTGCTGGGCCTGTTCTTCCTGGCCTGGCTGAAACTGCGGCCGATCGCACCGCCGGCCACCACGGAGGAACCCCCGCAGGGGTGACGCCGGGTCCGTGAACGCCGGGCGGGGACGTGTCCCGACCCGGCGTCCACGGGCACCCGGCGCGGTGGGTGACGCGGCCCGGCGCTGCCGGGGTGCCTCCCCCGGAGGGGGTGCCCCCAGCGCCCACCCTCCCCCACGCTCGGCTTCGCTCGCACGGGGGCACCTCCCAGGCCGTTCAGGCACTGGGGGAGGCACAACTGCCCGCAGCTACGCGGGACGGGGTGACGGGGGTCAGCCGCGTACGGCGGGAAGGGGACGTGTCGGGGGGTGTCCGCCCGCAGCGGTTGGCGCGTCGACGCCCCGCCTGCTCGTAAGGAACCGATTCCGCGCCGTTCCGAGGACGGACACCCCCCGGCGCGGCCCCGACCCACAGCCCACCGAAGGCGCTACGCGCACCCCCACCGAACCCGCCACAGGCCGCCGCAGGCACCCCGCACCCCACCCACCCGCACAAGCCGCCGCAGGCACCCGCACCCCCACCCACCCCGCACAGGCCGCCGCAGGCACACCCGCCCACGCACCGCAGGCACCCGCAGGCACACCCGCCCACGCACCGCAGGCACGACGCTCAACCGCCGGAGGCACCCGCTCGGTCCAGCAACCCCGTCCGCGCGGCCAGGGCGGCAGCCTCCAGGCGGGAACCCACGCCCAGTTTCATCAGGACCCGCTGGACATGCGTCCGCGCCGTGGACGGTGCGATGCCCATACCGGCCGCGATCAGCCGGGTGTCCTCGCCCTCGGCGACCCGGACCAGGACCTCGACCTCCCTCGGGGTGAGCATCGACAGCAGCCGCTGCCCCTCGTCGTCGGGCTGGGCCGCCGGGTTCAGCAGCTCCCCGAACGCCCCCTGGAGCAGCGCCGGCGCCACCGCCGCCTCACCCACCCGCGCCTTCATGATCGCCCGCTCGACCCCTTCGATGCGCTCGTCGTGCCGGACGTACCCCGACGCCCCCGCCGCGAACGCCGCCGCGATCCCGCGCGGACTGGGCACCGGCCCCAGCACCAGCACCGCCACCTGCGGCCGCTCCCGCTTGATCCGCACCACCGGGTCGAAGATCCCCGGCTCGGCCGGTGTCGCCGTGCCCAGCAGGCACACCTCCGGCGCCCGGCTGATCACCAGCTCCGCCGCCCCCGCGGCGGGCGCCGCCGCGGCGAGCACCCGGTGCCCCCGCAGCTTCAACGCCGAGGCCAGTGCCTCGGCGAGCAATCGGTGGTCGTCGACCACCATGAGCCGTACTCCCATCGAGCAACCCCCCAGTCACCCCAGACCCCCGGCAGACGGCCGGCGGAACCCCCTCCCGGTTCCCCCGGCCCGACCCTCATGCCCCCGGAAGCTACACGCTAGTCCGACGTCGCGCTGCCCCTACCGGCAAGAACCGCCCCGGAACGCCGAAATCCCCCGCAAGACGACGCACGGCCCCGCCCCCGACGGGGACGAGGCCGTGAAGCACAGCCGACCGGCGACCCGGCGACCCGGCGTCAGCCGTTCGTGCCGAACGCGACCGCCAGGTACTCCTTCCGCCCGTTGCTCTGATCGCTGGCGAACACCTCCGACATGTACAGGCGCCCCTGCGAGTAGAGGATCTCGGAGTAATCCGGCGACATGGACGTTTCCGCGTCATGCACGGCCTCGTTCTCCGGGTTCTCCAGCAGGGTCGTCTGCTCGAACGTCCCGCCGTCGATGCTCACGATCTGGCCGCCCTTGGAGTACGAGCGCTTGTAGGCGATCACGTTGGTGCCGTCCATGCGCAGCGGGGTGATCGTGTAGCCGTCACCGGCGTCGGCACGCTGTCCGGTCTGCTTGCCGGTGGCCAGGTCGAACGCGACGACCTCGTTGGTCCGGCCGTACGACTCGCCGCCGCCCTCGTGCTCCTCGGTCGGGATGTAGAGCCGGTCGCCGCCGACGGCCAGTCCGTGGCAGTCCTCGACCTCGGTGATCGTCTCGCAGCTGGCCGCGAAGGCGTCGCCGGGGGCGGAGATGCGTATGCGCAGCTTGCCGGTCTTGTTGTCGACGGAGAAGAAGTCGGAGATGCCGCTGCCGTCGCCGGCGGAGTCGGCGACGTCGGCGACGACGACGAGCGGATTGGTCGAGACGACGCCCGCGTACTCGATGCCCCGGTCCATCTTGTACTCGGAGAGCACCTTGCCGCTCTTCGGGTCGAGGGTCTGGATGTTCAGCTGCGGCGCGTCGTACCTGCCGCACCTGCGCACCGCGACCAGCTTCTCGCCGCCGCCGTACCCCATGTCGTAGCAGGAGTCGGTGACCTTCGGGGACCAGAGCACGTTGCCGGTGGCGATGTCCCAGGCCACGCCGCCGCTGCTGCTGCCCGCGGCGACGGTGCCCCCGCTGACGGTGACGTTGTCGAAGGCGATCGGCCGGTCACCCTCCTTGGCACTCCTGGACCACACCTGCTTGCCCGCGGCCAGGTCGATCACGGCGACCTGCGTGCAGGACTGCGGGTCGTCCTTGGTGGGCATGGCGGGCTTGTAGAGGATCGCCGTCTTGTTGTCCGCGGTGACGTGCTTGGTGGCCTCGCACACGGGGCCGGGCAGGTCGATCGTCCACTTCTTGGTGCCCTTGGCCGGGTCGTAGCCGACGACCTCGCCGATGCCGCTCTTGGCGTACACCGTGTCGGTGAGCCAGGAGCCAGTGACCGTGATGGTCGACTGCTCCTTGGTGACGGCGGGGGCCGGGACCTGGAAGAGCACCTTGGCGGCGGGGTCGGCGGGCACCTTCTCCTTGCCGCCGGAGGAGGCGCCGCCGCCTCCGCCCTTGTTCTCCGTGCCGCCCTTGCCGTTCGCGGTGGGCTTCTTGTCGTCGTCCTTGCCCGTGGAACCCGCGTACCAGACACCGCCGCCGATGATCAGTGCGATCGCGACGACGGCCGACACGATGATCGCGACCTGTGCGTTGAGCTTCCGTCCACCGCCCGGCCCGCCGGACTGCGCCTGCATCGGCACGGTCGCCTGCGGATACCCGTGTCCGGGCTGGCCGGGGTACTGCCCGTAAGGCGGCGTCGGCTGCCCGTAGGGCGGCTGCTGGCCGTAGGGGGGCGTCGGCTGCCCGTACGGACCCGGCTGCTGCCGGCCGGGGTAGCCGTAACCGGGCTGGGGCTGCGGCGGCGTCTGCGGATAGCCGTACCCCGGCTGCGGCGGTCCCGCCGGAGGCGTCGGCTGGGCCGCGGGTGCCTGCGGCGCGGCAGGGGGTGACTGCGGTGCCGCCGGAGTCGTCGGCGCCTGCGGGTATCCGTACCCCGGCGCGGGGGCCTTGCCGAGGTCCGGCGCGCCGGACGGCGGCGGGGTGGCGGGCGTGGACGGCTGCGGCGGCTGCGGCGGCTGCGGCGGCTGGTCCTGCGGAGGGCCGAAGCCTCCGCCCTGCGGAGGTTGGTGGGGCGGCGGGGGCGGTGGCTGGGTCATGGCGTGAGTACCTCGGGGAGCGGAGTCGTGGGGGGGGGCCGGGGGGGGCGGCCGGCCCCCCCGGCGCCGCCGGGGGGGGGGGGGGGGGGGGGGGGGGAAGTGGTGACATTACGGTGGGGGGGCAAAAAAAAAAAATAGCGGGGGGTGTCCCGTTCAGGTGGGTGCTGGAGATGAAGAAGCGCCCGTCGGCCCAGTCGATGTCCCGTGAGAAGAAGCTGTCCTCGATCTCCGCGGTGCCCTGCGGGTTCTGCAGCAGCTTGGACGGGGTGTGGCTGCCGCCGCCCGTCGGGATCGACACGACCTGGCCGCCCGTGTCGTACGACGGCTCCACATAGGCGACGAGCGCGCCGCCCTCGGCCTTCACCGGCAGCATCGACTCGTCCGCGGGGGACTTCGTGCGCCACTTCTCCTTGCCGTCGGCGAGGTTGATCGCGACGATCTCGTTGGCGCCGGTGGTCGCCTTGGTCGGCAGGTAGAGGGTGTTGTCGGCGACGACGACGCCCGTGCAGCCCTGGAGGTCGCGGTCGAGGATGCCCCAGCCGCACTCGGGGGCGAAGTCCTCGTCGACGCCGACCTGTGCCTGGACCCGGCCGGCGGCGGTGAAGCCGGAGATGTTCCAGACCTTCTTGTCCTCGTTGCTGGCGTAGATGACGAGCGGGTCGACGGAGTAGGCCCGCTCGACCCGCCAGCCCTTCCCGTACCGGTAGGTCCACAGGACCTTGCCGGTCTTCGGGTCGAGGCCCTGCACCTCGTCGTGCTCGTTGTCGCCGCCGGCGCCGCAGGAGGCGACCTGGACGAGCTTCGTCGCGCCGCCCGCGAATCCGGCGGGGAAGCAGTCGTCGTCGTACCGCTTCTTGTCGTACAGCTTCTTGCCGCTGGTCACGTCGTAGGCGGTGCCGGACTGGGAGCGGCCGACCATCAGGGTGCCGCCGCTGACGGAGAGTTCGATGGAGGTCACCGAGTCGAACAGCTCGCCGTCCGCGACCACTTCCTTCCAGCCCTGCTTGCCGGTGGCGAGGTCGATCTGCTGGAGCTGGTTGCACTTGGCGCGGTCGCTGGAACCGCTCATGTAGGCGACGACGACCGTGTTCTGCGCCGTCTTGTCCGGGGTGACCGCGCAGATCTTCTGCGGGAAGGTGATCGGGTCCCAGGTGGGTCTGCCGTCGTCGACGTCGTAGGCGAAGACCTGCTTGTACGCGGCCTTCACCGCCGTCCTGTCGGTGATCCACATGCCGTCGGCGTCGGCGCCGGATGCGGGGGCGTCGGGTGCCTCCTTGTACCAGAGCACCTTGGCCTCGCCGGCCTGGCGGCCCTCGTTGAGGTCCTGGGGGTCCTCGTCGCCGTCGCCGCTGCCGTCCCCCGGGTCGACCGGGGCGCCGCCGGTGGCGGTGGGCTTGGCGTCGTCGCTCTTCTCGGCGACCGGCTTCTTGTCCTTGCCGTCGTCCCCGGTGCCGGTGACCGCCCACACGGTGCCGCCGATGACGAGCAGGGCCGTGACCGCGGCGGCGATCGCGAGGGCCGGCTTGCCCTTGAAGGGGTTGCGGGAGCCGCCGGGCGGCGGGGTGCCGGGGCCGCCGGGGAACTGGGGCTGCGGGTAGCCGTAGCCGGGCTGCTGCCCGTAGGGGCCCGGCTGCTGGGGCTGGGCGTACGGACCGGAGGCGTACGGGCCCGGCTGCGCGTACGGACCGGGCTGCTGCGGGTACCCGTACCCGGGCTGCGGTGCTCCGGGTGGCGGGCCCTGCGGGGGCTGGGGGTTCTGGGGCGGACCCTGCGGGGGCGGCGGCGTCTGCGGCGCCCCGAAACCACCGCCCGGCGGCGGGTCCTGCGGCGGGCCGAAGCCACCCGGCTGCGGCGGCTGGTTGGGCGGCTGGCTCATCAGCGCGTTCCCCCTTATTGCTCACTGATTTTCCGCCACGTCCCGAGGTACGCGCTGGCCTCGGGACGTCATCGGGCGGTTGCTCAGACAGTCTCAGACGGCCCTTTCTATCACCCGGTGCCGACAGCACACCGGGCCGCGTCCGCCCCTGTTCCCAAGGGAGGACCGGCCCGTGACGCCTCCGTTATGCGCTTTCACGTCCTCTTCACGCCACGCGCGCCCCCTGTGCGCGCGGCTCAGGCGTCCTCCGCCAATTCCAGCCAGCGCAGCTCCAGCTCGTCGCGCTGCCCCGACAGGGCGCGCAGCTCGGCGTCCAGTTCGGCCACCTTCGCGAAGTCCGTGGCGTTCTCGGCGATCTGAGCGTGCAGCCTGGTCTCCTTCTCGGAGATCTTGTCGAGCTGCCGCTCGATCTTCTGGAGCTCCTTCTTCGCGGCGCGCACGTCGGCGGCGCTCTTCTCGGGGACCTCCGTGGCCGGTTTCGCCGCCGGTGCGGGGGAGGCCGCCGCCGCGGCCTCCTCCATCCGCTGCCGCCGCTCCAGGTACTCGTCGATGCCGCGCGGCAGCATCCGGAGCGCGCCGTCGCCGAGCAGGGCGAAGACCCGGTCGGTGGTGCGCTCGATGAAGAACCGGTCGTGGGAGATGACGATCATCGAGCCGGGCCAGCCGTCGAGGACGTCCTCCAGCTGGGTCAGGGTCTCGATGTCGAGGTCGTTGGTGGGCTCGTCGAGGAAGAGGACGTTGGGCTCGTCCATGAGCAGGCGCAGCAGCTGGAGCCGCCGCCGCTCACCGCCGGACAGGTCGCCGACCGGCGTCCACTGCTTCTCCTTGCCGAAGCCGAACGTCTCGCACAGCTGGCCCGCGGTCATCTCGCGGCCCTTGCCGAGGTCGACGCGCTCGCGGACGCGCTGCACGGCCTCCAGCACCCGCCAGGTGGGGTCGAGTTCGGCGACCTCCTGGGACAGGTAGGCCAGCTTGACGGTCCTGCCGACCCGCACGTGCCCGCCGGCCGGCTGCCGCTCGCCGTCGCTGTACGCGGCCTCGGCGAGGGCGCGCAGCAGGGAGGTCTTGCCGGCGCCGTTGACGCCGACCAGGCCGATGCGGTCGCCGGGACCGAGCTGCCAGGTGACGTGCTTGAGCAGCACCTTGGGGCCGGCCTGGACGGTCACGTCCTCCAGGTCGAACACGGTCTTGCCGAGCCGGGACGAGGCGAACTTCATCAGCTCGCTGCTGTCGCGGGGCGGGGGCACGTCGGCGATCAGCTCGTTGGCGGCCTCGACGCGGAAGCGGGGCTTGGAGGTCCGGGCGGGGGCGCCGCGCCGCAGCCAGGCCAGCTCCTTGCGGACGAGGTTCTGCCGCTTGGTCTCCTCGGTGGCGGCGATGCGCTCGCGTTCGGCGCGGGCGAAGACGTAGTCGGAGTAGCCGCCCTCGTACTCGTACACGTCACCGCGCTGCACGTCCCACATGCGGGTGCAGACCTGGTCGAGGAACCAGCGGTCGTGGGTGACGCAGACGAGGGCGGAGCGGCGTTCGCGCAGGTGCCGGGCGAGCCAGGCGATGCCCTCGACGTCGAGGTGGTTGGTGGGCTCGTCGAGGACGATCAGGTCCTGTTCGTCGATGAGCAGCTTGGCGAGCGCGATCCGGCGCCGCTCGCCGCCGGAGAGCGGCCCGATGACGGTGTCGAGGCCCTGCGGGAACCCGGGCAGGTCCAGCCCGCCGAACAGGCCGGTCAGCACGTCCCGGACCTTGGCGTTGCCGGCCCACTCGTGGTCGGCCATGTCGCCGATGACCTCGTGGCGGACGGTGGCCTTCGGGTCGAGGGAGTCGTGCTGGGTGAGCACGCCGAGCCGCAGCCCGCCGGAGTGGGTGACCCGGCCGGTGTCGGGCTCCTCCAACCTGGCGAGCATCCGGATCATGGTCGTCTTGCCGTCGCCGTTGCGGCCGACGACGCCGATGCGGTCCCCCTCGGAGACGCCGAGGGACACGCCGTCGAGGAGCGCACGGGTGCCGTACACCTTGCTGACGTTCTCGACATTGACCAGATTGACGGCCATTTCTCTCCTGCCTGGGGGACGATCAGCCTTCAAGCGTAGGCCCTCCGGGGGGTGGGGTGACGCGGACGGGGGTCGTCACTCTTTGTGGTGACGTGTGTCGTATCCCCCGGTTACCTTGGAGGGCAGGCAGCAGGATCCCGTCCATGGGAGGAACCATGACCGCCGAGTCCGTAGAGCACCGCCCCTCTCGCTGGCCGGTCCCGCCGCAGGACGGATACACCGTGGACGACCTGTTCACGCTGCCGGATCTCCCGCCGCACACAGAGCTGATCGACGGGAGCCTGGTTTTCGTGAGTCCACAGCGTCGTTTCCACGCGAACGTGATCGACCTGCTGGTCTGGGGGCTGCGCGCGGGGTTGCCTGCCGACCTCAGGGTCAGTCGGGAGATGACCACCATCCTCGACCGGCACAACGGCCCGGAGCCCGATGTGAGCGTCATCCGGGCCGAGGCGGTCACCGGACCGACCCAGACAAGCTATAAGGCCGAGGACGTCCTCCTCGCCGTCGAGGTCGTCTCCCCCGACTCCGAGTCCCGCGACCGCACGACCAAGCCCCAGAAGTACGCCGCCGCCGGCATCCCCAACTTCTGGCGCGTCGAGCAGGGCGGCACGGACGGCAGGCCGGTCGTCCACGTCTACGAACTCGACCCGATGACCAAGGCCTACGTACACGTGGGCATGCACCGGGACCGGATCAAGGTCGAAAAGCCCTACGTCATCGACATCGACCTCACGGCCGTCGACAATCTCTGACCCCGCCCTCTCGAACCACCACAGCCCCCGCCACCGCCCCCACCGCCGTGCGCACGTCCCGGCACGTCCCCGACGCCCGCAGCACCCCGGCGATGTCGGACGCGGACCTGGCGTCCGGGGCCAGGAAGGCCGTGGTCGGCCCCGAGCCCGAGACCAGTGCCGCCAGCGCCCCCGCCGCCCGGCCCGCCGCGAGGGTGTCGGACAGTTCGGGGTAGAGGGAGAGCGCGGCCGGCTGGAGGTCGTTGGAGACGGCCACGGCGAGCGCGGCCGGGTCGCCCTTGGCGAGGGCGTCGAGCACCGCCTGGTCGGCGGCCGGCTCCGGGATCTCCCGCCCCTCCGCCAGCCGGTCGAACTCGCGGAAGACGGCCGGCGTGGACAGCCCCCGCGCGGCCAACGCGAAGACCCAGTGGAAGTCGCCGCCGACCTCCAGCTCCGTCAGCCTCTCCCCACGCCCGGTACCGAGCGCCGCCCCGCCGACCAGGCTGAACGGCACGTCGCTGCCCAGCTCGGCGCAGATCTCCAGCAGCTCGGCGCGGGAGGCGCCGGTGCCCCACAGGGCGTCGCAGGCGACCAGGGCGCCGGCGCAGTCCGCGCTGCCGCCCGCCATGCCGCCGGCGACGGGGATGTCCTTGGCGATGTGCAGGTGCACGTCCGCCTCGCGGCCGTGGCGCTCGGCGAGGGCGAGGGCGGCGCGGGCGGCGAGGTTGGTCCGGTCGAGCGGGACCTGGTCGGCGTCCGGGCCCTCACAGGTGACGCGCAGGCCCCCCGGTGAAGGGGTCGCGGTGACCTCGTCGTACAGGGAGACCGCGAGGAAGACGTTGGCCAGGTCGTGGAAGCCGTCGGGGCGGGCGGCACCGACCGCGAGCTGGACGTTGACCTTGGCGGGGACGCGGACCGTCACGCTCACGTGTTCGTCACTCCTTGTGTTCGGCGATACGCGCGAACTCTTCCACGGTCAGCGCCTCTCCGCGCGCCTGCGGCGACACGCCCGCGGCGACGAGGGCGGCCTCGGCGGCGGCGGCCGACCCGGCCCAGCCGGCCAGGGCGGCCCGCAGGGTCTTGCGGCGCTGGGCGAACGCGGCGTCGACGACGGCGAACACCTCGTGCCTGGACGCGGTGGTCTTCAGCGGCTCGCTGCGCCGGACGAGTGACACCAGCCCGCTGTCGACGTTCGGCGCGGGCCAGAACACGTTGCGACCGATGGAGCCGGCCCGCTTGACCTCGGCGTACCAGTTGGCCTTCACGGACGGCACGCCGTACACCTTCGAGCCGGGTCCGGCGGCGAGCCGGTCGGCGACCTCGGCCTGGACCATGACGAGGGTGCGCTCGA
Source organism: Streptomyces sp. NPDC093586 (assembly GCF_044764905.1). NCBI lineage: Bacteria > Bacillati > Actinomycetota > Actinomycetes > Kitasatosporales > Streptomycetaceae > Streptomyces > Streptomyces sp. NPDC093586. The sequence continues at coordinate 86,606 of NZ_JBIWJA010000009.1, read as the reverse complement.
TGCTCGGGAAGGTGTCGAGCATGTGGAGGAGGACGGGCACGGCGACGTTGTAGGGCAGGTTGGCGACGAGCGCGGTCGGGGCGGGGCCCGGCAGCTCGGTCACCCGCATGGCGTCGGAGTGGACGAGCGCGAACCGGTCGGCGCGCTCGGGCATGCGGGCGGCGACGGTGGCGGGCAGGGCGGCGGCGAGGACGTCGTCGATCTCGACGGCGGTGACCCGGTCGGCGACCTCGAGGAGGGCCAGGGTGAGCGAGCCGAGGCCCGGTCCCACCTCGACCACCACGTCGTCGGGGCGGACCTCGGCGGTGCGGACGATACGGCGGACCGTGTTGGCGTCGATGACGAAGTTCTGGCCGCGCTGCTTGGTGGGGCGCACGCCGAGGGCGGCCGCGAGTTCGCGGACGTCGGCGGGGCCCAGGAGGGCGTCGGGGGTGGGGCTGCTCACCCCGCAAGGGTAGCCGGGGGCGGCGCGCCGGCCGCCCGGGGCGGCGGGGGCGCCGCCGACCGGTCCCGCGGCCGGGTCCCGCGGTGCGGACGGGGTGCCGGTCAGTAGCCGAAGGCGCGGGCCGTGTTCGCCGCGAGGGCCGTGGCCAGGGCGTCCTCGTCGATGCCGCGCACGGCGGCCATCGCCCGCACCGTGACCGGCACCAGGTAGGGGGCGTTGGGGCGGCCCCGGTAGGGCACCGGGGTCAGGAACGGCGCGTCGGTCTCCACCAGCACCAGCTCCAGCGGGGCGACGGCGAGGGCGTCGCGCAGGTTCTGGGCGTTCTTGAAGGTGACGTTGCCGGCGAAGGACATGTAGTACCCGGCCTCGGCACAGATCCGCGCCATCTCCGCGTCGCCGGAGTAGCAGTGGAAGACGGTGCGCTCGGGGGCGCCCTCCTCCTTGAGGACGCGCAGGACGTCGGCGTGGGCGTCGCGGTCGTGGATGACCAGGGTCTTGCCGTGCCGCTTGGCGATCTCGATGTGGGCGCGGAAGGACCTCTCCTGGGCCTCCTTGCCCTCGGGCCCGGTACGGAAGTGGTCCAGGCCCGTCTCGCCGACGCCCTTGACCTGCGGCAGCGCGGCCAGCCGGTCGATCTCCGCGAGGGCGTCGTCCAGGGCCGCGTCCCCGCCGGGCTGCCGCGCGCCCTGCCTCGACCAGCCTCCCCCAGGGTCCCCGTGGACGATGCGCGGGGCCTCGTTGGGGTGCAGGGCGACGGTGGCGTGGACGGCGTCGTACGCCGCCGCCGTCTCGGCCGCCCACCGGGAGCCGGCGAGGTCGCAGCCGACCTGGACGACCGTGGTGACGCCGACCGACGCGGCCTTCGCGAGGCCCTCCGCCACCGTGCCCGACTGCATGTCGAGGTGGGTGTGCGAGTCGGCGACCGGTACCCGCAGGGGTTCGGGGAGCGGCGGGGCGTCGTTCTTGTCGGTCCGGTCCGAGGCGTTCGAAGGCATGTCCCGATCCTACGGAAGGGGCATGCCGTCGCGGACGGCCGGAGGTCGCCGGGTCAGCTCGCCCTGCGCTGGAGGTGGAGGGCCTGGAGAAGGCCGGACAGGTGCCGGTGCCCGGACGAGGCCTCCGAAGCCGCCGGTCCCGGCTGTCCGGGCACCCGGGGGGCCTCCAGCGGTCCGGCCGGCGGCACCCGGTGCACGCCGTGCGCGGTGCCGCGCACCGAGGCGACGCGCCCCGGCCGCATGATCCGTACGACGTGGTTGTCGCAGTTGGCGCACGTGGGCCGGCTCAGCGGGGAGGGCACGATGCGGCCGTCCGCCACGTAGAGCACGAACTCGTGGCCGTCGGCGTCCCGGTGGTGCTCTATCTCGAACGACTGCTCCCAGCCGTGCCCGCACCGCATGCAGGCGAAGGAGTACGACTCGTGGACGACGGCGGTGGCTCCGGCCCGCAGGCCCGTCCGTTCGGCCTGTCCGTTCTGTCCGGTGATCTCACTCATGCCGGCTCCTGCTGTCCGCTGGACGTCGGGAACGGGTGCGTCCCCGACGTCCAGTGGACGCCCCGCCCGACGGGAACGCATCGGTCCTGTCGAGTATTGGAGCCGTTTTGGACATTCCTTGCCCGAGCGCGCCCGGCGGGCGGGTCTGGGCTTTGCCTTGCGGGCGGGCTGTTTGCCCGCCCATGGGGCGCGGGCGCGTGCGGTCCCCGGCGTCACGCGCGGGAGCCGTCGCCCCGCGCCGTCACGCGCCGGCGTGTTTGGCCGCCACCACCGCGTCGAACACCTCCCGCTTGGGCACGCCCGCCTCGGCGGCCACCGCGGCGATCGCCTCCTTGCGCCGTTCCCCGGCCTCCTCGCGCACCCGCACCCGGCGCACCAGTTCCTCGGCGCCGACCTCCTCGGGCCCGGTCTCCGGGGCGCCCTCGACCACGACGGTGATCTCGCCGCGCACCCCTTCGGCCGCCCACGCGGCGAGCTCGCCGAGACCGCCGCGCCTGACCTCCTCGTACGTCTTGGTCAGTTCCCGGCAGACGGCGGCCCGCCGGTCGGCGCCGAACACCTCGGCCATCGCGGCGAGGGTGTCGTCGAGGCGGTGCGGGGCCTCGAAGTAGACGAGGGTCCGGCGCTCCCCGGCGACCTCGCGCAGCCGGCCGAGCCGTTCGCCGGCCTTGCGCGGCAGGAAGCCCTCGAAGCAGAACCGGTCGACGGGCAGCCCGGACAGCGCGAGCGCGGTGAGCACGGCGGACGGGCCGGGCACGGCGGTCACCCTGACGTCCCGCTCGACGGCGGCGGCGACCAGCCGGTAGCCCGGGTCGGACACCGAGGGCATGCCGGCATCGGTCACCAGCAGCACGCGCGCGCCGCCCACCAGCTCCTCGACCAGTTCGGGCGTACGGGCGGACTCGTTGCCCTCGAAGTACGACACGACGCGCCCCTTGGGGGTCACCCCGAGGGCCTGGGTGAGCCGGCGCAGCCGCCGGGTGTCCTCGGCGGCGACGACGTCGGCGCCCGCGAGTTCCGCGGCGAGCCGGGGCGGGGCGTCCTGGACGTCGCCGATGGGGGTGCCCGCCAGTACAAGGGTTCCAGTCACGTCCCCCATCCTCCCAGGGGTGCGCGGAGGGGGACGCATCCGGACCGGTGAGGGCCGTGCGCGGGACGTGCGCAGAACGGTTCCCTACGATGGCGCGGTGACCAGTACCGCGTCCTCCACGGACCTCCGGCAGGACCAGGCCCCGCCCGGCCAGGGGCCCACCTGGCAGCAGCGGCTGCGCCGTTTCGGCTACACGGCGGGGCTGCCGGCGGGCGACGTCCGCGACCGGCTGGTGCCGCCGTACACGCGGCCCGGGCCGCGACTGTGGGCCTTCCTCGGCCTGTCGAGGACGGCGGCGGACCGGATCGGGCGCTGGTCCGGCTGGGGCGGTCCGCTGCTGGTGACGCTGCTGGCGGGCGTGCTGCGGTTCTGGAACCTGGGCAGCCCGAAGGCGGTGATATTCGACGAGACGTACTACGCCAAGGACGCCTGGGCGCTGGTCCACCGCGGTTTCGAGGTCAACTGGGACAAGGACGCCAACGACCTGATCCTGAACTCGGGCGGGCACGTCCCGGTCCCGGCGGACGCGGCGTACGTCGTCCATCCACCGGTCGGTAAGTACGTGATCGGGCTGGGCGAGCTGATGTTCGGGTTCGATCCGTTCGGCTGGCGGTTCATGACGGCGCTGCTCGGCACGCTGTCGGTGCTGCTGCTGTGCCGGATCGGACGCCGGCTGTTCCGCTCCACGTTCCTGGGGTGCCTGGCGGGCGCGCTGATGGCCCTGGACGGGCTGGCGTTCGTGATGAGCCGCACGGCGCTGCTGGACAGCGTGCTGATGTTCTTCGTGCTGGCCGCGTTCGGCTGCCTGGTCGTGGACCGCGACAGGGCCCGCGGGAGGCTCGCCGCCGCGCTGCCCGTGGACGCCGACGGCCGGGTCCGCCCGGACGAGCACGTCGCCGGGACGCTGCGGCTCGGTTGGCGGCCCTGGCGGCTGGCGGCCGGGGTGATGCTGGGCCTGGCCGCGGCCACCAAGTGGAACGGCCTGTACATCATGGCGGCGTTCTGCGTGATGGCCGTGCTGTGGGACGTCGGCTCCCGCCGGGTCGCGGGCGCCCGCCGGCCGTATCTGGCGGTCCTGAGGAACGACCTGGGCTGGGCGTTCCTGTCGACCGTGCCGGTCGCCGTCGTCACCTACCTCGTGTCCTGGACGGGCTGGATCCTCTCCGCCTCCGACGGCACCGGCGGCTACTACCGCGACTGGGCGACGGCCGACGGCCGGACCAGCTCCTGGTCGTGGCTCTTCCCCGACTGGTGGCGCAGCCTGTGGCACTACGAGACCCAGGTGTACGAGTTCCACACCCACCTGACGTCTCCGCACACGTACCAGTCGAACCCGTGGAGCTGGATCGTCCTGGGCCGCCCGGTCTCCTACTTCTACGAGTCACCGGGGCCCGGCACGGACGGCTGCCCGGCCGACGCGGGCGAGAAGTGCGCCCGTGAGGTGCTGGCGATCGGCACGCCGCTGCTGTGGTGGATCGGCTGCTTCGCCCTGGTGTACGTCCTGTGGCGCTGGGCCTTCCGCCGCGACTGGCGCGCGGGCGCCATCGCCTGCGGGCTGGCGGCCGGCTATCTGCCCTGGTTCCTGTACCAGGAGCGCACGATCTTCCTCTTCTACGCCGTCGTCTTCCTGCCCTTCCTGTGCCTGGCGGTGGCGATGCTGCTGGGGGCGATCGTGGGCCGGCCGGGCTGCGGCGACACCCGGCGCGTGGCGGGGGCGACGGGGGCGGGCGTGCTGGTGCTGCTGATCGCCTGGAATTTCATCTACTTCTGGCCCCTGTACACGGGGACGGCGATCCCCATGGAGGAGTGGCGGTCGCGGATGTGGCTGGATACGTGGGTCTGAGACCTGAGGTCTGAAGTCCGAGGTCTGGCACGGAACGTCCCGGTCCCGCCCCTCCCCGGAGCGGAGGGGCGGTCTCCGTTCGGCCACCATCCGGAAACATCCGTACCTTCAGTCACCTCCTGCGCATAGAGTGCTCCCCACAACTACTTCTGAACGCGTTCAAGAAAGCGCGTACGGGGCCGACCGGGAGGGGACTGCCGATGGGCAGGGGGGTGAAGGCCGCCGTCATAGGCGGCGTGCTCGCCGTGATGGTGGGCGGAGCCGGGTACGGCGCCTACAACGTCGTGTCGGCGCTGGACGGGGGCGGCGGGGCGTCCCGGAAGAGCGGGCCGCCGAGCGGCGACGAGGTGAAGGAGACCTCGGAGAAGTTCTTCACCGCCTGGGAGAAGGGCGACGCGACGACGGCGGCCTCGTACACGAACAACGCCGCGGCCGCCGAGACGCTGCTGACGGCCTACGGCCGGGACGCCCACATCACCGACGTCGAGATCACGCCCGGCGAGGTGAGCGTGAGCGGCATGACGGTGCCGTTCACGGTGAAGGCCGAGGTGTCGTACAAGGGCACGTCCAAGCCGCTGACGTACCGCAGCGAGCTGACCGTGGTGCGCGGGCAGACCTCCGGGCGGGCGCTCGTCGGCTGGAAGCCGTCCGTCGTCCACCCGCAGCTGAAGGACGGCGACACGCTGGTCACCGAGGAGTCGGCGACCCCGCAGATCCAGGCCGTCGACCGCGACGGCGCCGTGCTGACGAAGGAGAAGTACCCCTCGCTCGGCCCGGTCCTCGCCAAGCTGCGCGAGAAGTACGGCGACAAGGCGGGCGGCGAGCCCGGCGTGGAGCTGGCGGTCCGGCACACCGCGGCCCAGGCCCCGGACACCCCGCTGCTGCCGGTGACCGAGGGCAGGCCCGGCAAGCTGCGCACCACGCTCAGCGCGAGCGTGCAGGCAGCGGCCGAACAGGCGGTCGGCCGGTACGACGAGTCCTCGGTGGTCGCCGTCAAGCCGAGCACCGGCGAGGTGCTGGCCGTGGCGAACAACCGCGCGGACGGCTTCAACGCGGCGTTCGAGGGTCGGGTCGCCCCCGGCTCCACCATGAAGATCATCACTGCGGCCATGCTCATCGACAACGGCGTGACCTCGATGAACGACCCGGCTCCCTGCCCGGACACGGCGATCTGGCAGAGCCAGACCTTCAAGAACCTCACCGGCATGAAAGCCGACATGAGCGCCACACTCTCGAGCACCTTCGCCAGGTCCTGCAACACCGGCTTCATCAAGCTCATCGACGAGGACCCGCTCACGGACGCCTCCCTGACGCAGGAGGCCGAGGAGCGCTTCGGGCTCAAGGGCGACAACTGGCAGACCGGCATCGTCTCCTTCGACGGCCGCGTCCCCGCCGTCAGCGGCCCCGACCGCGCGGCGAACGCCATCGGCCAGGGCCAGGTGCAGATGAACCCGCTGAACATGGCCTCGGTGACGGCGACCGCCATCACCGGCGAGTTCCGCCAGCCGTACCTGGTCCCGCCGGAGCTGGACGGCCGGAAGCTGGCCACGGCCAAGGGGCTGCCGCAGAGCACCGCCGCCCAGCTCAAGCAGATGATGCGGCTCACCGCGACCCGGGGCACCGCCATGAACGCCATGTCCGGGCTCGGCGGCGACATCGGCGCCAAGACCGGTTCGGCCGAGGTCGACGGGCAGACCACGTCCAACAGCTGGTTCACCGGCTTCCGGAACGACGTCGCGGCGGCGGCCATGACCGAGCAGGGCGGCCACGGCGGCGACGCGGCCGGGCCGATCGTGGCGGACGTGCTGCGGGCGGGCGGCTGAGCGGACGGTTCCGACGGGCGCCGGCCGGGCGGCTCAGGGGGCGGCCGGGCAGACGGCTGAGCACGAGTGGCCGGGCAGGCGGAGGCCAGGTGCACGGTCGGGCAGGCAGAGGCCAGGCGCGCGGCCGGGCAGACGGCTGAGCACGCGCGGCCGGGCAGGCAGAGGCCAGACACACGGCCGGGCAGGCAGAGGCCAGGCACACGGCCGGGCAGGCGGAGGCCAGGCACACGGCCGGGCAGGCGGTAGCCGGGCAGACCGCCGAGCGCGCGGCCGGACGGGTGGGAGCCGAGCACAGGCGGCTCAGTGCGGGACCGGCTCGGCCACCGCCGCGTAGGTGCGGCGCAGGAACCGGATGAGCGCCTTGGTCTCGAACTGGACGACCGAGCATCCCTGCGGGGAGTGGAACTCGACGACGGCCTGCACCCGCCCGCAGGGCCACACCCGCACCTCCCCGCTTCCGGCGGGCGCCCGCAGCCCCTGTTCCAGCAGGTCCCGGGAGAACCGCCACTCGCGGGCGGCGGCCCCGGGGCCCCGTCCGGGCAGCCCCACGCACACCGAGCGCGGGTCGTGGCCGGGGTCGTAGCGCAGCACGACGGATATGGCACCGCCGTCTTCCTCGTCCGGGAGATCCGCGTCCGTCAGGATGTGGGCTCGCGCGTACTGCTCGACAACGGACATCGGATCGCCCCTCACGCTCTGTCACCTGTGCGGAAGCCGTGCGCCCACCCTCCTCCCAATGTCCCATATTTCCCGAATAACACCTTTCGGGAGTACGCCAGTCCCGCACCGCGCGATCACCTATCTCACATGTGAGATAACGAGCCCCTCGCTCTTGCAAGACATTCGCAACAAGCCTCTATCATCGAACCGTGCATGTACCTGACGGATTCATCAACGCCCCGACCTCCGCCGTGACCGGGGTCGTCGCCGCCGGCGCCATCGCGGTCGGCCTGCGCGGCGCGCGGCGCGAACTGGACGAACGGACGGCGCCCCTGGCGGGCCTGGTCGCGGCGTTCATCTTCGCGGTGCAGATGCTGAACTTCCCCGTCGCCGCGGGGACCAGCGGGCATCTGCTCGGCGGCGCGCTCGCCGCGATACTCGTCGGCCCCTACACCGGGATCCTGTGCGTCTCCGTCGTCCTGCTCATGCAGGGCATCCTCTTCGCGGACGGCGGCCTGACCGCGCTCGGCGTGAACATCACCGACATGGCGATCGTCACGACGGTCGTCGCCTACGCCCTCTTCCGGGGCCTGGTGAAGGTCCTGCCGCGCACCCGCCGCTCGGTCACCGTCGCCTCCTTCGTCGCCGCGCTCGTCTCCGTCCCGGCCGCCGCCCTCGCCTTCACCCTCCTCTACTGGATCGGCGGCACCACCGACGTCTCCATCGGCAAGGTCGCCACCGCGATGATCGGCGTGCACGTCCTGATCGGCATCGGCGAGGCCGCGATCACCGCGCTGACCGTCGGCGCCGTCATCGCCGTACGCCCGGACCTCGTGCACGGCGCGCGCGGGCTCCGGCAGCGGCTGAAGCTGCGGGTGAACGGCGAACTCGTCGACGCCCCCGACGCCGGGCCGGCCCCCGCGCCCGTCGCCGCCCGTTCGCCGCGCAAGGTGTGGATCACCGGCCTGGTCGCCTCCCTGGTCCTCGCCGGATTCGTCAGCTTCTACGCCTCCGCCAGCCCCGACGGCCTGGAGAAGGTCGCCGCCGACAAGGGCATCGACGAGAAGACCGAGGAGCACGCGAGCGCCGACTCCCCGCTCGCCGACTACGGCGTCAAGGACATCGCGAACGCCCGCGTCTCCGGCGGCCTCGCGGGCGTCATCGGCGTCGGCGTCACCGTCGTGGCGGGCAGCGCGGTGTTCTGGGCGGTGCGCAGGCGGCGCGACGACGACACCTCGCCGAGCAGCACGACGGCCGGCACCGCCGGCGACGCGAGCGTCTGAGATGGGCGCGGGGCACGCACACCGGCTCTACCGGCACGGGCACTCCCCCGTGCACGGTCTGCCGCCGCACACCAAGCTCGCCGCGGCCTTCGCCTTCGTGGTCGTCGTGGTCTCGACCCCGCGCGAGGCGATGTGGGCCTTCGGCCTGTACGCCGCCTTGCTGGCGGTGGTGGCGTACGCGGCCCGCGTCCCGGCCGGTTTCCTGCTCAAGCGGCTGCTGATCGAGGTGCCGTTCGTGGCGTTCGCGGTGCTGATGCCGTTCGTGGCGGAGGGCGAGCGAGTCGACGTCCTCGGCCTGTCCCTGAGCGTGAACGGCCTGTGGGGCGCCTGGAACGTGCTGGCCAAGGGCACCCTGGGCGTCGCCGCCTCCGTCCTGCTCGCCGCCACCACCGAGCTGCGCGAACTGCTGCTCGGCCTGCAACGGCTGAAGCTGCCGCCGCTGCTGGTGCAGATCGCGTCCTTCATGATCCGCTACGGGGACGTCATCACCGACGAGATGCGCCGGATGCGGATCGCCCGCCGGTCGCGGGGCTTCGAGGCGAAGGGCGTCCGCCACTGGGGTGTGCTCGCCAAGTCCGCCGGGGCCCTGTTCATCCGCTCCTACGAGCGCGGCGAGCGCGTCCACCTGGCCATGGTCAGCCGCGGGTACGCCGGTTCGATGCCGGTCATCGACGAGGTGACCGCGTCCCGGGCGCAGTGGTCGTACGCACTGGCCCTCCCGGGTGCGGCCCTGGTCGTGTGTTTGCTGGGATGGGTGCTTTGAATCATCCCCCTGGGTCATCGGGGGGATTCCTGGCTCACGTTGCTCGATCGTCCAGCGGACGACCGAGGCTGACACGATCAACACCAGCCGGGTTGGGACCAGCCCGGTTGACGGTAATGCCACAGAGGCGGTGCGAGCTTGGTTTTCGCAAGCACCGGCCGTGGGCGACGATACTCATCCGCAAGCTGAGAAGTGGGCGTTTCCCGTGACATCTTCCCTGGAGGTCTCCGGCCTCGCCTTCGCCTACCCCGACGGGCACCAGGCCCTCTTCGGCGTGGACTTCTCCGTCGCCCGCGGCGAGCGGGTCGCACTGCTCGGCCCGAACGGCGCCGGGAAGACGACCCTGGTGCTCCACCTCAACGGCATCCTGTCCGGCGGCACCGGCACGGTCACCGTCGCCGGGCTGCCCGTGGACAAGCGGAACATGGCGGAGATCCGGCGCCGGGTCGGGATCGTCTTCCAGGACCCCGACGACCAGCTCTTCATGCCGACCGTGCGCGAGGACGTGGCCTTCGGACCGGCGGCGGCCGGGCTGAAGGGGTCCGAGCTGGAGGCGCGCGTGGACCGGGCGCTCGGCCTGGTCGGCATGGCCGCGTTCAAGGACCGGCCCCCGCACCACCTCTCCTTCGGCCAGCGGCGCCGGGTGGCGGTCGCGACCGTGCTCGCCATGGAGCCGGAGATCCTGGTCCTGGACGAACCGTCCTCCAACCTGGACCCCGCATCCCGCCGCGAACTCGCCGACATCCTGCGCTCCCTCGACGTCACGGTCCTGATGGTCACCCACGACCTGCCCTACGCCCTGGAGCTGTGCCCCCGCTCCCTGGTCCTCAGCGACGGCGTGATCGCGGCGGACGGGCCGACCGCCGACCTGCTCTCCGACGACGCGCTGATGCGCGCCCACCGCCTGGAACTGCCCTTCGGCTTCGACCCGCGGTCGGTGACGACGCGCACGTGACGCGTACGTGAGGAATCACAGACGGTCGGTGGCTGTTGCACCCACCGTCGCAGGCCGGCGGGCGGCCGGGCGGCGGGCCGGGACATCGGGAAGGGACGTACGAAGGTGAACGCGGACGCGGACGTGGACGTGCACGGCACAGTGGCCGGGGGCTTCGAGCCGGTCCGGGACGCGTTCGCCCGGAACTTCGCGGCGCTCGGGGACCGGGGCGCGGCGGTCGCCGTCTATCGGGACGGGCGCAAGGTCGTCGACCTGTGGGCCGGCACGCACGACGTCGACGGCACCGAACCGTGGCGCCGGGGCACCGCGCAGGTCGTGCGCTCGGCGACGAAGGGCGTCGCCGCCGCCGTACCGCTGCTGCTGCACCAGCGCGGGGAGCTGGACCTGGACGCGCCGGTGGGCGAGTACTGGCCGGGGTTCAAGGCGCACGGCAAGGAACGGGTGCTGGTCCGGCACGTGCTGAACCACCGGGCCGGACTGCCGGTGCTGGACCGTCCGCTCACCCCCGCACAGGCCCTCGACCCGCTGCGGGGCCCCGAGGCCGTCGCCGCCCAGGCACCCGTGTGGGAGCCGGGCACCGACCACGGCTACCACGCGCTGACGTACGGCTGGCTGCTGGACGGGCTGGTGCGCGCGGTGACGGGCGGGCGGAGCACGGGCGAGTGGATCGCCGACGAGATCGCCGGCCCGCTGGGCCTGGACCTGTGGCTCGGCCTGCCCGCCGGGGAGGAGAGCGCGGGCCGCGCCGGCCGGGTCGGCCGCGTCGAGGACCCCGCGCCTTCCGGCGGGCTGCGCCTGCGCCCCAAGCGGTCCGTCACCGAGGCCCACCAGGACCCGGACTCGCTCACCCGCCGCGCCTTCGCCGCGATCACCCCGTTCCCCGACCAGAACGACCCGGTGTACCGGGCGTCGGCCCTCCCGGCGACCAACGGCATCGCGACGGCCGACGCGCTGGCCCGCTTCTACGCGGCGCTGATCGGCGAGGTCGACGGCGTGACGCGGCGCGTGCGGCTGTTCGACGCGGCGACGACGGAACGGGCCCGCGCCGAGGAGTCGGCGGGCCCGGACCGCGTGCTGGTCGTGAACACCCGCTTCGGCCTGGGCTACATGCTGCACGGCAGCGCGTCACCGCTCCTGTCCCCCGGCTCCTTCGGCCATCCCGGCCGCGGCGGCTCCCTCGGCTTCGCCGACCCGGAGACGGGGATCGCCTTCGGCTACGTCACCAACGGCTTCCGCAAGACCGTGACGGCCGATCCGCGGGCCCAGGCCCTGGTGCGGGCGGTGCGGGCGTCGCTCGACGCGGGCTGAGGCCCGGCGGCGGACGACGCACCGGCCCGCACCCGGCCCCCGCTCAGACGTGGATGGGGTGGGAGATCCTCCCCGACGCCTCGTCGATCTCCTCGTGCGCCTTGGTCAGCAGCTGCATCGCGAGCTCGTTCAACGCCCGCGCACCGGCGACCTCCTCCCCGACCCGGGGCTGCTGGGGGTCCACCCGGTGACGGCTGGCGTGGCCGTGCGCCCGCACCTCCGAACCGTCGGGCAGCCGCACCATCGCGACCGCGCGCGTGTGCTGGTCGTCCTCCATGAACTCCAGCTCGACGTGCCATCCCACAGCGGTGTGCATCATGACGATCACCTCCGGAACATCTTCTTCCAGGGTGCTCCTCGCGGCGTGCGGACGCACCCACGGAATCGTGGAAGGCAGCCCGCCGGTGCGTCCCGGCGGCCCGGTGGGGCCGTCCCCCGGCCTCCCCGGGACTACTCGGCGGACATGGCCTCCCGCATCGCCTTGGCGGTGACGGACGCGTCGTAGCCCTCGGGGACGCCGTCGACCAGGATGATGTCGCCCTCGATGTGCCGTGAGCGCAGCGGCGCGATCTCCTGGTAGGCGGGCGAGTCCCACCAGGCGCGGGCCTCGGCGGCCCCAGGGAAACCGATCATCACGACGGCACCGGGCCAGGTGCCCTCCAGCACCTCGTGCTGCGTCACGTGTACGAGGTAACGGCCTCCGTACGGCTCGAAGGTGGCGGGGAGCCGCTCGATGTAGTCGGCGACCTCGGGGTGCGGAGCGGCGTCCTGCAGGTGGGCTATGACGTAGGCGGGCATGGCGTCCTTCCGGTGGGCGGTCGGAGGGGGAGTGCGTATGACGGTGATCGTGGCAGGGGGCCGTACCGGTGTCGATGACCCGAGAGGTAAGCGGCCCCGGCGGGGCCGTCCGATGCCTCTGGATCTTCACCGGCCCCTTCGCGGCCTTCGCGCCCAAGGCGCTGCGCCCGCCGACGGCCTGGCTGGAGCAGCCGGTCCTCGCCGTGCCGGAACTGCGCACCCTGACCAGGACAGGCGTCCTCGCCCACCGCACCCGCCGCCCCGCCCCCCTGCCCCTGTCCGACGACGAGCCGTCCACCCTGCGCACCCCGCTCCACCTGGTGCCCGGCAGGCGCAGCCTCCTCGCGCACCCGCGCAGGCAGGTCGAACGCGTTCCGCGCCTCGTACCCAGCGCCCGGGCCGGTGCCGTCGACGATCTCGGCCCGGGTCCCGGATCGGCCACGCGGAGGAGATCAACCGCCGGATGGTGGCCTTCATGGACTCCGTCGACCGACACATGCCGGGGCGTCGGGCGGAAGGCGGTCTACCCGGCGTGCGTGACGGCGGCCAGTAGGACGGCCGCCGTGACCGCAGGCGTCACGCGGTGCGCTCGCGCACGTCCACGAGGACGGCACCGGCGTGGACGACGAGGTCCTTCGGCGCCATGGGGAAGACGGTGTACGGCGTCCCGGCGGCGGCCCAGACGACGTCGTGCGCGAGGAGGGACCGGTCGGCCAGCACCCGGGTCCTCGTGCGGTGTCCGAAGGGCGGCACCCCGCCGATGGCGTACCCGGTGGTCTCCCGCACGACGTCGGCCTTGGCCCGCGTGACCTTCTCGGCGCCGAGTTCCTCACGGACCCGGTCCACGTCGACGCGGGAGGCGCCGTCCATGAGGACCAGCACGGGAACCCCGTCCGCGGCGAAGATCAGCGACTTGCAGATCCGGCTCGGTTCGCACCCGATCGCGGCGGCGGCCTCGGCGGCGGTCCGGGTGGCCTCCGGAAACCGCCGGACCCGCCCGACCAGGTCGTCCAGTCCGAGTTCGCGCAGGGCTTCGGCGAAACGGGGGTGGGCGGCGGAGGCCCCGGAGGCGTCGATCGTCGTCATGGTCGGCACGGTAGCGGTGCGTGCGGGTGGCAGGCGACCGAGTTGGCCAGTGGCCGTGGGGCCGGCACACGTGAGGAGACGTACGGCCGGCCGGAACAGAGGAAGCCGGTGAGGGCCGCCCGTTCGTGGGGCCCTCACCGGCTGGTCCGCTGTCAGGGGTGGGGTGTCAGGTGCGGGCCGGGACGCGGTCCTCGTCGGGGTCGGTGTGCTTGCCGTCGGCGGCCGTGCGCAGGCCCTCGCCCTCGACGTCCACGTTGGGCAGGGCGCGGTCCAGCCACCCCGGCAGCCACCAGGCCTTCTTGCCGAGCAGGGCGAGGACGGCCGGGACGATGGCCATGCGGACGACGAACGCGTCGAAGAAGACGGCGATCGCCAGGCCGAAGCCGATCATCTTGACCATGGACTCGCTGGAGCCGATGAAGCCCGCGAAGACCGCCATCATGATCACCGCGGCGGCGGTGACGACGCGGGCGCCGTACCTGAAGCCGGTGACGACCGCCTGGCTCGGCTTCTCGCCGTGGACGTGCGCCTCCCGCATGCGGGTGACCAGGAAGACCTCGTAGTCCATCGCCAGGCCGAAGACGACGCCCACCATGAAGATCGGCATCATCGACATGACCGGGCCGGTCTCCTCGACGCCCATCAGGCCGGACAGCCAGCCCCACTGGAAGACCGCGACGACCGCGCCGAGCGCCGCCATGACGGAGAGCAGGAAGCCGAGGGCCGCCTTCAGCGGGACCAGGATCGAGCGGAAGACCACGATCAGGAGGAGGAAGGCCAGGCCGACGACCAGGACCAGGTAGGGCAGCAGCGCGTCGTTGAGCTTCTGGCTGACGTCGATGTTCATCGCCGTCGCGCCGGTGACGAGGGTCTCCGCGCCGGTGTCCGCCTTGATGTCGCCGCCCGCGTCGCGGATGGCGTGCACCAGGTCCTCGGTCGGCGCGGAGGACGGCTTGGACTCGGGGATCACGGTGATCGTCGCGGTGTCGCCGGCCTTGTTGGGCGCGGGCGGGGTCACCGCCACGACGTTGTCCAGGCCCTTGATCCTGTCGGAGACGTCGGTGAACGCGTCCTTCGGCGCGTCGCTGCCCTTCGCGTCCACCACGACCAGCAGCGGGCCGTTGAAGCCGGCGCCGAAGCCCTCCGACAGCAGGTCGTACGCCCGGCGCTGTGTGGTGGACGTCGGCTGGGAGCCGTCGTCGGGCAGGCCCAGCTGGAGGGAGGCCGCGGGGACCGCGGCGGCACCGAGGCCGACGACGCCGAGCAGGAGGACGGCGACGGGGCGGCGGACGACGAAGCTCGCCCAGCGGGTGCCCATGTTGGCCTTGGCGGGCTCGCCGGCCTCCTTCTTGCGGGCGGCGCGGGCGCCGCCCAGCAGCTTGCTCTTCTCACCGGCCGGCTTGACCCGGCGGCCCGCGTAGCCGAGCAGCGCGGGGATCATCGTGAGGGCGATCAGGACCGCGATGGCGACCGTGCCGGCCGCGGCGACGCCCATCTTGGTCAGCATCGGGATGTTGACTACCGCGAGGCCGACGAGCGCGATGATCACGGTGAGGCCGGCGAAGACCACGGCGGAGCCCGCGGTACCGACGGCCCGGCCGGCCGCCTCCTCGCGTTCGCGGCCCTCGGCGAGTTCCGCGCGGTAGCGGGAGACGATGAACAGGGCGTAGTCGATGCCGACCGCGAGGCCGATCATCATCGCCAGGGTGGAGGTGGTGGAGCCCAGGTCCAGCACACCGGCCAGCGCGGTGATCGAGGAGACGCCGATGCCGACGCCGATCAGCGCGGTGAGCAGCGGCAGTCCGGCGGCGATCAGCGAACCGAAGGTGATGACGAGGACGACCGCGGCGATCGCGATGCCGATGATCTCCGTCGAACCGGTCTCCGGGACCGCCTGGAGCGCGTCGCCGCCGATCTCGACGGTCAGCCCGGCGTCGCGCGCCTGCTGCGCGGCGTCCTCCAGGGCGTCCTTGGTGGACTCCTCCAGCTCCATGCCGGAGACGTCGTACTTCACCGAGGCGTAGGCGATCGTGCCGTCCTTGCTGACGGCGTTGGACTGGTAGGGGTCGGCGACGGAGGCGACCTCGGAGCCGTCCGACAGCGTGTGGACGGTCTTCTCGACGGTCGCCTTGTGGCCGGCGTCCGTCATCTTCTGGCCGGCCGGTGCCTTGAAGACGACGCGTGCGGTCGCCCCGTCGGCGCTCTGGCCCGGGAAGCGCTGTTCGAGCAGGTCGAAGGCCTTCTGGGCCTCGGTGCCGGGGATGGAGAAGGACGAGTTGCCGGCGGACGGGGCGCTGGCCGCGCCGACACCGGCGAGCGTCAGCAGCGCCACCCATATCAGGGCGGCGAGGTGCCGTCGCCGGAAGGCGAGCCGGCCGAGTTTGTAGAGGAATGTGGCCACGAGGGCGTACTCCCGGTCAGGTCGTGGGTCTTCAGGGCAGGAATGATCAGCCCGACGACGTGAGCGGTGACGTCAGCTGGGGCTCGGAGGCGGCTCAGGCGGGCCTGGCCGGGGGACGTGTCAGGAGACGGGGACGCCGAGAGCGGGGAGGATCACGGCGTCGATGTAGGAGACGAGGAAGGCCCGGGTCGGCGGCTGGTCGTCGAGCAGCGTGCGCGTGGCGAAACCGCCGACCATCATGTGCACGAGGAAGTCCAGCGCCGGACAGTCGGCTCTGACCTCCCCGCGGTCGATCGCGCGTCGCAGGATCCGCCCGAACTCCACCGTCTCGGGTTCGATGAGCTGTTCCCGGAAGGCCTGGCGCAGGTCCGGGTTCTGGTGCAGGGCCATGGCCAGGCCCCGCATCAGCGCGGAGTTCTGTTCCATGGTGCAGTCGTCCTCGCGGGCCAGCAGGGCGTGCAGGTCGCCGCGGAGCGACCCGGTGTCGATGTCGGCGGCGGCGCCGGGCTTGTCGTGCCGGACCGCCTTGACGACCAGCTCGGCCTTGCCGCCCCACTGGCGGTAGAGCGTCGCCTTGCTGGACCTGGTGCGGGTGGCCACGGCGTCCATGGTGAGGGCGTCGTAGCCGACTTCCCGGAGCAGGTCGAGCACGGCGCCGTACAGCTCGGCCTCGCGCTCGGGGGTGATCCGACTGCGGCGCGCGGTGGCGGCCTCGGCCATCTCGCTCTCCCCCTCTCCGTTCGGAACGGCACCGTTTCGTACGGGAGGAATCTACACCGGCTCCCTAGCGAAACGAAACGGTTTCGTTCGTGTGGTGGGTCACGGTTGTCAGCTCCCCATAAGTTGCCGGTGCCCCGGGCGCGGCAAAGCATGGGAGGGATGAGTTATCTGCGCCTTCCCCACCTCAGTGGTGACCGGCTGTGCTTCGTGGCCGAGGACGACCTCTGGCTCGCCGATCTCGACGGCCCGGGCCGCGCCTGGCGGCTCACCGTCGACCGCGCCAAGGCGGGCCACCCGCGCTTCTCACCCGACGGCCGCCACATCGCCTACACCAGCTGGCGCACCCTGGTGCCGGAGGTCCACCTCGTGCCGGTCGACGGCGGACCCGGACGCCGGCTCACCCACTGGGGCGGCCTCGACACCCGCGTCTGCGGCTGGACGCCCCCCGAGCCCGACGGCGGCAGCGCCGTCCTCGCCGTCGCCTCCCACGGCGAACCCCTCTCCCACCTGACCTGGGCCTACAAGATCTCCCCCGACGGCGATCCCGGCCGCAAGCTGCCCTGGGGGCCGGTCGCCGACATCCAGGTCGCCGACCTGGACGGCGAGCGCAGGACACTCCTTCTCACCGGCACCCCGCCGCACGAACCCGCCGCCTGGAAGCGCTACCGGGGCGGTGCCACGGGCCGGCTGTGGCTGCACGGGCAGCGGCTGCTCGCGGACCTCGGCGGGCACCTCCACTCGCCCATGTTCACCGGTGGCCGGATCGCGTTCCTCTCCGACCACGAGGGCGTCGGCAACCTCTACTCGTGCGCCCACGACGGCTCCGACCTGCGCCGTCACACCGACCACGACGCCTTCTACGCCCGTCACGCCGCCAGCGACGGCACGCGCGTGGTGTACCAGTGCGCGGGCGACCTGTGGATCGTCGACGACCTCTCGCCCGGCTCGGTGCCGCGCCGCCTCGACGTCCGGCTGAGCGGACCGCGCGCGGGACGGCGCACGTACCAGGTGCCCGCCGCCCAGAACGTGGGCGGCCTCGCCGTCGACGAGACGGGCCGCGCGAGCGCCGTCGTCGTCCGCGGCAGCCTGTACTGGCTCACCCACCGCGACGGCCCGGCGCGCACCCTCGCCGACACCCCGGGCGTACGGGTCCGGCTCCCCGAGATGCTGGGGGCCAGCGGACGGGTCGCGTACGTCACGGACGCGGACGGCGAGGACGCCGTCGAGATCTCCTACCTGCCGCGGGCCACGGGGGGCCGCGCGCCCCGGCGGCTGGCCTCCGGCAGGCTCGGCCGGGTGCTGGAGCTGGTCTCGGACCCGGCGGGCGAGCGCCTCGCCATCGCCTCGCACGACGGACGGCTGCTGCTGCTCGACGTCTCGGAGGAGACGGGGGCCGCCGAGGCACTGGAGGCGGCCGCCGGGACGGATGCCGACGGCGGGGGCCCGGACCCCGGGGCCGCGGGAACGGGCACGGGCACGGGCACGGAGGCGAACGGCGAGGACACGGGCGCCGGCAGTACGGGCCTCCCGGACGACGGGACGGCGACGACCGCCGGCACGGACGGCACGGACGGCACGGACGACGGGACGACAGCGACCACCGGCGCAGGCGGCCCGGACGACAGGACGCCCGCAGCCGCCGGCACCGGCGGCCCGGGCACCCCGGACAGCACCGCCCCCGGCGTCGTCACCGAGTTGGTCCGGTCGGACAACGGCCCCGTCCGCGACCTCGCCTTCTCCCCGGACGGGGCCTGGCTGACGTGGTCCCACCCGGGGATCGGGCGCTCGTTGCGGCAGATCAAGGTGGCCCACATCGACGAACCGGACGGGCCGGTCGTCATCGACGTGACCAACGGCCGCTTCGAGGACGAGAACCCGGTCTTCACCAGCGACGGCCGCTATCTCGCGTTCCTGTCCTGGCGCGGCTTCGACCCCGTGTACGACGTGCACACCGGGGACCTGTCCTTCCCCCTGGGCTGCCGCCCCTACCTGGTGCCGCTGTCGTCGGCGACCCCCTCCCCCTTCGCGCTGAACCCGGAGGGCCGCCCGGCCGCCGGCGGTCTGGACCCGGTGGAGGACGAGGCCGGCGGCCCGGTGACCGTGGAGACGGAAGGGCTGGAAGCGCGGGTGACGCCGTTCCCGGTGGCCGCCTCCAAGTACTCGGCGCTGCACCCGGTCGCGGGCGGCGGCCTGGTCTGGCTGCGCTGGCCGATCTCCGGCGCGCTCGGCGAGACCTTCGCCAACCCGGACGACCCGAGCGAGCGCCCCACCCTGGAGCACTTCAACCTCGCCAAGGCGAAGAAGTCCGAACTGGTCGGCCACCTCGACTGGTTCCGGGTCAGCGGCGACGGCACCCGGCTGGTCGTGCTCGACGAGGGCGACCTGCGCGCCGTACCGGCGACCGAGCCGGGCGACGGGGACTCGACCACCTGGATCGACCTGCGCCGCATCCTGCACGAGGCCGACCCGGCCGCCGAGTGGCGCCAGGCGTACGACGAGGCCGGCCGCCTGACCCGCGCCTACTTCTGGGACCCCGGCATGTGCGGCATCGACTGGGACGCGGTGCTGGCGCAGTACCGTCCGCTGGTCGAACGGGTCGCCTCCCCGGACGAGTTCGCCGACCTCCTGCGCGAGGTCCTCGGCGAACTGGGCACCTCGCACGCCTACGTCGTCGCCGCCCGGCGCAACGAGGGCCCGGCGCACTATCAGCGCTGGCAGGGCCTGCTCGGCGCCAACTTCGTGTGCCGGGACGGCCGCTGGATCGTCAAGCGGATCCTGCCCGGCGACTCCTCCGACTCCAAGGCCCGCTCCCCGCTGGCCGGCACGGGCATCCGCGAGGGTGCCGTCCTCACCCACGTGGACGGCCGCCCGGTCGACCCGGCGGCGGGTCCCTTCCCGCTGCTCGCCGGCGCGGGCGCGACGACCGTGGAGCTGACCTTCGCACCGGCCGAGGACGGCACGGGCCCCGCCCGCCGGGTCGCCGTCGTCCCGCTGATCGACGAGCGCCCGCTGCGCTACCAGGACTGGGTGGCCAAACGCCGCGAGGTGGTACGGCGGTTGAGCGACGGACGCTGCGGCTATCTGCACATCCCCGACATGGGCGGCTCCGGCTGGGCGCAGTTCAACCGCGACCTGCGCATGGAGGTGTCCCGGCCCGCGCTGATCGTGGACGTGCGCGGCAACGCGGGCGGGCACATCAGCGAACTGGTCGTCGAGAAGCTGACGCGCACGATCCTGGGCTGGGACCTGACGCGCGACGCCCAGCCGGTGTCGTACACCTCCAACGCCCCGCGCGGGCCGGTCGTGGCGCTCGCCGACGAGGCGACGTCCTCCGACGGCGACATGATCACGGCCGCCTTCAAACTGCTGCGCCTCGGCCCCGTGGTCGGGCAGCGCACCTGGGGCGGAGTGGTCGGCATGACCGGCCGGCACCGCCTGGGCGACGGCACGGTGATCACGGTGCCGATGAACGCGGCCTGGTTCGACGCGTACGGCTGGTCCGTGGAGAACCACGGCGTCGCCCCCGACGTGGAGGTGCTGCGCACCCCGCTGGACTGGGCGGAGGGCCGTTACCCGGTACTGGAGGAGGCGGTGCGGCGCGCGCTGGAGATGCTGGAGACCAACCCGCCGTCGGCACCGCCCGGTTACGACGACGTACCGGACCGCTCCCGGCCGCCGCTGCCGCCGCGGGGATGACGGCCCGGGGAGGAACGGCCCGGGGAGGAACGGCCCGGGGGCGACGCCCCGCACCGGCGCACGGAGAAGGCGCCCTCCGCCGTGACGGAGGGCGCCTTCTCGGCTCGGCGCCGGAGCGCGTCAGGCGTCGTAGCTCTCCTCGAAGCGCTCGTCCGCGTCACGGCGGCGCGAGGCCGGGTCCGTCTCGTCGTCGCCGCGACGGCGGTCGCGGCCGTGCATCTGGTCCTTGCCCTGCTCGGCGCGCTGCTTGCCCTGCTCGGCACGCTGCTTGCCCTGCTGCTGCATACGCTCGGCCTTGTCCTGGAACTGGTCCTTGATACCCATGTGGGTTCACTCCTGTGGTGTTTCGGGCCGGCCGGATCGGCCGGGCCCGATCAGATTCACACGGGTGGTGACCCTGCGCATGTCGATCAGTGACGATCCGTAGCCGAGGTCGTCCGGTGCTGTTCGTCGGCCGCTCCGCCCGCCCCGACCAGCCCCGTGCGCATGCCGTCCAGCCGGTCCGCGAAGCGCCGCATCTCCCGCTGGCCGACGGTGCCGATGACGGCCGGCAGGTACCCGCGCACCCCCTGCATGCCGCGCAGCCACCACTGCCCGTAGACGTGCGCCGCGCGCCGCTCGATGCCCTCCACGAGCCGGTCGACCGCCGGGCCCAGCGGATACGTCTTGTTCGACGGCCACGGCAGCCGCTGCCGCAGCTCCCGCATGACGTCGTCCTGGTCGGCGCCGCGCACCATGTCGGTGTCGGTCCAGGACAGATAGCCGACGCCGACCTTCACGCCCCGGTGGCCGACCTCGGCCCGCAGGCTGTGCGCGTACGCCTCCACGCCGGACTTGGAGGCGCAGTAGGCGGTCATCATCGGGGCGGGCGTGATGGCGGCCAGGGACGCGATCTGGAGCAGGTAGCCGCGGCTCTTCGTCAGCGCCGGCAGGAAGGCACGGGCCGTCACCGCCGAGCCGATCAGGTTGACCTCGATGACCCGCCGCCAGGACTCCGGGTCGGAGTCGGCGAACGGACCGCCGGTGGCGACACCGGCGTTGGCGACGACGATGTCGACCCTGCCGAACCGCTCCTCGACCTCACCGGCGACCCGGGCCATCGCCTCGTGGTCGGTGACGTCGGCGTGCCAGACCTCGCTCTCGGTGTGCAGCCGCGCCGCGACCTGCTTGAGGCCGTCCGGCTCCAGGCCGACCAGGGCCACCTTCACCCCGCGCGCGGAGAGCTTGCGGGCCAGCAGTTCCCCGACCCCCCGTGCCGCCCCGGTGACGACGGCGACGCGTCCTTCCAGGCTCACCCTGTTCATGCGCTCTCCTCGGCGTGTACGGCGTCCGTCGTCGCGGACGCGGCGGTTATGTGGGCGGCGAGCGCGCGTATCTTCCCGGTGACCAGCTCCGGCGCCTCCACCGGCGTCATGTGACCGAGCCCCGCCAGCTCGGTCAGACCCACGCAGTCGGGCAGTGCCGCCGCCAGCGCGCGGGCGTGCACGGGCGGGGTCAGCCGGTCCGCGGTCCCGACGACCACCTCGACCGGCACCGTCAACTCCCGTACGGCGTGGTCGAGGTCGAGCAGGTCGAGCACCCGCGACCAGGCGTGGCGCGCCGTGCTCGGGCAGGCGTGGACGATACGGGCGCACGCCTCGACCATGTGCGGGGCCGAACCCGGGCCCATCGTGGCGTACTTGAGGACCTTGAGGGCGAGCGGCGTGACCGGCCCGAGCGGCACCCGGGAGCCGAGGATCCGCCGGGTCAGCCAGGTGCGCACCCGGCCCTCCCGCAGCGGCAGCACCGTCGCGGACGCCACCAGCCGCGAACTGCCCGTGCTGCACAGCAGGACGGCCGCGGCGTGCTCGCGCAGCGCCGGCCGCCCGGCGGCGGCCAGGACCGTCATCCCGCCCATGGAGTGCCCGGCGATCACCGCCCGCTCGCCCGGCGCCAGCGTGGCCACGAGGACGGCCTCGAGGTCGTCGGCGAGGGCGTCGGTGCCGCACACCCGGCTCACCGGACTGCGGCCGTGGCCGCGCTGGTCGTAGGCGATGACGCGGTGGCCGTCGGACAGGGCGCGGATCTGCGCCGCCCAGAAGGCGGTCGAGCAGGTCCAGCCGTGCGCCAGGACGACCGCGGGGGCGTCCTCGGGGCCGTGCACCTCGACGTGCAGCCGGGCCCCGTCGGCGGAGGTGACGGTCAGCTCGCGGGCGGGCCGGGGCGGGGCGTAGGGGCCGGCGGCGACGTGCGCGAGGCGGCTCACGCACCCACCTCCGCGCTCTTCGCGGCGGGGGCCCTCCGGGCGGCCGGGGCGCGCAGCACCTCGTACTCGGCGAGGTCCACGCGCCGCGTCGCGCGCCGGAACTCGGCTGTCGTGCCGGGCCAGATGGTGGTGTTGCGGCCGCTCGGGTCCAGGTACCAGCTGGTGCAGCCGCCGGTGTTCCACACGGTGCGCTTCATGCGCTCCTGCACCCGGTGGTTCCAGCCCCGCACGGCGGCGGGGCGGGCGTCGAGGGCGACCTTGCCGCCGAGGACGTCCAGCTGGCGCAGGTAGTCGGCCAGGTAGTTCAGCTGGGACTCGATCATGAGGATCATCGACGAGTTGCCGAGGCCGGTGTTGGGCCCGATGACCGTCATGAAGTTGGGGAAGCCGGCCGCCGAGGCGCCGCGCAGGGCCTCCATGCCGCCCTTCCAGGTCTCGGCGAGGGTCCGCCCGTCCGCGCCGACGACCCGCTCCGCGATGGGCATGTCGGTGACGTGGAAGCCGGTGCCGAAGATGATCGCGTCGACCTCGGCCTCGCTGCCGTCGGCGGCGACGAGGGTGCTGCCGCGGACCTCGACGAGACCGCTCGCGACCACGTCGACATTCGGCCGGGCGAGCGCCGGGTAGTAGGTGCTCGACAGCAGGATCCGCTTGCAGCCGATGCGGTAGTCGGGGGTGAGTTTCGCACGCAGGGCCGGGTCCTTGATCGCGGCGGCCATGTTGAGCTTGGCTATCTTCTCGACGAAGCCCAGCTCCTCGGGGTGCTTGGTGAAGGCCTGCACCTGGAGTTCCCGGATGCCCCACAGCAGGCCGCGGCGCAGCTTGGTGGTGACGGGCAGCGCCCGGTGCAGGGCGCGCTCGGCGCCGCTGATCGGCCGGTCCATGCGGGGCATCACCCAGGCCGGGGTGCGCTGGAAGAGGGTGAGGCGGCCGACCTTCGGCTGGATGGACGGCACGATCTGGATGGCGGAGGCGCCGGTGCCGATCACGGCGACCCGCTTGCCGGTGAGGTCGTAGTCGTGGTCCCAGCGGGCCGAGTGGAAGACCTTGCCGGGGAAGGTGTCGAGACCGGGGACGTCCGGGACCTTGGGGTCGGACAGCGGGCCGGTCGCGGAGACGACGACGTCGGCGGTGAGGTTCCCGCTCGCGGTCTCGATCTCCCACCGCAGGTTCTCGCCGTCCCACGCCGTCCGCTTCACCTCCGAGCCGAAGCGGAGGTGGGGGCGCAGCCCGAAGGTGTCGGCCACGTGCTCCAGGTACGCGCGGATGTGCCGCTGCCCCGAGAAGGCGCGCGGCCACTCGGGGTTGGGCGCGAAGGAGAACGAGTACAGGTGGGACGGCACGTCGCAGGCGCACCCCGGGTAGCTGTTGTCCCGCCAGGTGCCGCCGACGCTGTCGGACCTCTCGAGGACGACGAAGTCGGTGATCCCCTCGCGGCGCAGCCGCACGGCGGCCCCCAGCCCGCCGAAGCCCGACCCGATCACCGCCACCCGCACGTGTTCGTGAACCTGCTCGTGCTCGGCCATCCCGAAGCCTCCACGCGTCACTAGAACTCCGCCAGTGAACACTGGCGCAATGGGGAGGGTAGAGCAGCTCCGTACTGATGGGTAGGGGGTGCGGCAAGGAAAGTTACCGGCGGTACGACATAGGCTTCCGGCGTGGCAGAAGACGCTGGAGACGCTGGACGGCCCGACGCCCCGCGCGAGTACCGCATGGAGGAACTGGCCCGGCTGGCCGGCATCACGGTGCGCACCCTGCGCTTCTACCGCGAACGCAGACTGATCCCGCCGCCCCGCCGCGAGGGCCGCATCGCCTGGTACGACGACCACCACCTGGCCCGTCTGCGCACCATCGCGGCCCTTCTGGAACGCGGCCACACCCTGAACGGCATCGCCGAGCTCGCCGACGCCTTCGACCACGGCCGCGACGTCGGCGACCTGCTCGGCATCGGCGAGCCCACCGAGGAGACCCCGGTCCGCCTCACCCCCGAGGAACTCGCCGCCCGCTTCGAGGGCGAGGTCACCCCGGAGAACCTCGCCGCCGCGATGGAGCTGGGCTACCTCGGCACCGACGGCGACGAACTCGTCCACATCAGCCGCCGCCTGTTGGACGTCTCCTCCGCCCTGGTCCGCGAGGGCATCCCCCTCGCCGAGGTCCTCGACGCCGGCAAACGCGTCCGCGACCACGCCGACGCCCTCGCCTCGCTCTTCGCCGACCTGATCCTGCGCCACGCCCCCGAACAGGACCTCCACCGCCTGCGTCCCCTGGCCCGCAGCGTGGTGGAGGCGGAATTCTCCCTGGCCCTGGACCGCCGGCTGGGGAAGCGGTCCGACGAGGGTCAGGGCCCGTAGACGACGGTCACCGGCGCGTGGTCCGACCAGCGCTCGGCGTGCGTGGCGGCCCGCTCGACGTACCCCTTGACGGCCCTGGCGGCCAGCCCCGGGGTGGCCACGTGGTAGTCGATCCTCCATCCCGTGTCGTTGTCGAAGGCCCGCCCCCGGTACGACCACCACGAGTACGGCCCCTCGACGTCCGGGTGCAGGGCGCGTACGACATCCACGTATCCGCCGTCCGCCGGGTCGAGGACCCGCCCCAGCCACTCCCGCTCCTCCGGGAGGAACCCGGAGCTCTTCTTGTTGGCGCGCCAGTTCTTCAGGTCGGCCTCGCGGTGGGCGATGTTCCAGTCGCCGCAGACCACGACCTCGCGCCCCTCGGCGGCGGCCCGCTCGCGCAGCCCCTTGAGGTAGGTGAGGAACTCGTCCATGAAGCGGACCTTCTCGTCCTGGCGCTCCGTGCCGACCTCGCCGGAGGGCAGGTAGAGGGAGGCGACCGTCATACCCGGCAGGTCGGCCTCGACGTACCGGCCGCTGGTGTCGAACTCCGACGAGCCGAAGCCGACGCGCACGGCGTCCGGCTCGCGGCGGCTGTAGAGGGAGACGCCGGCGCGGCCCTTGGCGGCGGCCGGGGCGTGCGTCACGTGCCAGCCCTCGGGCGTACGGACGTGTTCGGGCAGCTGCTGGGGCTCGGCCCGTACCTCCTGGAGGCACAGCACGTCGGCGGGGGTGTCGGCGAGCCATTCCACGAAGCCCTTCTTCGCGGCGGCGCGCAGACCATTCACGTTTGCGGAGGTCACGGTGAGCATCCGGGCACGATACCGGCACACTGGACGATGTCCGTCTCCGGAATGCGCATCGATTTACGGTAGGAAGAATGAACATACGCCGGGTCGCCTTCGACCACCCCGACGCCGTGAAGCTGAACGACGAGGTCCAGGCCGAGTACGACCTCCGCTACGGCGACGGCGGCGACGCCACGCACCTCGACGCCGCGGACTTCGCGCCGCCGAACGGCCTCTACCTGATCGCGTACGACGAGAACGACGTCCCGGTCGCCTCCGGCGGCTGGCGCAGTCAGGACGCCAACGACGAGGGCAATCTGGACGGGGACGCCGAGCTGAAGCGGATGTTCGTGATCGAGCAGATGCGCGGCCGGGGACTGGCCCGCCGCATCCTGGCCGCCCTGGAGGAGGACGCCCGCGCGGCCGGCCGGGTCCGCATGGTCCTGGAGACCGGCACCAAGCAGCCCGAGGCCGTCGCCCTGTACCTCTCCAGCGGCTACGAGCCCTGCGAGAAGTTCGGCTACTACCGCTTCCACGAGGAGAGCCTCTGCTACGCGAAGGCCCTCCGGACCCCGTAGGACCCATCGGGGAGGGGAGGCAGGCCCGGCCCCCTCCCCAGCTCTCGCCCCTGCCGCACCGGCCCGGAGGGCCCCGTCGGGGTTTCGTGGGCCCGGTGGACACCGGGCGGGTGGGGGCGGCGGGCGACATGGGCATCGCGAGCACCGGGACCGGTACGGCCCAACCGCGTTCCGTCAGCAGGCGGTACGCAACGGACGGCGGCCGGGCGACCGACGGCGGCGCACCGGACCGGGGTCCGGCGCGGCTCCCGGGAACACGATGAAGCCCCTGTCAGTAACCACTGACAGGGGCTTCATGCTGCGTGGACCTGAGGGGATTTGAACCCCTGGCCCCCTCGATGCGAACGAGGTGCGCTACCGGACTGCGCCACAGGCCCTTGCAACGAGTGAAACTTTAGCACCCCGACCGGCCTGCTCAAAAATCCCTTCCCGGAGCCGGGGCGGGGGCGGGGTCCGGGCGCGCTACTCGTTGGCCGCGCGGGGGCGGTCGCCGTCCTCGTACTGGTCGAACAGCGGTGTCCGGCCCCGCTCGCGGGCGCGGCGGGCGGACACGGCGCGGCGGGCGCCGCCGCGGCCGGTGCCCTCGGGCCGGTCCTCGGCGTGGTCGGCGGGGCCGTCCGGTGCGGGCCGGGCGGCGGCGTCCCGCTGCTCCGTGCGGTCCGGGGCGACGGCGCTGGAGCGGGCGGAGCTCCACGCGTCGGGCGCCGCGAGGTCCACGTCGGGGGTGGCGCGGGGGGCGACCGGCGCGGTGACGTAGGTGGGCAGGGGGACGGGCACGGGGTCCCAGCTGTCGCCCTGGCCGGGCCGCCGCTGCCGTTCGCGCTGCTGGTCGACCCACTCGGCGTGGTCGGTCTGCTCCACCAGTGCCCGGCGGTCCGCGGCGAGCGCGGAGAGTCCGGGGTCGGGCGCGGCGTCGGGCGTCTCGTCCGGTTCCTCGGCGTCGGGGTCGCCGGTGACGTCGGCGGCGGTACGCCGGCGCGACTGGCGTTCGCGCAGCCGCTGGGCGGCGGCCTCGGCCTGGCGGCGGTCCATGTGGAAGGCGAACCGGCGGCGTTCCTGGGACCGCAGGTAGGCGATGTAGGCGCTGAGCAGCACCGCAGGTACGCCGGGCACCCACAGGAACGCCAGTCCGCCGACCGCGGCGACGACCGAGCCGAGGGTGAAGGCCAGGAAGAGCATCACGGTGGTGCGCCGACGACGGGCGAGCACCTTCATGCGCCGGGCACGGGCCGCCGCCGGTGAGACGGGGGCGCGCCGGGCGGCCGGCACCCGCTCGCGGGCGGGCGCCGCACCGGACTCATCGGCCTGCGCGGGTCCGTCGCGGTCGGCGTGCTCGTCCGTCTCGGCGCGGGCCGGTGCGGAGCGCTCCGCCGTGTGCTGCGGCACCGGCTGGGTGTGCCGGAGGGTTCTGGACACGGCGAAGGCCCGGACGTCCACCGTTTCGGTGACGGCGTCCGGGGCGTCGGCGTCGGGCTCCGCGTCGTCGGCGGAGCGCGACCGCAGGTCCTTGGCGTACCGGCGCTCCATGCCCGCCCGTCCGGACAGCAGCCGGATGGCGGTGCTGAAGCGTTCCGTCGGACGGGCTTCGTTCAGCTCGTCCTGCCTACGGAGCCACATCGGCACCAAGTAGGCGGCCCAGGCCCCGACGATGACTGCGTAGATGAGGCCGCTGCTGCTCACGCCTCACACGGTAGAGGGGTTTGCATGGGGCCATCCGCCAATTGGGCCGGTGTGTCGCACGATCCGGCTGATATTTCGAACTTTTTTTACGACTGGTACGACCAGCAGACTGTCGGGTTCGCGAATTATCCCCATTCCGCATGGTCGCGATCCGATCAAATTCGAACGTTTATTCAATTCCGGCGCTCGGCCGGGCCCGGATTGCCCGGGCTGTTGCGCGTACCGCGCTCCCGTGAGCGGTGCCAGCGCCGCAGCAGCCCCTCCGGTACCTCTTCCGCGGTGAGCGCGAACACGAGATGGTCGCGCCATCCGCCGTCGATGTGGAGATAACGGGGCCTGAGGCCCTCCTCGCGGAATCCGAGTTTCTCCACGACCCGTCGGCTGGGCCCGTTCTCCGGGCGAATGCAGACCTCGACGCGGTGCAGGCCGACGGTGCGGAAACAGTGGTCCACGGCCATCGCGACGGCCGTGGGCATCACCCCGCGCCCGGCCACCGCCTCGTCCACCCAGTAGCCGACGTGACCGGAGCACATCGAGCCCCAGGTGATCCCGGCCACCGTCAACTGGCCGACCAGCCGCCCCTGGTACTCGATGACGAAGGGCAGCATCCGGCCGGCGTTCGCCTCGGACCGCAGATGGCGGACCATCTGGCGGTACGTCGGACGGTGCGCGAGGGCGCCGCCGGGCGCGGGCGGCGGAATGGTCGCCTCCCAGGGGCGCAGCCAGTCGCGGTTGCGCCGGTTGACCTCGCGCCACGCCCGCTGGTCGCGCATCTTTATGGGCCGCAGGACGATGTCGCCGTCCACCAGCTCGACCGGCCAGGAGGGGCTGTTCAGCTCGCACCCCCGCCGACGCCGGAACCGGGGTGGTCACCGCCGCGGAGCTGGTCCACGGCGTGCTTCAGCAGGGGCTCCAGGACCGCGAGGCCGTCCTTCACCCCGCCGGTGGAACCGGGGAGGTTGACGATCAGCGTCCCGTTCGCCACCCCGGCCAGGCCCCGGGAGAGCGCCGCGGTGGGCACCTTGTCGCGGCCGTACGCCCGGATGGCCTCCGCGATGCCGGGGACCTCGTGGCCGATCACCGCCCGGGTCGCCTCGGGGGTGCGGTCGGTGGGCGAGACGCCGGTGCCGCCGGTGGTGACGATCACGTCGTAGCCCGCCTCGACGCCCGCGCGCAGGACGGCCTCGACGGGGTCGCCGTCGGGGACCACCTGCGGGCCGTCCACGGCGAAGCCGAAGCGGCGCAGGCCCTCGGCGACCAGGGGGCCGCCCCGGTCCTCGTAGACACCGGCGGCGGCCCGGTTGGAGGCGGTGACGACCAAGGCGCTGTAGGACGCGGGCAGCGCCCCTCCCACCGACGTGTCCGGTGTCATGACCGGCTCCAGTCGCCCGACTTGCCGCCCGTCTTCTCCTCCACTCGCACGTCCGTGATGACCGCTCCCTTGTCGACCGCCTTGACCATGTCGATCACGGTGAGCGCGGCGACGGAGACCGCGGTGAGCGCCTCCATCTCGACACCCGTGCGATCCGTCGTCCGCACCGTGGCGGTGATCTCCACGGCGTCGTCCGCGACCGACAGGTCCAGTTTCACACCGGAGAGCGCCAAGGGGTGACAGAGCGGGATCAGGTCGGGGGTGCGCTTGGCGCCCATGATGCCCGCGATCCGGGCGGTGGCCAGGGCGTCGCCCTTGGGGACCCCCTCGCCGCGCAGCAGCTCGACCACGCGGGGCGCCACCAGGACGCGTCCGCTGGCGCGCGCGGTGCGCGCGGTCACGTCCTTGGCGGACACGTCGACCATCCGGGCGGCGCCCGCCTCGTCGATGTGCGTCAGCCTGCCTTGCGTGTCCTGGCCGTCCTGCGTGGGTCGGTCGTGCGTGCTCATGCTGTGTGGCGCTCCCGGTCCGGGCCCGGCGCGGTGCGGCGCGTGGGCCTGCTGTGCGCGACACGGTACCGCCATCCGGGCGGGATCAGCGGAGCAGGACCACCTCGACCTCGCTGCCGGGCTCGACCGATTCGACGTCCTCGGGGACGACGATCAGCGCGTCGGCGTGCGCGAGGGCCGCCACGAGGTGGGAGCCGGCGCCGCCGACCGGGGTGACCGTTCCGTCGGCGCAGGTGCCGCGCAGGAACTGCCGGCGGCCCGCCGGCGAGGTCAGCGCCTTGTCGGCGGTGAGGGTCGCGGTGGTGGTCGGGCGGTGGACGTCGGGAAGGCCCATGAGCGTGCGGATCGCGGGGCGCACGAACAGCTCGAAGGAGACGTACGACGACACCGGGTTGCCGGGCAGGGCGAGCAGCGGGGTGTGGTCGGGGCCGATGGAGCCGAAGCCCTGGGGTTTGCCGGGCTGCATGGCGAGCTTGCGGAACTCCACGCCGCTGCCTGGCTCGTCCTCGTCGGCGACGTGGGCGAGGGCCTCCTTGACCACGTCGTACGCCCCGACGCTGACCCCGCCGGTGGTGACCATCAGGTCGGCGCGGACGAGCTGGTCCTCGATGGTGTCCCGCAGTGTCTCGGCGTCGTCGGCGACCGCGCCCACGCGGTAGGCGATGGCACCGGCGTCGCGGGCGGCGGCGGTGAGGGCGAAGCTGTTGGAGTCGTAGATCTGGCCGTGGGTCAGTTCCTCGCCGGGCTGGACGAGTTCGCTGCCGGTGGACAGCACCACCACGCGCGGGCGGGGGTGCACCCGGACCCTGCCGCGGCCGATCGCGGCGAGCAGGGCGATCTGCGGCGGCCCGAGGACGGTGCCGGCCTCCAGGGCGCGGTCGCCGGACCTCACGTCGCTGCCCGCCGCGCGCACGTGCGCGCGTGCCTCGGCCGGCCGGTACACGCGGACCTGCCCCTCGGCGCCCTCGGGGGCTAGGCTGCGGGCGCGCATCCCGGCGACCGGGCCCTCGCCGAGGCCGCCGTCCGTCCATTCGACGGGGACGACGGTCTCGGCGCCGGGCGGCAGCGGGGCGCCGGTCATGATGCGGGCGGCCTGGCCGGGTCCCACGGTCGGCGGGTCGGTCCGGCCGGCGGCGACGTCGCCGACGACCTCCAGGACGGCGGGGTACTCCTCGCTCGCGCCCGCCACGTCGGCGACCCGCACCGCGTACCCGTCCATGGAGCTGTTGTCGAACGGCGGCAGCGACAGCGGCACCGTGATGTCGTCGACCAGGACGCACCCCTGGGCGTCGAGCAGGTTCAGCTCGATGGGTTCCAGGGGGCGGACGGTGGCGAGGATGTCGTCCAGGTGGTCCTGCACCGACCAGAGCCGGTCGGGACCGAAGTCCGCGGCGGCGTGGTCGTGGCCGGTGTCACGGGGCGCGTCGCTGCTCAACGTCGTTACATCTCCTCGGCTACGTAGCTGCGGAGCCAGGTCCGGAAGTCGGGGCCCAGGTCCTCACGTTCGCACGCGAGCCTGACGATGGCACGCAGGTAGTCGCCGCGGTCGCCGGTGTCGTAGCGGCGGCCCTTGAAGATGACGCCGTGCACCGGGCCGCCGGCCTTCCCCGCGGCGGTGGCCGCTGTCGTGTGCGTCTCGGCGAGCTGCTGGAGGGCGTCGGTGAGCTGGATCTCGCCGCCGCGGCCGGGTTCGGTCTTGCGGAGTATGTCGAAGATGTGCGGGTCGAGGACGTAGCGGCCGATGATGGCGTAGTTGGAGGGGGCGTCGGCCGGGTCGGGCTTCTCGACCAGTCCGCTCACCTTGACGACGTCGCCGTCCTCGGTGGCCTCGACGGCGGCGCAGCCGTAGAGGTGGATCTGCTCGGGGTCGACCTCCATGAGGGCGATGACGCTGCCGCCGTACTGCTCCTGCACGTCGATCATGCGCTGCAGCAGCGGGTCCCGCGGGTCGATCAGGTCGTCGCCGAGCAGGACCGCGAAGGGCTCGTCGCCGACGTGCGGGGCGGCGCACAGCACGGCGTGACCGAGGCCCTTGGGGTCGCCCTGGCGGACGTAGTGGATCATGGCGAGGTCGCTCGACTCCTGGACCTTGGCCAGCCGGCTCGCGTCGCCCTTCTTCTGGAGGGCGGACTCGAGCTCGTAGTTGCGGTCGAAGTGGTCCTCGAGGGGGCGCTTGTTGCGGCCCGTGACCATGAGGACGTCGCCGAGGCCCGCGGATACGGCCTCTTCGACCACGTACTGGATCGCCGGCTTGTCGACGACCGGCAGCATCTCCTTGGGAGTGGCCTTGGTGGCCGGCAGGAACCGGGTACCAAGTCCGGCTGCGGGGATGACAGCCTTGCTGATCCTGGAGTGGGACTGTGTCATGCCCGCCACCATATCCGGTGACTTTGGGAGAATCCGCAACTCCGGATCACCTGCGCTCATATGAGCATACGAGAACGGCACAGGAGGGACTTTTGACGCCCAGCGGACATGCCGACGAGTCCGGAAAACGGGCCCTGCGGCGGGAGTTCCTCGAGGTGAGGAACGGTTTGACGGCGGACGAGGTGCGCGAGGCGGCCGAGGCGCTGGCCGACCGGGCGCTCGCGCTGCCCGAGGTCGCGGGGGCGGGCGTCGTGGCGGCGTACGTCTCCGTGGGTGCCGAACCGGGCACCCTCGCGCTGCTGGACGCGCTGCGCACGCGGGGTGTGCGTGTGCTGCTGCCGGCGCTGCTGCCCGACAACGACCTGGACTGGGGTGTCTACGCCGGACAGGACTCCCTCGCGCGCGTGCGGCACGGCGGGCGGATGGCCCTGTACGAACCCGCCGGTGAGCGCCTGGGCCCGGACGCGGTGACCGCCGCCGACGTCGTGCTGCTGCCGGGCCTGGCGGTCGACGGGCGGGGCCTGCGGCTGGGCCGGGGCGGCGGGTCGTACGACCGGGTCCTCGCCCGGCTGGAGCGGGCGGGCGCGCGGCCCGCGCTGCTGGTCCTGCTGTACGACCGGGAGGTCGTCGCGCGCGTCCCCGGGGAGCCGCACGACCGGCCGGTGGACGCGGTGGTGACACCGTCGGGGGTGCGCAGGTTCCGCTGACGGCCTCGGACGCGCACCACCGGAAGCGGGGGGCCCCCCCCCCCGGGGGGGGCCGGGGGGGGCGGGGGGGGGCCCCCGGGGGGGCGCCCCCCCGGGGGGGGGGGGGGGGGGGGGGGCCCGGGGGGGGGGGGGGGGGGGCGGCGGGGCGCCCCCGGCCCCCCCCCCCCCCCCCGCGCCCCCCCCGCCGGGGGGCCCCCCGCTTCCGGTTCCGGTGGTCGCCCTACGGCTTGAGCACCAGGGTGTCGCTCGTGCTGTCGTCGACCGCCTTCTTGGAGAACGACCACGGCAGCAGCTCACCGGCGGCCCACTTGTCCGTCTGGTCGGTGTAGTGGGCGCTGTAGGCGTGCCCGGAGGCGCCGGTGAGGTTGATCCACCGGGACTTGTCGAGGTCGCCGAGGTTGACCACCATCCGCATGGACGGCACCCACACCACCCCGTAGCCGCCGGCCGCGTTCCAGCCGGTGGCGTTGACCGCCGCCTCGCCGCCGCTGAGCTTCCACGGGCCGCGGTTCAGGGCGTACTTCACGAAGCCGGGGCCCTCGGTGCCGAGGGTCTGGTTCTTCAGGAACAGACGGTGCAGCCGGCCCCAGTTCCAGCTGTCGATGTCCTTGCCGAGCTTGGCGGTCAGCTCCCAGCGGGCGTCGACCATGGCGCGCTCGAACAGGTCGTCGCGGTTGTGGTCGGCGCCCTTGCGGGTGCCGTTCGCGGGGGTCGTCCACCAGTCGCTCTTCGGGTCGTCCAGCAGGGTGCGGACGACCTCGAACCAGCGGTCGCCGCCGTCCGGCTGCGCCTGGTCGGCGTCGCGCTGACCGCACTCGTAGACCTTGTTGACCTCGTCCGCGGGCCTGGTGTTGTTGACCGGGTCGACCCACAGGCACTGACCCTCGACCCGCAGCTCCTTGGGCAGCTTGTTGCCGAAGGCGAGCTTGAGGATGTTGCGCCAGACCGCGTTGAAGTAGGCGGCGGCGGCCGAGTCGGCCTCCTGGGTGTAGTCCCAGCCCTCCAGCAGCTTCTGCGCCTCGCGCACGTCCTTGTCGGCGATGTCGATCTTCAGCAGCTGGGGCACGAGCAGCTTGGCCATCTCGCTGCTGTTGTCCAGTTGCATCTGCCGCATGTCGTCCGTGGAGATCTTGCCGCCGTCCTTGATCTTCTGCTCGATCAGGGCGGTGATCCGCTGGCTGCGGGTGCCGTAGCCCCAGTCCGTGGTGAGGGTGTACGGGTACTTGTCCTCGTCGACCACGGCCTGGTTGGCGGTGACGATGTAGCCGCGGTCGGGGTTGTACTCGTACGGCAGCTCGTCCGGCTCGATGTACTTGCCGGTCCAGTGGTACTTGGGGTCCCAGCCCGGCGCCGGCACGGAGCCGTCGTGGCCCTTGGCGCGGATCGGGATCCTGCCCGGCAGCGTGTAGCCGATGTTGCCCTCGGTGTCGGCGTAGACCAGGTTCTGGGAGGGCACGTCGAACAGGGCCGCGGCCTCGCGGAAGCCGTCCCAGTCCTTGGCCCGGTCGATCGCGAAGACGGCGTCCATCGTGGTGCCCGCGTCCAGCGCGGTCCAGCGCAGGGAGACGCCGTAGCCGTCGGCGCGGTCGGGCGCCGCGGTGTCGACCGTGGCCTTCTTGCCGACCTTCACCAGCTCGTCGTCGCGGTCGGACAGGAGGGGCCCGTTGTTGGTCTCGCGGACGACGATCGTCTTGGATTTCCCGCCGGCGACCTTGATGGTCTCCTCGCGGGTCTCGAAGGGCACGGTCTTGCCGTCGTACTGGTAGCCGTCGCCGGTGACCTTCTCCAGGTACAGGTCGGTGACGTCGGCGCCGGAGTTGGTCAGGCCCCAGGCGATGTCCTGGTTGTGGCCGATGACGACGCCGGGCATGCCCGCGAAGGTGTAGCCGGCGACGTCGTACCGGCACTTCGCGGAGACGGTGCGGCAGTGCAGGCCCATCTGGTACCAGACGGAGGGCAGCGACGGCGACAGGTGCGGGTCGTTGGCGAGCAGGGGCTTGCCGGTGATGGTGTGCTCGCCGGAGACGACCCAGGAGTTGGAGCCGATGCCGTTGCCGTTCACGCCGACGGCGGTGGGCAGGTCGTCCAGGACGTTCTGCAGGCCCGCGAGTTGGCTCTCCAGGGCGCTGCCGGTGCCCGCGCCCGCGCCCGCGCCGGAGCTTCCGGTACCTGTTCCGGAGCCGGTACCCGTGCCGGAGCCGGAGCCCGTGCCGTCCGTGGAACCGTCGGCGCCGCCCTCGAACGTCTCGGTGAGCTCGTCGTACTGGCCCTCCTGGACGATGGCCTTGTTCCGGCTGTACGGGTACGCCGGGTACAGGTCGGCGATCTGCTTGGGGCCGAGGCGGCTGGTCATCAGGGCGCGGTCGACCTCGTCCTGCATGTTGCCGCGCAGGTCCCAGGCCATCGCCTTCAGCCAGGCGACGGAGTCGACCGGGGTCCAGGCCTGCGGCTTGTAGTCGTTGGTGAAGCCGAGCGCCGCGTACTCCAGCGAGATGTCCGCGCCGTCCTTGCCCGCCAGGTAGGCGTTGACTCCCTTGGAATACGCCTGGAGGTACTTCTTCGTGGAGTCCGACAGCTTCTCGTCGTACTCCTTCTTCGCCACCCGGTCCCAGCCCAGGGTGCGCAGGAACTCGTCGTTGTCGACCTGGCTCTTGCCGAACATCTCCGACAGGCGCCCCGAGGTCATGTGGCGGCGCACGTCCATCTCGTAGAACCGGTCCTGCGCCTGGACGTAGCCCTGCGCCATGAACAGGTCCTCCTCGGAGGAGGCGTAGACCTGCGGGATCCCGTAGCCGTCGCGCTTGACGTCGACCGGGCCCGCCAGGCCCTTCAGCGTGAGGGAGCCCTTGGTCTGCGGGAAGGACGCGCGGACGGTGCTGACGGACCAGTACGCCCCGTAGGCGAGGCCGCCGATGACGGCCAGCACCAGCACGAGGACGAGGAGGCGTGCTTTGCGCCCCTTCTTCCTGCCGGACTTGCCGGGCTGCTGACCCGAAGAGGCGGTGTTGGTGGGGGGCATCGCTGTCCTTGCTGTCCTAACACGAGCGGCAGGGGCGGGCTGTGCTTTGTACTGAGCGCTGGAGCAACTGTAGGCGCAGGGCCCGGCCCCCCTTGACGCGGAGTCGGGTACCGGCGCGCACGGGCGTTCGATCCTGCCAAGACGAGCGTCAAGAAATCGTCAAGAGTTAGGTAAGGTAACGAAGTAGTCGGTCGCGGATTCCCGCGGCTTCATGTGCCATGTACGTGCGCTCACGCGCGCTGTGTCCGCACACCGGCCCGCGCCTCGTGGCGTGCGCACGAGCGACCGCGCATCCGCGCGCGGTCCCCGTGGGCGCACCGCGACGCGCGCGGGTGCCGTGCGCCAGGGAAGGGAACGGCCGCTGACTGTCCACCACCTCAACCAGCTCCTGCTCGTCTGCTCGCTCGTCCTGCTCATCGCCGTCGCGGCGGTCCGGATCTCCTCGCGCAGCGGACTGCCCAGCCTGCTCGTCTACCTGGCCATCGGCATCGCCATGGGCCAGGACGGCATCGGCCACATCGAGTTCGACAGCGCCGAACTGGTGCAGGTCATCGGGTACGCGGCCCTCGTCGTGATCCTGGCCGAGGGCGGCCTGGGCACGAAGTGGAAGGAGATCAGACCGGTCCTGCCGTCCGCCTCCGTGCTGGCGCTGGCCGGGGTCGCGGTGAGCGTCGGCGTGACCGCCGCGGGCGCGCACTACCTGACCGGGCTGGAGTGGCGGCAGGCGCTGATCATCGGGGCGGTGGTGTCCTCCACGGACGCGGCGGCGGTCTTCTCGGTGCTGCGCAGGATCCCCCTGCCCGCGCGCATAACGGGCACGCTGGAGGCCGAGTCGGGCTTCAACGACGCCCCCGTGGTCATCCTCGTCGTCGCCTTCTCCACCGCCGGACCCATCGAGCACTGGTACGTGCTGATCGGCGAGATCGCCCTGGAACTGGCCATCGGCGTCGCCATCGGGCTCGCGGTGGGCTGGCTGGGCTCGTGGGGGCTGCGGCACGTGGCGCTGCCCGCCTCCGGCCTGTACCCGATCGCCGTCATGGCCATCGCGGTCACGGCCTACGCGGCCGGTGCCATGGCGCACGGCAGCGGCTTCCTCGCCGTCTACCTCGCCTCGATGGTGATGGGCAACGCCCGGCTGCCGCACTGGCCCGCCACCCGCGGCTTCGCCGACGGGCTCGGCTGGATCGCCCAGATCGGCATGTTCGTGCTGCTCGGCCTGCTGGTCACCCCGCACGAACTCGGTGACGACGTCGTCCCCGCCCTGGTCATCGGACTGGTGCTGACGATGGTGGCGCGTCCGCTGAGCGTCGTGCTGTGCCAGCTGCCCTTCCGGGTGCCCTGGCAGGAGCAGGCCCTGATGTCCTGGGCCGGGCTGCGCGGCGCCGTGCCCATCATCCTCGCCACCATCCCCATGGTGGAGGGCGTCGAGGGCAGCCGCCGGATCTTCAACGTCGTCTTCGTCCTGGTCGCCGTCTACACCCTGATCCAGGGCCCGACCCTGCCCTGGCTGGCCCGCAAGCTGCACCTGGGCAAGAGCGACGAGGCCGCCGACCTCGGCATCGAGTCGGCGCCCCTGGAGCGGCTGCGCGGACACCTGCTGTCCGTCACGATCCCCGAGGGCTCCAGGATGCACGGCGTCGAGATCAGCGAGCTGCGGCTGCCCGCCGGATCCGCCGTCACGCTGATCGTGCGGGACGGAACGTCGTTCGTGCCGCTGCCGACGACGGGGCTGCGGCGCGGGGACGAACTCCTCGTCGTCGCCACCGACCCCGTCCGGGACGCGGCCGAGGCCCGGCTGCGCGCGGTCGGCCACGGCGGCAAGCTCGCCGGCTGGCTCGGCACCGCCGACTCCGGAGGGAAGAGCAGGTGAACAGGGTGTGCGTGCTCACTTTCACAGGTGATGCCCCGCTTGATCCCTGTACGATGAAGGCGGCACCTGATCGAACCAACTCTGCCTGATGCAGAGCTGGCGCGACCGTATGGCGGCCGGAACGCCCCCGTGAGCCGGGCCCCGGTAACTACCGCAGTCCGCGCAAGAGGACAGCTCTCGGCGCTCCCGCACGGCACAGCCCGCAGGCGGGACCGGCGCTACCAGGCGGCAGAAAGGGACGGGCCGTGGCATCCACGGTCACCTCGTCGAAGAAGTCCCCGGAGGAGTCGCGGCACCCCGCCTCCTCCCGCCCCGGATACGGGCAGCTGCTGCGCACCCGCGGCGCCTGGACGTTCCTGCTTCCCGGCTTCGCGGCCCGCCAGCCGTTCGCCATGCTGACGATCTCCATCGTGCTGCTCGTGCAGCACACCAGCGGCTCCTACGGCGTCGCGGGCGCCGCCGCCGCCGTCACCGGCGTCTCCATGGCCCTGTTCGCCCCCTACAACGGCCGGCTCGCCGACCGTTTCGGACAGCGCGCCGTCCTGCTGCCCGGCGTGCTCGTGCACACCGCGTCCGGCCTGGCCCTGACCGTCCTCGCGCTCTCCGACGCCCCCCTGTGGGCGCTGTTCGCGGCGGCCGTGCCCACCGGCGCCTCGGTGCCGCAGATCGGGCCCATGGTGCGCGCCCGCTGGGGCGTGAAGCTGGGGGGCTCCCCGCTGATGAGCACGGCGGCGGCCTTCGAGTCGGTCACGGACGAGCTGACCTTCGTCCTCGGCCCGCTGGTGGCGACCGCTCTGTGCACGGGCGTGGACCCGGCCGCCGGCCTGGTCACCGAGGCCGCGCTGACCCTGGTGGGCGGTCTGCTGTTCGCCGCGCAGAAGGGCACCCAGCCGCGGGTCGGCGGCGGTGACGGCGGCCACGCGCGCGTGGAGCACGTCCCGGCGCTGCGCGTGCCCGGCGTGCGCGTGCTGGCCGTGATCTTCCTGGGCATCGGTTCGGTCTTCGGCGGCATGCAGGTCTCGCTGGCCGCGTTCACCGAGTCGATCGGCGAGCCCGGCATGAACGGCGTCCTGTACGGCGTCTTCGCCGCGGGCAACATGCTCTCCGGTCTGGCCTGCGGCGCCATCGCCTGGAAGGTGGCCCCGCAGCGCCGTCTCCTCGTCGGCTACACCGCCCTCGCCCTGACCGCCTCGGGCCTGTGGGCCGCGCACTCGGTGCTCGTGCTGGCCGGCCTCGGCCTGCTCGTCGGCATGTGCATCGCGCCCGCCCTGGTCACCGGTTACACGCTGGTCGACGACCTGGTCCCGGCGGGTGCCCGCACCGAGGCCTTCACCTGGCTGACCGGCGCCGTGGCGCTCGGCCAGGCGGCGGCCGTCACGGTCGCCGGACAGCTGGAGGACCGCCTCTGGGGCGGCGCCGGGTTCCTGGTGCCGATGGGCGGCACGGTGCTCGCACTGGGGGTGCTGGTGGCCCTGCGCTCGCGGCTGGCGACACCGCCCGGCGGCGGGACGGACGCACGTGGCGTCGGTCACCGCACGCCCGCCGCAGTGGACTGAACCCGCGGAATACGTCACTATGGATCGTCGTTAGCACTCATCGAGTGAGAGTGCCAGGAGGAAGACAGTGCCGACGTACCAGTACCAGTGCACCGAGTGCGGCGAGGGCCTCGAGGCGGTGCAGAAGTTCACCGACGACGCCCTGACCGAGTGCCCGAACTGCAAGGGCCGCCTGAAGAAGGTGTTCTCGGCGGTCGGCATCGTCTTCAAGGGTTCCGGCTTCTACCGCAACGACAGCCGCGGCAGCTCGTCCAGCAGCTCGCCGGCGTCGTCCTCGAAGTCGTCGAGCTCTTCGTCGTCGTCCTCGGACTCGTCCTCGTCGTCGGGCTCCGGTTCGTCGTCCTCGTCGTCGAGCGCCGGCAGCTCCGCCTCGAGCAGCACCGCCGCGTAGGACATTCCCCTCGGGACCCTGCCGTCGTCCGACGGCGGGGTCTTCGGCGTTCCCGCCCTCCGGGGTGCGGTTAGGGTGCGGGCATGGCGAACAAGGCGAACGCCGAGATCGGCGTGATCGGCGGCTCCGGTTTCTACTCGTTCCTCGACGACGTGAGCGAGGTCCGGGTGGACACCCCGTACGGGCCGCCCAGCGACTCCCTCTTCCTCGGCGAGGTCGCCGGCCGGCGGGTCGCCTTCCTCCCCCGGCACGGGCGCGGCCACCATCTGCCGCCGCACCGGATCAACTACCGGGCCAACCTGTGGGCGCTGCGCTCGGTCGGCGTGCGCCAGGTCCTCGGTCCGTGCGCGGTGGGCGGACTGCAACCCGAGTACGGGCCGGGCACGCTGCTGGTGCCGGACCAGTTCGTCGACCGGACGCGGACGCGCCCGTCGACGTACTTCGACGGGATGCCGCTGCCCGACGGCACGGTGCCCAACGTGGTGCACGTGTCGCTGGCCGACCCGTACTGCCCCGCCGGGCGGGCGGCCGCGCTGAAGGCGGCGCGGGGGCGGGACTGGGAGCCGGTGGACGGCGGCACCCTGGTCGTGGTCGAGGGGCCGCGTTTCGGGACCCGTGCGGAATCGTTGTGGCACCGGGCGCAGGGCTGGTCGGTGGTCGGCATGACCGGCCATCCGGAGGCGGCGCTCGCCCGTGAGCTGGAGCTCTGCTACACCTCACTGACCCTCGTCACCGACCTCGACGCCGGGGCCGAGAGCGGCGAGGGCGTCTCGCACGAGGAGGTGCTGCGGGTGTTCGCCGCGAACGTGGACCGGCTGCGGGGCGTGCTGTTCGACGCGGTGGCGGCGCTGCCGGCGGCCGGGGAGCGGGACTGCCGGTGCGGGCAGGCGCTGGGCGGGATGGACCCGGGGATCGCGCTGCCCTAGGGAGCCGGGGGGCTGGGGCCTGGGGCCTGCGGTTCCGGGGCAGGCGGTCCCGGGGCAGGCGGAACGTCCGGATCGGGTGAGGGAGTTCTCCACAACCGGCCGGTGGTCCACGGGCCCCTGCGGGAGACGGCGAGAGGCCTCATCGTGGGTGCGCAAGCCGATCCCTCGTCACAGGTGGTGGTCACCGTGTCCCGTTCCGCCGTCCCCTTCCCGCAGCCGCTCGGCGCCGACGCCCCGCCCACCTGCGAGGTGCCGCACTTCGCTCCCGTGCGGGTGCGCGGCGGACGTCATCAGCTGCACCGGCTGGTACGGCACCGCCGGCGTGCCGTGGCCGCCGGTCTCGCGGTCACCGCCGCCGCACTGGTGGCGGCGGGCCCGTATCCGGGCGGCGGGACGCAGGACGGCGGCCGGGCGCGCGGGCATCCGGTGACCGACCGGGCGCGTGAGCGGTCGGCCGCGCGGCCGGTGGCGGCACCCGTGCGGATCGCCGACGCCGCCACGGTGCGGCTGCTGGCGCCGGGCGACCGGGTCGACGTCGTCGCGTCCGAGGGGGACGCGGGCGGCGGTGCGTCCGTGATCGCGCGGGGAGCGCGGGTGCTGAAGGTGCCGGATCCGGTCACCGGGGCGTCGGGGGACGGCGCGTCGGACGCCGGGGCGCCGGGGGTCGAGGTGTCGGACGCCGGGGCGCTGGTCGTGCTGGCGGTGCCGCCCGCCACCGCGCACCGGCTGGTCGGCGCAGGAGCCCGGGCGCGACTGGCGGTGACACTGTGCTGAACCTGTCAAGTCCCTCGTTCGTGGAAGCGGACTGGACAGCACCGCCGGGCGACGGCGTAGGTTGCGGAGCGTTTTATTCCACAACCTGGTCATGTGAGGAGTGCCCCCGAGGTGAGCGCGAAGAAGGATCCGAGCGTCTGGCAGGGCTTCAAGGCCTTCCTGATGCGCGGGAACGTCGTCGATCTGGCAGTCGCGGTGGTCATCGGCGCCGCCTTCACCAACATCGTCAACTCGGTGGTGAAGGGAATCATCAATCCGCTGGTCGGCGCGTTCGGCACGCAGAACCTGGACAGCTACAGCTCCTGTCTCAAGGGCCCGTGCACCGGTACGGGCGACCACGCGACCGGCGTCCGGATCCTGTGGGGCTCGGTGCTCGGCGCCACCCTCACGTTCCTGATCACGGCGGCCGTCGTCTACTTCCTGATGGTGCTGCCGATGTCCAAGTACCTGGCCCGTCAGGAGGCCCGCCGCAAGGCGCGGGAGGGCACGCAGGAGGTTGTCGAGGTGTCCGAGCTGGAGGTGCTCAAGGAGATCCGCGACGCACTGGTCGCGCAGCGCGGATCGGGCCACGACCGCTCGTAGCGCGAGCGGCCCGTCGTCGGCGGACGGCCGTCCGCGCGGCTCACAGGTGGTGGGGCGGCTTCTCGTCGAGGAAGCGCTTCAGGTCGGCCGCGCCGTCGGCCTCGGACCGCTCGCCCCACCCCCGGTCGGTGTCGTCGGAGGACTGCTGGTCGAGCGGGTCGTCGAAGACCAGCGCGGGCTTCGGCGCGCGGGGCTCGGGTTCGGGGGCGGTGCTCATGGCTCCAGGGTACGGCCCGCCCCGTGTCCGCCGGCCGGGAGCACGTCCGCCTCGTTCCCACCCCTTGCGAGCACGTCCGCTCCGTCTCTGCTGTGCTGGGAACCATGATGTCCAGTCCCGCTTCCCCGCCCGAGTCCCCGAGCCCGTCCGCCGGCCACCGGCCGCTGCGCAGGCTCACGGCCCGGCCCCGTCACGAGTCCCATCGCGTCGCCTCGCCGCTGGAGCTCCTCTTCGACCTGTGCTTCGTCGTGGCCGTCGCCCAGGCGGGCGTCCAGCTGGTGCACGCCGTCGCGGAGGGGCATGCCGGCGAGGGGATCCTCAACTACGCGATGGTCTTCTTCGCGATCTGGTGGGCGTGGATGAACTTCACCTGGTTCGCCTCGGCGTACGACAACGACGACGTGCTCTACCGGATCGTC
The DNA here is from genome assembly GCF_044764905.1 of Streptomyces sp. NPDC093586. NCBI lineage: Bacteria > Bacillati > Actinomycetota > Actinomycetes > Kitasatosporales > Streptomycetaceae > Streptomyces > Streptomyces sp. NPDC093586. The sequence goes on along the minus strand of NZ_JBIWJA010000009.1, from coordinate 43,913 downwards.
ACCCTGGTGCAGATCGCCGGTGTCCTGGTCCTCGCCGCCGGGATCTCCCGGGCCTTCCAGGACCACGACTTCCTGGTCATCGTGGTGGGCTACGTGATCATGCGGCTCGCCATGTCGGCGCAGTGGCTGCGGGCGGCGCGCCGTGCCGCACCGGCGGAGCGCGCGATGACCCTGAGGTACGCCGCCGGGGTGCTGCTCTGCCAGATCGGCTGGGTGGGGCTGCTGTTCGTGCCGGAGGCCGGGCGGGCGTGGCTGTTCCTGGTGATGGCGGTGCTGGAGCTGTGCGTGCCGGCGCTCGCGGAGAGAAAGCACCAGTCGGCCTGGCACCCGCACCACATCTCCGAGCGGTACGGGCTGTTCACGATCATCGTGCTCGGCGAGACCATCGCCGCGGCCACGGTCGCGGTGAAGTCGGGCATCGACGAGAACGACGCGCTGGGCGAGCTGCTGCCCATCGCGGTGGGCGGGCTGCTGATCGTCTTCGCCGCCTGGTGGATCTACTTCGTGGTGCCCATTCACGGGCACCTGCGCACCAGCAGGCAGGCCTTCGTCTGGGGATACGGCCACTACCTGGTGTTCGCCTCGGCGGCGGCGATCGGCGCCGGACTGGAGGTGGCGGTGGAGCAGGCGGTCGGCAAGGCGCACATCTCGACCCTCGCGGCGTCGGCCGCGGTGACCCTGCCGACGGCGCTGTACCTGCTCACGGTCTGGCTGCTGCACGCGCGCCACTCCAAGGTGGGGGCCGCGCAGCAACTGGTGCTGCCGGTCGCCGCGTTGCTGGTGATCGGCTGCACCTTCCTCGGAGACGTGGCGGTGCTCGCGGCGGGCATCGTCCTGACGCTGGCGGTGGCGACCGGGGTGACGTTGACGGCTCTCGCGGGCGCGCCGGAGCAGGGGGAGACGGCACCGGCCGCGTGAGCCCGCCCGCCGGCCGCCGCCCGGGTCCTGCCGCTGCCCTGCCGGGTCCGGCCGCCGCCGGTCGGGGTGCCGGGTCCGGCCGACACTGGGTGCATGACAGTGGACGCATTGACGGACGTCGCCGGGCTGCGCGTGGGACACGCGACACGGATCGGCGACGGGTGGCTCACGGGGACGACGGTGGTGCTCGCGCCGGCGGGCGGGGCGGTCGCCGCCGTGGAGGTGCGCGGTGGCGGTCCCGGCACCAAGGAGACCGACGCGCTCGATCCGCGCAACCTGGTGCAGCGGGTCGAGGCGGTGGTGCTGACCGGTGGCAGCGCCTACGGGCTCGACGCGGCGTCCGGGGTGATGGCCTGGCTGGAGGAGCGGGGACGCGGGGTGCGGGTCGGACCCGATCCGGCGCACGTGGTGCCGGTGGTGCCCGCCGCCTGCGTCTTCGACCTGGGGCGCGGCGGCGACTTCCGGGCCAGGCCGGACGCGGCCACCGGGCGGGCGGCCGTCGAGGCGGCGCACGCGAGCGCGCCGGGCGCGCGGGTGGCCGAGGGAGGCGTCGGGGCCGGCACGGGCGCCGTGGTGGGGCTGCTGAAGGGCGGGGTCGGCACCGCGAGCACCGTGCTGGACTCGGGCGTCACGGTGGCCGCGCTGGTGGTGGCCAACGCGGCGGGGTCGGTGATGGATCCGGAGACGGGGGTGCTGTACGGGGAGTTGTTCCAGGGGCGGCGCGTGGAGTATCCGGCGGCGGACGCGCACGAGGCCGCGCGGCGGCGCCTCGCCGAGGCCGCGGCGCGGAACGCACCGCCTCCGCTCAACACCACGCTCGCCGTGGTCGCCACCGACGCCGGGCTGTCCAAGGCGCAGGCGCAGAAACTGGCCGGCACGGCGCACGACGGCATCGCGCGTGCGGTGCGGCCGGTGCATCTGCTCAACGACGGGGACACGGTGTTCGCCCTGGCGACCGGTGGGCGCACGCTCGACGCGACGCGGCCGCTCGCGCTGAACGAGGTGCTGGCGGCGGGCGCGGACATGGTGACGCGGGCGATCGTGCGCGCGGTGCGCGCCGCCGGCCCGGTGGACGGGCCGGGCGGGACGTGGCCCTCGTACGGCGAGTTGTACGGCGACCTGCGCGAGAAGTCGTAGCGGGACGAGTGCCCGGCGGGAGCGGGATGTCGTAGCGGTACGGGTGTCCGGCGGAAGGGGACCGTCCAGGAGTGAGTGAGCGAGCGGGTGTCCGGCGGGAGCAAGTACCCGGTCGGGAGGGGCGATTGTCGCGGTTCTGTCACTGATCAGCTTTTCCGACGGTCGGCGGGAACCCCGCCGGCCGTCGGCCCGCTCTTCAGGACCGAAGCGGATAGGCACATCACCCGGACCTGGAGCAGCTCGTGACAACGCAGGACATATCAGCGCGTCGTGCACTGGTGGCCTGCGCCGCCCTCGTGGTCGGCGCCCTGACCCTCACCGCCTGCGGCGGCAGCGCCAGCGCCGACGGCAAGGACGGTGGTGACGGCAAGGACGGCACCGGTTCGGTGAAGACCTCCGCCGCGAAGGTCGTGATCTCCGCGAAGGACGGTTCGACCGGCGCGTCCATCAACGCGACCGGCGTGAAGGTCAGCGACGGCAGACTGACCGACGTGAAGATGACGGTGGCGGGGACGGGCACGGCCGTACCGGGCTCGGTGTCCGCCGACGGCACGAGCTGGAAGCCGAAGGAGCGGCTGGAGCGCGGCACGAAGTACCGGATCAGCGCGACCGCGAAGGACGCGAACGGCCTGCCGTCCTCGGCCGACGCGACCTTCACCACCGTCTCCTCGGCCAACAGCTTCATCGGCACGTACACCCCGGACGGGGGTGCCACGGTGGGTGTGGGCATGCCGGTGTCGTTCACGTTCGACAAGGCGATCGGCGACAAGAAGGCCGTGCAGTCGCACATCTCGGTCACCTCCAGCAGCGGTCAGAAGGTGGTCGGGCACTGGTTCGGCTCGCAGCGGCTCGACTTCCGGCCCGACGACTACTGGAAGGCCGGCTCCAAGGTCACGATGAAGATCGACCTGGACGGGGTGGAGGGCGCGAACGGCGTCTTCGGCGTGCAGAAGAAGACCGTCACCTTCACCGTGGGCCGCTCGCAGGTCTCCACGGTCGACGTGAACACGCAGACCATGACGGTGGTGCGCGACGGCAAGACGGTCAAGTCGATCCCGATCTCGGCGGGCAGCGCCCAGAACCCGACGTACAACGGGCAGATGGTGATCTCCGAGAAGTCCCTCCAGACGCACATGGACGGTTCGACGGTCGGCTTCGGCGGCGAGTACGACATCCCGGACGTGCCGCACGCGATGCGGCTGAGCACCAGCGGCACCTTCATCCACGGCAACTACTGGTACTCGCAGGGCAATCCGCCCTTCGGCAGCCAGGGCACCAGCCACGGCTGCGTGGGGCTGCGGGACGTCCGGGGCGGCCAGGGCGACACGCCGAGCAAGTGGTTCTACGACCACTCGCTCATCGGGGACGTCGTGATCGTCAAGAACTCCCCGGACGACACGATCGCGCCCGACAACGGACTCAACGGCTGGAACATGGGCTGGAGCGAGTGGGTCGCCGGCAGCGCCGTCTGATCCCGGCCGGTATCGGCCGACCGGCTCTGTGAGCAGCGGTTTCTGACGGATCGACGGGTCGCGCGGGAACTTCCCGCGCGACCCGCGCGTTTTTCGTGTGTACGTTTTCCCGGTTCCCGAACACGATGTCCGACCGAGGGGCTACGGTATGCACCCACCAGGTGACATGCAGCAACGCCGGGAGAAAACTTGAGCGTTCCGTACGACACGGCAGCGTACGAACCAGCCGAGTCGCCCGAGTCTCCGGAGGAGCATCTCGTGCGACTGCTCGGCCGCACCCTGAACTCGTTCGAGCTGCCCGACGAGACGATACGACGACTTGACTGTGCGCTGGCGTACGACGGTTCGCTGCACTCCGCGCACCACAGCGCGGGGCTGCACCGCGAGACGTACCGGCACACGTGGCTGCTCGCCGACGGTTCGGCGCTCACCCTCTGGGAGCTCGTCCACAACACCGCTCCGGGCGGGGAGGCGCAGCACGAGGTGTACGTCGACGAGGAGGAGTTGCGCACCGCGACCGCCCGGCTGGCGCTGCCGCCAGACACGCCGGACTTCGAGCTGCCGGTGTCGGTGCGGCTGTCGCCGATACCGGCCCCGCGGCACGTCTACGTCCAGGGCGGTTCCGCGGACCATGCGCGCCGGCTGCTGCGCCGCGCGGAGAACGCGGACCGGCCCGGCGCGGACACCGCCGCCCTGCTGGCCACGGCGTCCGCGCACCAGATCACGCAGGCCTTCGGCGGACCCGGCCGCACGGGCCGCGCCGCGGTCGGCTTCTCGCTCTACGAGCACGCCTTCCTGCTGCGGGACGGCGCCGAGGTCTCCCTGTGGGAGGTCGAGCACACGGCCACGCCCGACGGGCGGCACATGTGCGAGGTGTACGTCAGCGAGGACGCGGCCCGCCGGGCCATGGAGCGGCGCGCGGCGCAGGTGTCCTGAGCCGTCCTCCCGGGCCGGCCGGGGCGACGACGCGAACAGCCGGGCCGGGTCCTCGTCGGACCCGGCCCGGCTGTCGCACGGGGCGTGGGGCGCTGCTTCACCCCGTCGGCGCCCGCCGGTCCCAGGCGCCCACCGGCCGCCGTCTCACGCCGCCACGGGCTGCTTCGTCCCCGTCGTGGAGGCCGAGGGGTCGGTGTCGCCGGTTCCCGGTGCCGCCGTTCCGGGCGTCTGCCCGCGCAGGCCCTTGAGGACGATCACCAGGGCCGTGGTGGCGCACACGCCGGCCGCGATGGCGACCAGGTAGAGCAGCGGGTTGCCGATCAGCGGGACCACGAAGATGCCGCCGTGCGGGGCGCGCAGCGTCGCGCCGAAGGCCATCGACAGGGCGCCGGTGAGCGCGCCGCCCACCATCGAGGAGGGGATGACCCGCAGCGGGTCGGCCGCGGCGAACGGGATCGCGCCCTCGGAGATGAAGGAGGCGCCCAGCACCCAGGCGGCCTTGCCGTTCTCGCGCTCGGCGGCGTTGAAGAGCTTGCCGCGCACGGTCGTGGCCAGGGCCATCGACAGCGGCGGGACCATGCCGGCCGCCATCACCGCGGCCATGATCTTCATCGCCGAGTCGCTGGGGTCGCTGACCGCGATGCCGGCCGTGGCGAAGGCGTAGGCGACCTTGTTGACCGGGCCGCCGAGGTCGAAGCACATCATCAGGCCGAGCAGTGCGCCGAGCAGGACGGCGTTGGTGCCGGACAGTCCGCTCAGCCAGTCGGTCATCGCCTTCTGCGCGGACGCGATGGGCTTGCCGATCACCACGAACATCAGGAAGCCGACGACCGCCGAGGAGATCAGCGGGATCACCACCACCGGCATGATGCCGCGCAGCGCCGCCGGGATCCGCACCCGCTGGATCGCCATCACCACGGCACCGGAGATCAGACCGGCCGCCAGGCCGCCGAGGAAGCCCGCGTTGATGGTCAGCGCGATCGAACCGCCGACGAAGCCGGGGACGAGGCCGGGCCGGTCGGCCATGCCGTAGGCGATGTAGCCGGCCAGGACGGGGACGAGGAAGCCGAAGGCCACGCCGCCGATCTGGAACAGCAGCGCCGCCCAGCTGTCGGCCTGCGACCACACGAAGTGGTCCATCACCGACGGCGCCTTGTTGATCTCGTAGCCGCCGATCGCGAAGCCGAGGGCGATGAGCAGGCCGCCCGCCGCGACGAACGGGACCATGTAGCTCACGCCGGACATCAGCCAGGTGCGCAGCTTGGTGCCGTAGCCGTCGCCGGGGGCGCCGCCGCGTTCGACGGGCGTCGCGCCCGACGACGCGGAGGCGACCTCGCCGCGGGCCGCCTTGCCGCGGACCTCGGTGATCAGCTCGCCGGGACGGTTGACGGCCGCCTTGACGCCGGTGTCGACGGTGGCCTTCCCGGCGAAGCGGTCCTTGTCGCGCACGGGCACGTCGTGGGCGAGGATCACGCCGTCCGCCGCCTCGATCACCGCCGGGTCGAGCCGGGTGAAGCCGGCCGAGCCCTGGGTCTCGACGGTGAGCTCGACGCCCGCCTCGCGGGCCGCGTTCTCCAGCGACTCGGCCGCCATGTAGGTGTGGGCGATGCCAGTGGGGCAGGAGGTGACGGCGACGATGCGGAAGGGCCGCTCGGGCCCCGCCGCCTCCTCGTCGCCACCTGCCGTGCCGGTTGTCGTGCCGGCTGGCGTACTGCCCGTGGCGGACTCGGCGGAGGCCGCCGCCGAGTCCGCCACGGAGTCCTCGTCGCCGTCCTCGTCGCTGCCGGAAGCGGCCGGTTCCTCCCCGCGGATCAGCGCCGCGGCGGCCGCGGCGTCGCCCACCGAGCGGAGCGCGGCGGTGAACCCGGCGTTCATCAGCTGCCGGGCCAGGGAGGAGAGGATCGTCAGGTGGGCGTCGTCGGCACCCGCCGGAGCGGCGATCAGGAAGATCAGGTCGGCCGGGCCGTCCGCCGCGCCGAAGTCGATGCCGAGCGCGCTGCGGCCGAAGGCGAGGGTCGGCTCGGTGACGTGCTCGCTGCGGCAGTGCGGGATACCGATGCCGCCGTCCAGGCCGGTCGGCATCTGCGCCTCGCGGGCGGCCACGTCGGCGAGGAAGCCCTCCAGGTCGGTCACCCGGCCCTGGGCCACCATGCGTTCGGCGAGGGCGCGTGCCGCCGCTTCCTTGGTGTCGGCGGACAGGTCGAGGTCGATCAGATCGGCGGTGATCATGTCGCTCATCGCGGGCTCCTTAGCTCGCGTGTCGCCCGGAACGCGCAGGGGTGGGCGAGGGTGGGGACGGAGGTGCTGCGGGCAGGGGTGGGGACGGAGGTACTGGGGCGAGGGCCGGGATCACGTGGACCGGCGGTCATGACACCGGCTCCTTCAGCGCGCGGTCCACCGGCACCTCGGCCGTGACCGTCACCGCGTCCGGGTCCAGGTCGGCCGGGGTCGGCATGACGCTGCCGGGGAGCCGGACGGCCGCGGCGCCGTGCGCGACGGCTGAGGCGAGGGCCGCCGGTCCGGCGCCGCCGGCGACGAGGAACCCGGCGAGCGAGGAGTCGCCGGCGCCGACGTTGCTGCGTACGGCGTCGACGCGGGCGCCGCCGAACCAGGTGCCCGCGTCGTCCACGAGCAGCTGCCCGTCGGCGCCCAGGCTGGCGAGCACGGCACGTGCGCCCAGCTCCCGCAGCTCCTCGGCGGCCTTCAGGGCGTCGCCGACGGTGGCCAGGGGGCGCCCGACGACCTCGGCGAGTTCCTCGGCGTTGGGCTTGACCACGTCGGGCCGTTCGCGCAGCGCCTCGCGCAGGGCGGGACCGGAGGTGTCCAGGGCGATGCGGACCCCGGCGGCGTGCGCCCGGGCGACCAGGGCGGCGTACCAGGACGGGGCGAGTCCGCGGGGCAGGCTGCCGCAGCAGGCGATCCAGTCGGCGCCGCGCGACTGGCGCCGTACGGTCTCCAGGAGGAGTTCCCGTTCGGCCGCCGACAGCTCGGGACCGGGAGCGTTGATCTTCGTGAGGATCCCGTCGGCCTCGGCGAGTGCGATGTTGGAGCGGGTGGCCCCGGCGATCGGCACCGGCGCGACCTCGATGCCCTGGGCGTCGAGCAGGTCGGCGACGAGCGCGCCGGGGGCGCCGCCGAGGGGCAGCACCGCGACGGTGCGCCGTCCGGCCGCGGTGACCGCGCGCGAGACGTTCACGCCCTTGCCGCCCGGGTCGACCCGCTCGCCGGTGGCGCGGACGACCTCGCCGCGGTCCAGGGAGGGGACCTCGTAGGTGCGGTCCAGCGACGGGTTGGGGGTGACGGTGAGGATCATGCGCGTACCACTTCCGTGCCGTCGCGTTCGATGGCGGCGGCGGCGTCGGGGCTCAGCCCGCTGTCGGTGATCAGCAGGTCCACGTCGCTCAGGGCGCCGAAGCGGGCGAAGTGCTCCTGACCGTGCTTGGAGGAGTCGGCGAGCAGCACCACGCGCCGGGCCGCGGCGACGGCGGCCCGCTTGACCGCGGCCTCGGCGAGGTCGGGGGTGGTCAGACCGTGCTCGGCGGAGAAGCCGTTGGCCGCCACCAGGGCCACGTCGGCGCGGATCTCGCCGTACGCGCGCAGCGCCCAGGCGTCCACAGCGGCGCGCGTACGGTGCCGCACGCGCCCTCCGACCAGGTGGAGCTGGATGCCGGGGTGGTCGGCGAGGCGGGCCGCGACGGGCAGGCTGTGGGTGACGACGGTGAGCCGTGTCTCCGGCGGGAGGGCGGCGGCCAGGCCGGCCACCGTCGAACCGGCGTCGAGGACGACGGTGCCCTCGGCGGGCAGTTCCGCGAGGGCCGCCTTGGCGATGCGCGCCTTCTCGTCGGCCGCCGTGGACTCGCGCTCGGCGAGGTCCGGCTCGAAGTCGAGGCGCCCGGCGGGGATCGCGCCCCCGTGCACCCGGCGGAGCAGACCGGCGCGGTCGAGGGCCTTGAGGTCGCGGCGGATGGTCTCCGCCGTCACCTGGAACTCCTCGGCCAACGACACGACGTCCACCCGGCCGCCGTCCCGGGCGAGCCGAAGGATCTCCTGCTGCCGCTCCGGTGCGTACATGCCTGTTCACCTCCGCTTATGCCCGAACGTGTGGTTTCAACGGAGGCTACGCCCGGTTTCCCGGAATGTAAACCAGCAAGCGGAAGTGAACAAGCACAATCGGGCACGAACGGGCATGCCCTGGAGGCGATCGCCGGGTGGAGGGGCCGAGGCGGGGCGGGGGGGGGGGGGGGGGGCCCCCCCGCGCGGCCCCCCCCCCCCCCCCCCCCCCCCCCCCCCCCCCCCCCCCCCCCCCCCCCCCCCCCCCCCCCCCCCCCCGGGGGGGGGGGGGGGGGGGGGGGGGGGGGGGGGGGGGGGGCCGCCCCCGGGGGGGCGGCCCCCCCCCCACGTCCCCGTCCCCGCCGTGCACCGTCCCCGCCGTGCACCGTCCCCGCCGTGCACCGCCCGGCCGTCAGACCAGTGCGGGCGCCTTCTCCTCCCCCGCGGCCCCCTCCGCGGTCCCGTCCTGCGCCGCCGCTCCTTCCACGTGCTGGGCCGGGCGCTCGGGCAGGGCGAACATCAGCAGGAAGATGACGCCCATCACCGCGGCCACCCAGCCCAGCGCGTTCTGGAAGGCGTCCGCGTAGGCCGCCCCGATGCCGGACAGGGCCACGTGGTCGCTCATCGTGCCGAAGAAGACCACCGACACCAGGCCGAGTCCGAGCGCGTTGCCCATCTGCTGCACGGTGTTGATCAGCCCGGACGCCGCGCCGGCGTGCTCGCGCGGCACCTGGGACAGCACCGCGTCCGTCAGCGGGGCGACGATCAGGCCCATGCCGACCCCCATGACGACCAGGGGCAGCGCCATCTGCCAGGAGGTGATGCCGAGGCCGTACCGCCCGGCCTCCCAGAGGTAGAGCAGCACGCCGGCCGCCATCACCAGGGCGCCCGCCTGGAGCACCTTGCGCCCGAAGCGCGGGACCAGCTTCTGCACCGAGACGCCCGCCGCCGTCGACACCGCGATCGAGAACGGCACGCCCGTCAGACCGGCCCGCAGCGGGGTCCAGCCCAGTCCCTCCTGCATGTAGAGCGTCCACACCAGGAAGAAGATGCCGAGGCCGACCCCGAAGACGGTCTGCACGGCGATGCCCGCCGCGAAGCTCTTCACCCTGAACAGCGACAGTTCGACCAGCGGGGAGCCGTCCCGCGCGCTCTTGCGCCGCTCGTAGGCCACCAGCACCGCGAGGACGACGAACGCGCCGCCCATCGACACGTGTCCCCACAGCGGCCAGCCCAGCTCACGGCCCCGGGTCAGCGGGTAGATCAGCATCAGCAGGCCGAGGGTGACCAGGGCGACGCCGACCAGGTCCAGCTTGAGGGCGCGCGGGGCCTTGGACTCGGTGATGAAGCGGCTGCCGAGGATCAGTCCGGCGATGCCCACCGGCAGGTTGATGAGGAAGATGGGCCGCCACTCGAGTCCGAAGAGGTTCCACTCGGTGAGCAGCGCGCCCAGCAGCGGGCCGGAGACGGCACCGAGTCCGACGATCGCTCCGAACAGACCGAACACCTTGCCGCGTTCGTGCGCCGGGAAGGTGGCGTGCACGATCGACAGCACCTGCGGCACCATCAGCGCGGCCATGGCGCCCTGGAGGACGCGGGAGGCGACCAGCATCTCCGGGTTCACCGCGAAACCGCACAGCGCGGACGCGAGCGTGAAACCGCCGATGCCCACGAGGAACAGCCGCTTGCGGCCGTGGATGTCGCCGAGCCGTCCGCCGGTGATCAGGCCGGCGGCGAAGGCGAGGGCGTAGCCGGCGGTGATCCACTGGATCTGGCTGAAGGAGGCGCCCTCGTCCCGCCGGATCGACGGGATCGCGATGTTGACGATCGTGACGTCGACGAGGTCCATGAACGCCGCCGTCATCACGATCGCGAGGGCGAACCAGCGCCGCCGGTCGCCGTCCGCGGCGGGCCGGTCCGTGGGTGTGTCCGGGGTGTGCGAGAAGGTCATGACAGCAAGTTACGGTCCCAATAGGTCAGATCGTGTCCTAGATCTGCGGCATCCTCGGACTCATGACGACGGACACCCCGGCCCGGCTCCTGACGTTGCTCTCCCTCCTCCAGACACCCCGTGAATGGCCCGGCGGCGAGCTCGCCGACCGCCTCGGGGTCTCCCGCCGCACGGTCCGGCGGGACATCGACCGGCTGCGCGAGCTGGGCTACCCGGTGCAGGCGACCATGGGCGCCGACGGCGGGTACCGGCTGGTCGCGGGCAAGGCGATGCCACCGCTCGTGCTGGACGACGAGGAGGCGGTGGCGATCGCGGTCGGACTGCGCGCCGGGGCGGGGCACGCGCTGGAGGGCGTCGACGAGGCGTCGGTGCGGGCGCTGGCCAAACTGGAGCAGGTGCTGCCGTCGCGGCTGCGGCACCGCGTCGCCACGCTCCAGGCCGCGACGACGCCGCTGACCAGCGGGGACGGGCCGAGCATCGCGCCCGAGACGCTGACCGTCATGGCCTCCACGGTGGCCGGACGGGAGCGACTGCGGTTCGCCTACCGCGCCGGGGACGGCACCGGGTCGCGGCGCCTGACGGAGCCGTACCGGCTGGTCTCGACGGGGCGCCGCTGGTACCTGGTCGCCTACGACCTCGACCGCGACGACTGGCGGACCTTCCGGGTGGACCGGGTGAGCGAGCCGTTCGCGACGGGCGCGCGGTTCACCCCTCGGGAGCTGCCGGCGGGGGACGCGGCGGAGTATCTGCGCCGCTCCATGCAGCGGCGCGGCGACTCGTACGAGCTCGTCGTCACCTTCGCCGCGCCGGCCCGGGAGGTCGCGGCGCGGCTGCCGGGCTGGCTCGGAGCGCCGGAGCCGGTGGACGACGGGGCGTCGTGCGTCCTGCGGGCCACGGTCTCGGACGCGGTGGAGTGGATGGCGGTACGGCTCGCGATGACCGGGGTGGACTTCCGGGTGCAGGGGCCCCCGGAACTGGTCACCTGCGTACGCGCCCTGGGCGCCCGCCTGACCCGGGCGGCCGCGGAGACCTGACCGGTCGCGGAGGCCCGACCGACCGCGGCGACCGCCCCGCCCACGGAGGCCCGACCGACCACGGAGGCCCGACCAACCACGGAGGCCCGACCGACCACGGAGGCCCGACCGACCACGGAGACCCGACCGACCACGGAGGTCCGACCGGCCGCGGCCACCGCCCCGCCCACGCGTCCCGCTCCACCGCGGGCTGCCGTGCTGCTGCCCGCCCCGACCGCGCGGGCGCGTACCTCGGCGGCGCCTCGTCGGCGCCGGGTCGCGCGCCCGCCCCTACTCCCCCAGCGCCTCCCCCCACGCGAACTCCCTCAGCACCTCCAGGTTCACCAGCGCCAGCTCCAGGGCTCTCGCCGGCTCATCCGCGGAAGCGGCCCAGTGCTCCATCGCCACCCGCACCGCCACCCCCGCCGTGGCGGCGGCGAAGCGGAGCCGGGGCCCGGCGACGTCGCCCCCGCCCTCCGCGGCCCGCGCTCCCCGGGCCCGCTCGGCCAGCGCCTCCGCGAGCGCCCGCTCGGTCGTGTGGCAGACGTCGGCCCACACCTTCCGCAGCGCCGGGCTGCTCCCGGCCAGACGGATCAGCGTCCGGGCCCCTTCCCACGACGCGGCGGACATCCCGGCCCCCGGCGTCAGCGTGTGCCGCACCGCCCGTTCCAGGGCCTGCGGCGGGGTCAGGGCGGCCGGGGCCTCCCGTACCGCCTCGATCCAGCGCCCGGCGCCCAGGGCGTAGAGGGGCGCGACGGCCTCCTCCTTGGTGGCGAAGTAGCGGTAGAAGGTGCGCGGGGCGATGCCGGCGGTGCGCGCGATGTCCTCGGCCCGGGTGGCCCGCAGGCCGTGCCGCGCGAAGAGGCGGGCCGCCGCGCGGGCGATGTCCATGCGGGTCTCGGCCTTGCGCCGCTCGGTCAGCGAGACCGGTGGCCGGCCGGAGGCGGGAGTGCGGGGGGTGCTGGTCGTGCTGCTCACTTCGGCAGGTTATGCCGCTGTGGCAGAATCTGCCATCTGGCGGGTCACCCCGGGGTTCAGGTTCGGGGTGGCCCGCCTTTCCCGTCCTGTGCGGGCACGCCCCCGCCCGCATACGGAGAGAGCCGGGCTGCGGCACCCGGGGGGGGGAGGGGTGCCGAGCCCGGCTCGGGAAGTCCCGGCGCCGGGGGGAGTGCGTCGGGACGTGGTCCAAGTGTGCGACGGATCCGGTGCGGATCGGGGTGCGAACCGCCGGGCCCGGGATTCTTGTTCCCGGGCACCTGCCGGTTGAAGCAGCGTTGTACGGCCATGTTCGCGCGGGCTTCGGCCACCGGCGTACGCCCTGGGCGTCACGCCACGCCCCCGCCTCACGGGCCGCCCACGACGGCCCCCGACGGTCTTACGCCGCCGCCTCGAAGCCGGTGTCACGCGCCAGCTTCTTCAGCTCCAGCAGCGCGTGCTTCTCGATCTGCCGGATCCGCTCGCGGGTGAGGCCGTGCTCCTTGCCGACCTCGGTCAGCGTGCGCTCGCGGCCGTCGTCGATGCCGTAGCGCATCTTGATGATGGAGGCCGTGCGCGGGTCGAGGCGGCCGATCAGGTCGTCCAGTTCCTCGCTGCGCAGCAGCGTCATCACGGACTGCTCGGGCGACACGGCGGAGGTGTCCTCCAGCAGGTCGCCGAACTGGGTCTCGCCCTCGTCGTCCACCGACATGTTCAGCGAGACCGGGTCGCGGGCCCAGTCGAGCACGTCGGTGACGCGCTCCGGCGTCGAACCGAGCTCGGCGGCGATCTCCGCGGGCTCCGGCTCACGGCCGTGCTCGCGGTTGAACTCGCGCTGCACGCGACGGATCCGGCCGAGCTCCTCCACGAGGTGGACGGGCAGGCGGATGGTGCGCGACTGGTCGGCGATCGACCGGGTGATGGCCTGGCGGATCCACCAGGTCGCGTACGTCGAGAACTTGAAGCCCTTGCGGTAGTCGAACTTCTCGACGGCGCGGACCAGGCCGGCGTTGCCCTCCTGGATGAGGTCGAGGAGCGGCAGACCGCTGCGCGGGTAGCGTCGGGCGACCGCGACGACCAGGCGGAGGTTGGAACGGATGAAGACGTCCTTCGCCCGCTCACCCGCGTCGATCAGGGCCTGGAGCTCCTCCCGGGTGGCGTCCGCCCCGGTCTCCTCGTAGCCTTCGAGGACCTGCCGCGCGAACACACCCGCCTCGATGGTCTGGGACAGCTCGACCTCCTTGGCGGCGTCGAGCAGGGGCGTCCGGGCGATCTCGTCGAGGTACATGCCGACCAGATCGCGGTCGGCGAGCTCGCCGCCGTTGGCGCGGACGCTGGTTGCCCTGTCGGTCGTCCCGCCGGTGGCGGACTTACGACGGGCGACGGCACGGGTTGCCATGCGTGCTCCCTTGCGATGAGTGGTTCAGCGGGCGGTCCTGCGGACGTTCGGCACCGTGTGGGGTTGTCTCCGGTCTCTGCCTTGCTGTCGCGGAATCCGTCTCCGGACTCCCTCGAGACTCCTCGGGTGCCCTGCATCCGATGGAAACAACGACTGGAAACCGGACAGAATTCCCAACCCGCCCCCCGATTTTTCTGATCATGCAGTACCCTGTGCCGCCGCACGAGGAGGGACGGCGCCGTCGGAACGCACGGATGTCCAGGTCAGACCGGGGGCCGACGACGACCCCGAGGCCCTCACCGAGCCCTCCGGCCCCCACGCGCATGAGACGCCCGTCACGTTCGGCTCCGCCTCCCTCGTCCCGGAAGAGCGCCGTTCGCGACTGCCCTCCCACCCCTGAAGACGGCCCGTACCGGCTCGGGGTTGCCACGGACGCGGACTCACAGGAGATTCCGGGCTGCGCCATATCCGGCTTTCATCGCGCCGCCCCCGTCCGCACGCCCCTGTTCGGGCCCGCGCCGGGGCGTGGTGGCCCGGCGCGGCGCGGGGCGTGGCCTGGCGCGGCGCGTGGCCCGGCGCGGGAGCCTCTCGGGACGTGCCGTCCGGCGGTCAGCCGAACTGGACCGACCGCTTCGCCAGCCCCATCCAGAACCCCTCGATCACCGACCGGCCCAGGTCCGGCTCGCCCGCCGCGTCGGCCGCCCCCATCGCGACGAACAGCGGGGCGAAGTGCTCGGTGCGCGGGTGGGCGAGCAGGCCCGCCGGGGACTTGCGGGTGAAGTCGAGCAGCGCGTCCGCGTCACCGGCCTCGAGCGCGCGCCGCCCCCAGTCGTCGAACTCCGCGGACCAGGCGGGCACCCCGGACTGGCGCAGGGCGGCCAGGTTGTGGGTGAAGAACCCGGAGCCGATGATCAGTACGCCCTCGTCGCGCAGCGGCGCCAGCCTGCGGCCGATCTCCATGAGCCGGGCCGGGTCGAGGGTCGGCATGGAGACCTGGAGGACCGGGACATCGGCGTCCGGGTACATCTCCACGAGCGGGACGTAGGCGCCGTGATCGAGGCCGCGGCCGGGGACGTCCTGCACGGGCGTGCCGGGGGCGCGCAGCAGCTTGCGGACGGAGTCGGCGAGCGCGGGGGCTCCGGGAGCCTCGTAGCGCACCCGGTAGTAGTGCTCGGGGAAGCCCCAGAAGTCGTGGACGAGCGGCACGGTGCGGGTGGCGCCGAGGGCGAGCGGGGCCTCCTCCCAGTGGGCGGAGACGACGAGGATCGCCTTCGGACGCGGCAGACCGGCGGCCCAGGCGGCCAGCTCGCCGGGCCAGACGGGGTCGTCGGCGAGGGGCGGGGCGCCGTGGCTGAGGTAGAGGGCGGGCATGCGCTCCTGGACGTCGGTCGACATGGCGGCGGCTCCTCTTCACCTGGCTGTCGCTCGGGATCACACGACTGCTGCCGGGAATCACGCGACTGTCGCTTGAAGTCTCAATCTCTCTTGGAGCCGAACCTACGCCGATTTTGTTTAACTTTCAAGAAGTAGCCTCGTAGAGTGGGACACATGAACACGGCACCCATCCCGGCCCCCGCCGACGAGCCCCGCTGGCTCACCGACGAGGAGCAGCTCGTGTGGCGCTCCTACATCGAGGCCGCCACCCTCCTGGAGGACCACCTCGACCGCCAGCTCCAGCGCGACGCCGGCATGCCGCACGTCTACTACGGCCTGCTGGTCAAGCTCGCCGAGTCCCCGAGACGGCGCATGCGGATGACGGAACTGGCCAAGTACGCCAAGATCACCCGCTCCCGCCTCTCGCACGCGATCGCCCGCCTGGAGAAGAGCGGCTGGGTCCGCCGCGAGGACTGCCCGTCCGACAAGCGCGGCCAGTTCGCGGTGCTCACCGACGAGGGGTACGCGGTCCTGCGGAAGACCGCGCCGGGCCACGTGGACGCCGTGCGCCAGGCCGTGTTCGACCGGCTCACCCCGGAACAGCAGAAGTCCCTCGGCGAGATCATGCGGATCATCGCCGAGGGACTCCAGCCCGCCGAGGCGGGCGCGGACCTGCCCTGGCTGCGCTGAGCGGACCGCTCAGCCGGCCGGGACGGGTCCGCGGGAAGCCGTGCGCACGGGGCGTCCCCTCCCCCTGCGCACGGGTGGCACTCGGAACCCGAGGGGTATCACCGGCCGTGTCGTCAGTGGGCGACGACCGGAACCGGCAGCTCGTCCTCCACCCCGTCACCGGAACCGGACCCCGTGACGGACGCGCCGCCCGGACGACCGGCGTTGACGAGGGTCAGGGCGATCACACCGGCGGCGACCAGGATGCCGACGGCGAACCAGATCGCGATGGTGTACCCGTGCACCATGCCCTCCAGCTGGACCAGCTGCTGCTGGGACCGGTCGGCCGCACCGCCGATGTGGCCGGTGATGTAGGACGTGGTGGCCGAGGCGGCGATCGTGTTCAGCAGCGCCGTACCGATGGCGCCGCCCACCTGCTGGGAGGTGTTGACCATCGCCGAGGCGACACCGGCGTCCCGCGGCTCGACGCCCTGGGTGGCCAGGGACATGGCCGGCATGAACGCCGTACCCATGCCGAGGCCGAGCAGCAGCATGCCGGGCAGCAGCACGGCGGCGTAGGAGGTGTCGATCTCCAGCTGGGTCAGCAGCAGCATGCCGACGGCGGCGACCAGGAAGCCGGGACCCATCAGGAGACGGGCCGGGACCCGGGTCATCAGACGGGCGCCGATCTGGGTGGAGCCCGTGATCATGCCCGCGACCATCGGCAGGAAGGCGAAGCCGGTCTTGACCGGCGTGTACCCCTTCACGATCTGCAGGTAGTAGGTCAGGAAGAGGAACAGGCCGAACATGCCGATGATGGCGAGGCCCAGCGAGAGGTAGATACCGCCGCGGCTGCGGTCGGTGATCACGCGCAGCGGCAGCAGCGGGGCCTTGACCCGGCTCTCGACCAGGACGAACGCGGCCAGCAGCACGACGGAGGCGACGAACATGCCGATCGTCAGGCCGTCGCTCCAGCCGGCCGACTCGGCGCGGGTGAAGCCGTACACGAGCGCGACCAGGCCGAGGGTGGACAGGATCACGCCGGGCACGTCGAGCGGGGAGCGGTTGCGGCCGCCCTCGGGCTCACGGACGACCAGGTAGGCGCCGATCGCGGCGACGACGGCGAACGGGACGTTGACGAAGAAGGTCCAGCGCCAGTTCAGGTACTCGGTGAGGAATCCGCCGAGGATCAGACCGACGGCGGCACCGCCACCGGCGATCGCGCCGTAGATGCCGAACGCCTTGGCACGCTCCTTGGCGTCCGTGAACATCACGGCGAGCAGGGAGAGCGCGGCGGGCGCGAGCAGGGCGCCGAACACGCCCTGCAGGGCGCGGGAGCCGAACATCATCGCCTGGTTGGTGGCCGCGCCGCCGAGCGCGGAGGCGACGGCGAAGCCGGCCAGACCCAGCACGAAGGTCTGCTTGCGGCCCCACAGGTCGGCTATCCGGCCGCCGAACAGCAGCAGACCGCCGAAGGCGAGGGCGTAGGCCGTGACGACCCACTGCCGGTTG
This sequence comes from Streptomyces sp. NPDC093586, assembly GCF_044764905.1. Classification (NCBI taxonomy): domain Bacteria; kingdom Bacillati; phylum Actinomycetota; class Actinomycetes; order Kitasatosporales; family Streptomycetaceae; genus Streptomyces; species Streptomyces sp. NPDC093586. Next base: position 26,507 of record NZ_JBIWJA010000009.1, on the reverse strand, counting down.
CCGTCGGAGATGCCGAGGTCCTGCTGCGCGGAGGGCAGGGCGATGTTCACGATGGTCGAGTCGAGGACGACCATCAGCTGGGCGAGCGCGATGAAGACGAGCGCCTTCCAGCGGCCGGCGTCGGGGACGCCGGGAGCCTTGACGGCTGTTTCGGACATGGGGATACCCACTTCGGGACGTTGTGACGGAAAAGAGGTGCGGTAAAAGGGACGGCTCGTCCACGGTGACGGCCGCCTGGACGACCGCCCGCCGTGCGGACGATCGGGCGTCGTGGAAATCGTCGTGGAGCACCGGCGCCGGTGTCGGCGCTGGTGCCGGTGTCGCTACTGCTGCTGATCCTTGTGCCGTTGTCGGCGCCGGTCGGAGAGGTGATCGCGTACCGGTGGCGGTACTAGTCGCAGGGGCGCCGCAGGTCCTCCATGGTCATGGCCTTCCCGGGCAGGGCGGAGCGGGCGGGGGCCCGCAGCCCGTCCAGGAACAGCTGAAGATGGCGGTGGACGAACCGGTCGGCGAGCAGGCACTCGGTACCGGCCGGGGGCCGGCTGAGCTGGGCCACGGCGATCATCACATCGCCCACGCCCACATCGGGCCGGAGCTGCCCGGCCGCCGTCGCCCGTTCCATGACCTCGGCGACGAGCCGCTCGACCCGGCCGCGCGCCGCCTCCAGGTCGGGGTGGTGCTGGTCGAACGTGCTGGACACCATCGGGCACAGCGCGCTGATCCGCTCGTCGGCGGTGACGTGCACGAAGCGCTCCAGCGCCTCGAACGCGTCGCCGGTCTCCGCGAGGGCCAGCTCGGCCGCCTGTGCCGTACGGTCCATGACCGAGCAGACGACCTCGCGGACGAGGGCGTCGCGGTCGGGGAAGTTGCGGTACACCGTGGCGTTGCCGACGCCGGCCCGGCGGGCGATCTCGTCGAGCGGCACGTCGGGGCCGTGCTCGACGAACATCTCCCGGGCGGCGGTGACGATCCGCTCCCGGTTGCGCAGGGCGTCGGCACGCGGCCGGGTCGCCTTGCGCCGCACGGGGGTGGCGGTCTGCACGGTGCACTCCTCGGACTGGGACGGTGGTGAATCCTGGGCCGCGATCCGGGGATCGTTTCCCCGTTTCGCTCGGACACAGGGCTAAACGGGGAAACGATCCCCGGTTATTTCCGCACGCGCACCGATTCGAAGTGACGTGCGTCACATACCTCCGGTGCCCTGTGGCCGACTCCCGGAGGACGTCCGCGCAGGCGCACCGCAGGACCGCGAACGGGCCGGCGAACGGGGTGGTGAACGGGGTCGCGGACAGGGCCGTGAGCGGCGCCGCGAAGGGCACCGAGAGGCCCCGGACGTCCCGGCCCCGGACGGCGTCGGCGGCTACCCGCGAGAAACCCACGATCGGGCCGCTCCAGCGCGCGCCCGCACCCCCCTCGTCACAGGGTGATCGCAAGGGTGCAGCCGGTGACCGGCGGCTGCCGTGGTCCGGGAGGTCTGCATGCAGCCGCAGTCGCAGGTGCGGCCGCCGAGCCGTTGGATACGCCTGCGCCGACCGGCCGCGATAGCGACCGTCGCCGTCCTGACGCTCGCCGTCAGCACCTCGGCGGGCACCGGCAGGCTCGCCCCCGGCACCTCGACGGCCGGCCCGGCCCCGACCACCCTCTCCCGCTCCTCCGCGCACGGCCCCTGCTTGATCAGCGGCGGCTCCGAGATCCAGATGTCGGAAGGCGTCCCGACCTCGTCCGGGTACGCCCGCTCCACCGGTACCGTCCGCGCGCTCAACCTGATGATCGACTTCTCCGACGCACCCGGCGAGGGCACGGCCCTCGACCGGTACGCCGAGTTCTTCCCGCAGACCCGGCAGTGGTTCCGCACCAGCTCCTACGGCCGCCTCGACTACCGCCCCGAGACCCCCGTCCGCGACTGGCTGCGCATGCCCAAGTCGTTCGCCGAGTACGGCATACAGCGCGGCGCCCCCTTCGATCCCGGCTACCGGGAACTGGTGCAGGACCTGGTGTCGGTGGCCGACGCGAAGGTGGACTTCCGCGCGTACGACCTCGTGAACGTGCTGGTGACGCCGAACGCGGGCCCCTCCGCCCTGGACACGGTCCTGTCCGTCACCTTCGCCGGCAACGCCGAGGCCCCGGTCGCCGACGGCGTCCCGGTGGCGAACGCGTCCTTCGTCTACTCCCGGCAGGACGACGGCTCCGGCTCCTACGACAGGACCGGCTACCGCGTCCTCCCCCACGAGAACGGCCACATCTTCGGCCTGCCCGACCTCTACACCCAGGAGGGCGGGGGCGCGGCCGGCCACTGGGACATCATGAGCGAGGACTGGGGCGCCGACAACGACCTGCTCGGCTGGCACAAGTGGAAACTGGGCTGGCTGGAGCCGTCCCAGGTGCACTGCGCCTCGCAGCCGGGCACGACGGAGTACACGCTGACGCCGCTGGCCCGCAAGGGCGGGGACAAGCTGGTGGTCGTACCGCTGGACGGGAAGTCCGGGTACGCGGTCGAGCTGCGCACCCGCGAGGGCAACGACGAGGCCGTCTGCCGCGAGGGCGTACTGATCTACAAGGTCGACGCGGACGTGGACACGGGGATGGGCCCGGTGACGGTGTACGACTCCCGCAAGCACAGCGGCGGCTGCACCCGCAGCCCCAACGTCCACGCCGAACTCTCGGACGCCGCCTTCACCCCGGGCGAGACCTTCAAGGACCCGCGCCGGGGCATCACGATCACGGTGTCGGGGGCGGACCTGAAGGGGGACCACCGGGTGCGGGTCACGCGACGCTGACGTCCGGGGCTGCCGGGGAGGGACAGGGGGCTGCCGGCCCCCGCATTACGGTAGGCATGCCGCGACCGCCGTACCGGAGAGCCGATGCCTGCCGACACCACGAACGACACCGCCGACGCCGGGGGCGCTGGGGGCACCGGGGGCGCTGGGGGCACCGGGGGTACCGGGGTTGCTCGGGGCACCGGAGGCGCGGGGGACGCCGGAGGCGCCCCTGCCCCTGCCCCGGCCGAGGCGGTCGCGCCGCTGCTGCGCGGGATCGCCGTACTGCGGCGGCTGACCGAGGCGGACGGCGGCACCCTCAGCCTCAGCGACCTGGAGAGGGCCACCGGCCTCGCCCGCTCCACGGTCGACCGCGTCACCGTCACCCTGGCCCGCATGGGATACGTCCGCCCGGACGGCCGCGACGTGACCCTCGCCCCCCGTCTGATGGAACTGGGCAACGCCTACCTCGCCGCCCTGCGCCTTCCCGCACTGCTGTCCCACCGGGCCGACGCCCTCGCCGACGAGCTGGACGAGTCAGTGTCCCTGGCGGTCGGCGACCGGGACGGCGTGCGCTTCATCCACCAGGCCACGCGCCGCCGGGCGATGTCCCTGAGCTTCCGCATCGGCGACCTGCTGCCCGCCGAACGCACCGCACCGGGCCCGCTGTTCGCCACGGAGTGGACGGAAACCGACTGGCACCACTGGCGCGCCCGCCGCGCGGCCGACCCGGACGACCGCACCTTCCCCTCCGTACCGCCCCGCGAACACACCGCCCCCGACGCGGACTTCGAGCACCGCACGGCCAGGGCGGCGGCCGACGGCTGGGCCCTGGACGACCAGCTGATCGAACCGGGCCTGGTCGCGGTCTCGGCCCCGGTACGGGACCCCGGCACCGGCCGGGTGGCGTGCGTGGCGAGCGTGGTGAGCCACACCAGCCGCCACACGGCACAGGACCTGCGCGCCACCCTGCTCCCCCGCCTGCGCGCGGCGGTGTCGCGGATGGAGGACGACCTGCGCACCGCCCCGCCACCGGCCACCGACGCACCGCCCGCGGCGGGCCTGGCCACCTGGACGGGCGCGTCGAAACAGGAACTGGGCCGCGAGTTCGTGGAGTCCCTGGCCCGTGGCCTGACCGTCCTCGCGGCCTTCGGCGAGGCCAGGCCCTCCATGACCCTCACGGAGGTCGCGAAGGCGACGGGTCTGGCACGGGCGACGGCCCGCCGGGCCCTGATCACCCACGAACACGCGGGCCTGGTGACACAGTCCCCCGACCGTACCTTCACCCTCACCCCCCGTGTCCTCTCCCTCGGCTTCCCGCCCCTCTCCCGCCTCTCCCTCCCCCAGATCGCCCAGCCCCACCTGACCGCGCTGGCGGCCCGCGTCGGCGAGTCCACCTCCCTGGCCGTCCTGTCGGACTCGGGCGAGGAGATCCAGTACACGGCCCGGGCCGCCACGAGCCACGTGATGAGCGCCCGCATCACGGTGGGCACCCGCCTCACGGCCCAGGCCACCTCCCTCGGCCGCGTCCTCCTCGCGGACCTCCCGGCACCGGCCCCCTCCCTCGAGGAGGTCCGGGCGCAGGGCTACGCCCTGGTCGACGAGGAACTGGAAGCCGGCCTGCGCTCGATCGCGGTCCCGGTACGCGACCGCACGGGCCGGGCGGTGGCGGCGCTGAACGTGGCGATGCACGCGGCCCGCCGCACGGCGGAGTCCTGCGTGACGGAGATCCTCCCCGAGCTCCGCCGGACAGCCACCCACATCGAGACAGATCTCCACACCGCAGGCCGCTTCACCCCCGTCCCTCCGACCTGACCACCCGCTACACTGTCGGCGGTGGCTCAGCCACGCCATCACCGGCCTTCGTAGCTCAGGGGATAGAGCACCGCTCTCCTAAAGCGGGTGTCGCAGGTTCGAATCCTGCCGGGGGCACAGAGAGAAGGGCCGACCCAGGAGGGGTTTCCTCCCGGTCGGCCCTTCATCGTGTCCAGGCGCTGGACCCCTTGTGCTCCAGAAATCCGACAGCATGCGGGCCGTTCGTGCCGGGTCCTGAAGCATCCACCGGAGGCGCCTCCCGTACCCCCGTACCCCCGTACTCCCGTACCCCCGTACGGCCGTGTGCCGTCAGGCCGGCCGGAAGCCCGGGCGGCAGATCACGGCGTCGGTGCGCTGCCGCAGCCGCACGCCGGTCCCGGCGGCAGCGGAGCGGGAGCGGGAGCGGCTGCGTGCGAAGACGACGACGCGCAGGACGGCGAACCGCGCGACGCCGGTGAGTGCGGAGGCGGACAGGTAGACGACCTGCTCGAGCACCGCGCCGGGGGCCGCCACCAGCTGGTGCAGGAGGAGCATCGCCCCGCAGGTCACCGCGTACGCGGCCGCCGCGGACCCGGCCGACTGGGTGTGCTGGCGCCAGGTCGCGCGTTCGCCCGCACCGAAGGTGAAGCGGGCGTGCAGCTCGGTGGCGAGGAGGGTGGAGGCCACGGTGATCGCGGCGTTGGCCAGGGCCCAGGGGAGCCAGGAGGCGAGGGCCGTCACGGCGAAGCTGGAGGCGAGCCCCACCCCGCCACCGCACAGCACGAAACGTGCGAAGGACGCGAGAGCGCCGGGCGCCCCGGGTGCCGCCTGCTGCCGGACCTGTTCCGTGTTCACGATGCGCCCCCCTTCTCGCCGACTCGTCTTCGGCGATGACGCCATGATGGCACATCATTGGCGCCATGAGCACCTTATTTGGCGCAGTACCCTGCACCCATGACACCACTCTGGCGGGAGACTCGACGGACACGCGGGTCAGCGGCTCGGTGCGGCCGTGAACGCGGGCAGGGCGGCGTACGCCGACGTCGTGTCGGAGTACGCCGCCCTGGCGTGGGACGGGCGGTCGGGTCACTTCGGGTCGCGGTCGAAGGCCGACTTCGACCAGAGGTGGCCGAGCGCGGTGAGGGCCAGGCACCAGGCGAGGGCGAGCCAGCCGTTGTGGCCGATCCCGGTACCCAGGAGCAGGCCGCGCAGGGTCTCGACGGCCGGGGTGAAGGGCTGGTACTCGGCGATCGGCTGGAACCAGCCCGGCATCGCGTCGATGGGCACGAAGGTGCTGGAGACGAGCGGGAGGAAGATCAGCGGCAGCGCGTTGTTGCTGGCGGCCTCGGCGTTCGGACTGACCAGGCCCATGCCGACGGCGATCCAGGTGAGCGCCAGGGTGAACAGGACCAGCAGACCGAACGCCGCGAGCCATTCGAGGGCGGTGGCGTCCTTGGAGCGGAAGCCGATGGCCACACCGACGGCGCCGACGAGGACGACGCTCATGACGGACTGGACGACGCTGCCGACGACGTGCCCGACGAGGACGGAGCCGCGGTGGATGGCCATGGTGCGGAAGCGGGCGATGATGCCCTCGGCCATGTCCATGGAGACGGACACCGCGGTGCCGATCGTGGTGCTGCCGACGGTCATCAGCAGCAGGCCCGGCAGGAGGTAGGCGAGGTACTCGGAGCGGTCGGCTCCGCCGTCTCCGATGCCGGCGCTCATCACGTCGCCGAAGACGTAGACGAAGAGCAGCAGGAGCATCACCGGCGTGAGCAGCAGGTTCAGGGTGAGGGACGGGTAGCGCCGGGCGTGCAGGAGGTTGCGGCGCAGCATGGTGGACGAGTCGCGCAGGGCGAGGGACATCCGGGACGGGCGGGCGGGAGCCAGGGGGGTGCTCATCGGACGGCCTCCGTGGTCCGGTGGGGGGTGTCGGTGCTGCCGGTGAGGGCGAAGAACACGTCGTCGAGGTCGGGGGTGTGCACGGTCAGCTCGTCGGCCTCGACGCCGGCGGCGTCGAGGCGGTCGAGGACGGCGCGCAGGGCGCGCTGGCTGCCGTCGCTGGGGATCCGGAGCGCGAGTGCCTCGTCGTCGCAGGCGGCGGTGGCGCGCAGGGCGGTGGCGGCGGAGCGGTAGGCGACGGGGTCGGTGAAGCGGAGCCGGACGTGTCCGCCGGGAACGAGCCGCTTGAGCTCCTCGGCGCTTCCCTCGGCGGAGATCCTGCCGTTGTCGAGGACGGCGATGCGGTCGGCGAGTTCGTCGGCCTCTTCCAGGTACTGGGTGGTGAGGAAGACGGTCACCCCGCCGGTGACCAACTCGCGGACGATGCCCCACATGGTGTGCCGGGAGCGGGGGTCGAGGCCGGTGGTCGGTTCGTCGAGGAAGATGATCCGCGGGTCGCCGACCAGGGTCATCGCGATGTCGAGGCGGCGTTTCATGCCGCCGGAGTAGGTGGCGGCGGGTTTCTTCGCCGCGTCGGTCAGGTCGAACCGTTCGAGGAGCTCGGCGGTCACCCGCCGACCCTCCCGCCTGGGCAGGTGGTGCAGGTCGGCCATCAGGAGCATGTTCTCCTCGCCGGTGATCAGGCCGTCGACGGCGGAGAACTGGCCGGTGACACCGATCGCGGCCCGTACTCCGTCGGGTGCGGTGGCGATGTCGTGGCCTGCGACCCGGGCCCGCCCGCCGTCGGCCGGGATCAGCGTGGAGAGGATCTTCACGGCGGTGGTCTTGCCGGCACCGTTCGGACCGAGCAACGCGAAGACGGTCCCGGCGGGGATGTGCAGGTCGATGCCGTCGAGGACGGTCTTGTCGCCGTACGCCTTGCGCAGACCGACGGCGGAGACGGCCGCGGTCGTCCGCGGACCGCTTCCCTTGCTGAACATGGGCATGACAGACGGAGGCATGGAGCCCTTCCTTTCGAAGGGTGGGGTGACGGGGGCGGGTCGGCGCGTTCGCGAGGGTGCGGTCGGTCAGGCCTTGGCGCGGCGGACGTCGATGTTGCCGTACCGGGTACGCGCGCGGATCTTGACGGTGTCCTCGGCCTCCCCGGGGGCGCCGGACGCGGTGAGCGTGTTGCGCACCCGCCCGGCGTCCGCGTGCGCGTCGAGCCAGGCGGCCGTGCCCTCGCGGATGCCGACCTCGATGACGCCGTAGGAGGTCTCCAGCTGCACCTCGCCACGGGCCACCTCACCCACCCGCAGCGCGCCGTGGGCGGCGGTGGCGGCGAGCGAGCCCTCGGCGCGGGCGATGTCGATGTCGCCGTTGGCGTGGCTCACCCGCAGGTCGCCGATCGCGGTGCCGACGGCCGTGGAGCCGTGCGAGTTCTTCAGGACGGCGGAGCCTTCGAGGAGGCCGACGCGCACGCTGCCGAAGCTGGTGGTGATCTCGGCCGCACCCTCCACCCGTCCCACGGTGATCGAGCCGTGAGAGGCGGTCAGGCGGAGCGGGCCGGTCGTGTCCAGACGGACGTCACCGCCCGAGGATTTCACCCGGACCTCACCGAGCCGGCCCTCGCCGACCACCTGGGTCCAGGAGCCGGTCGTGTCGATGCGCGAGCCCGTGGGCAGCTCCACCGTCACGTCGACGACGCCGGTGGGCCCGATGAAGCGGCGCTCCTTCGTGCGGATCGTCAGGACGCCGCTCACGTAGGAGACCTCCGTCTGCTCGGCGGCCCGTACGTCCTTGTCCCGCTCGGGGTCGCCCGGCCGCACGTCGACGACGGTGTCGAGCCGGTCGCCCGCGGCGAACCGGATGGAACCCGCGCCCACGTGGGCGGTCACCGCGATCGGTCCGGGAGTGTCGAAAGAAGGCATGGCTGTACCGTCCTCATGAGTCCGTGGGGCGTCTCCGCTGGCGGGACGTGGTGCGAGTGCTGTGCTTCCGTGCGGTGCGGGCATGGGCGCGGCTAGCGCACCCAGCCGGTGAAGCTCTGTCCGACGCTGCGGGCCCGCTCCGTCGTGCGCGGCGCGCCGCCGCCCTCGACGGCGGCCGACACGGCCCGCACCAGCCAGGCGTTGACCGACAGGCCCTCACGGTTCGCGGCCTCCTCGGCGCGTGCCTTCAGATGGGCCGGCAGCCGCAGGTTGACGCGGGCGGTGCCTCCCTCGTCGGCGTCGGCCGGAGCCGGGGCGGGGAGCGGTCCGGCAGGCGCGGCCGACGACTCCGGGGAGGTGCCGACGTCGGTGGGCGGCGGTGTCACGACGAAGTCGGGGTCCAGGCCGCGCAGCCGCACGTCGACCGAGCCGGGGGCGAGTTCGCGGGTGATCTCGTCCATCGCGGCGGAGAGCACGTTGAGCATGGTCAGCCGGGTCACCGACTCCAGGGGGGCCGTGAGCCGCTCGGCCAGCTCGCGGGCTTCGCCGCCGCCGGCCTCGGCAGCCACCACGAGTTCGCGGCGGAGGGTGTCGACATACGGGGTGAGGTCCATGACGCCATGATGGCACCACGAAGGCACCATGCGCAAGCATTCGTGGCGTTCGACGGGAGAGAGAGTGATGCCACATCAACTGACCTGCAGAAACACCCGAGAACGGGTCCCGGGCGACCTGAGCGGCAGCATGCTGAGGTACCCGCAGTGGCACACGATGGCGCCGGACGGTGCTGGCCGGCGCCGGACGGTGCTGGCCGGCGCTGGATGTTGATCTCCGGTCGACGTTTTGCCCTCTTCGTCTTCCGGTAACCCGTTCGGAGTACCCACCACGCGACGAGGTGAGAACCATGGTGCTGCTGGGTCTTCTGCTCATGGCGGGCGCCGCCGCCTTCGTGGGCCTGCTGATCGCGTACAACCTGTCCGGCGGTCCGGACTACACGGTGACCCTGCTGGGAAGCCGGCCGTTCGCGATCAGCACCCTCGGGGCGTTCCTCGGCGGCATCGCCCTCACGCTGGTCTTCGGTCTGGGCATGTGGATGGTGCTGGCCGGCACGGTGTCGGCGCGTCGCCGCGGCAGGAGGCGCCGCCCGGAGAGGCTGGAGGCGGAGGGCGTCACCGGCACGGTGGACGAGACGGCAGGAAGCCGCCCGGCCGTCCATCGGTCCCACCGGCTCCGGCCGCACATCCGCTGACGGGGCCGGTGATCAGTCGTCGGCGGCCAGTCGTAGGGCGAGCATGGCCACGTCGTCCTCGCCGCCGTGGGGGAGCATGCCGGTCAGCAGCTCGTCGCAGAAGACGTCGAGGGGGCACCGGGCCGCCCCGGCCGCCCGTTCGCGCAGTCGTTCCAGGCCCGTCTCGAGGTCCTCGTCCCGGCGCTCCACGAGGCCGTCGGTGTAGAGCAGCAGGGTGGAGCCCGGCGGCAGCGGCTCATGGGCGCTGGTGTACCGGGGTTCGGGGACGAGACCGATGAGGGGATCGCGGGCCGCGGTCAGGAACCGGGCCGTGCCGTCGGCGTCGACGAGCAGGGGCGGCGGGTGGCCGGCGACGGAGTACTGGAGCCGGATGCCGCCGAGGGCGGTGGGCTCGACCCGGGCCAGGACGCAGGTGGCGGTGCACTCCGGGTAGAGGGCCTGCACGGACAGGTCGAGGCGGTCCAGGATCGTCGAGGTGGGCTCCTCGTGGTCCAGGGCCATTCCGCGGAGCATGTTGCGCAACTGGCTCATGGTGACGGCGGCGGGCAGGTCGTGGCCGGCGACGTCGCCGATGGTCAGGACCGTGGCGCCGTCGCGCAGGACGAAGGAGTCGTACCAGTCGCCGCCGACCTCGGCGCCGACGTTGCTGGGCCGGTAGCGGACCGCGATGCCGAGGCCGGGCGTGTCGGGCGGGGCCGTGAGCAGGCTGCGCTGCAGGGCGAGCGCGACCTGCCGGGTGCGCTGGAACTCGAGGGCGTTGCGCAGGGGGACGTGGGTCCGCTCGATCAGTTCGCGCAGCAGGTCGATCTCGGGGCGGCCGAGCGGCGGCCGGTCGCCGCTGACGGACGAGACGAGCAGCGCGGCGGTGGTGCCGTCCACGACGACGGGGAGCAGGACGACGCTGTTGGCCGACTCGGGCAGCCACGGCACGCTCCCCTCCGGAGCGATGTCGGGCGGTGGCTCGCCGGGCGGGAAGACGGCGTGGACGGGGCGGCCCTGCTCGACGGCGCGGGTGAACGGGTTCCCGGGCCACAGGCGTTCCTCGTGGTGCGGGGGCAGGCCGGGCAGACCCGGGCGGGTGATGCCGACGACGCGTTCGGCGGTCAGCACGTCCCCGGCGGGGCGGTCCAGCGTCTGGGGCAGGAGGTAGACCCCGCAGGCGTCGGCGACGTCGGGCACGATCACGTGGCCGAGGGCGTCGAGCATCTCCTCCAGCCGGCCCGTGCCGGCCGTGGCGCGGGCGGCGCGGGCCAGCAGTTCTTCCCGGCGGTTCGCCTGCCACTCCTGCTCGATGTCGACGCAGGTGCCCATCCATTCGATCACCGTGTCGCCGTCGCGGACGGGCGCGGCGTAGATGGTGAAGTGCCGGTAACCGCCGTTCACCGTACGGAGCCGGTAGGTGTCGGTGTAGTCCGCCGGCACCTCGGCCACCGCCCGGCGCCATTCCCTGATGGTCGCCTCGCGGTCCTCGGGGTGGACGGCGTCGAGCCACCCGCCGTTCCGGAACTCCTCCCACGTCTGCCCGGTCAGCCGCTCCCAGCCGGGGTTGGACTCGCTCACCTCGCCCTCGGCGTCGGTCACCCACACCACCTGCGTGCTGGCGTTGACCAGGCTGCGGTAGCGCAGCAGCACACGGCGGCGCTGCTCGGCCAGGACCCGGATGCGTTCGGCGGCTTCGACCTGCTCGGTGACCTCCACCACGACGGCCAGCACTCCTCGCTCGTCCGCGCCGAGCGTCGTCCGGGAGACGCTGAAGTTGAAGTAGCGCGTCACGCCGGCCGTCGATCCCGGGTAGGCCACGTCGACGGGAGCCGTGGAGACCCGTTCCGCGCGGCCGGTGGTGAGGACGCGGTCGAACAGCTCGAAGTAACCGGTCTGCGCGAGGTCGGCGAACGCCTCCCGCAACGGCCGGCCCAGCGGCCGGTCGCCGAAGGTCTCCCGGTAGACGGCGTTGATGTAGGCGATGCGGTGCTCGGGGCCGCGGGTGACGACCACCCCCACCGGGGCCGCGTCGAACACGTCCAGCCCGATCCTGCCGAGCGGGCGCTGTGGCTCCTCCTCACGCATCCGGCACCTCCTGCCCCTTCCGCACCTCCCGCGCACCACCCCGATCACCGTATGCGACATATGGCATCGAAGACGGCAGAAGGATGACGGCCGGTCGGTGCGCCGGGCGCCGGGCGCCGGGAAGGGACCGGCTCCGGGACGCCTCGCCCGGGCGGCCTCGGTCAGGAGCGTCCGTACTCCGCGAGGGCGGGGGCCAGCAGGTCGAACGCCCGTGGCGCCTCCTCCCTCAGCACCTGCGCGATCTCCGCGTTCGTGTTCCCGGCCAGCGTCAGTTGCTGGATGCGGGTGAACAGGACGCGGTGGACGCCGCCGAGCAGGGCCGCGGCCGTGCGGGGCGTGATGTCGTCGGGCGGGGTGGCCGTCGCGTCGGCCAGGGCCGCGGCCAGCGCCTCCTCGCGCCGGTCGTGGAGGCCGCGCAGACAGGACGAGAGGGTGGGGCTGTCGGCGATCATGCGGGTGAAGGCGGGTCCGGCGAAGCCCGCGACGGGGTCCTGGGCCTCGACGGCCGCCAGGAAGGCGCGGCGCAGGGCCGCCAGGGGGGTCTCGCCCGGCTCGCGCGCGGCCACGGCGTCGGCGAGGGCGGCGACGAACTCGTCCTGGTGGTCGAGGGCCAGGTCCTCCTTGCGCGGGAAGTAGTTCGTCACCGTCTTCTTGGCGACGCGGGCGGCGTCGGCGATCTCGGCGATCGTCGTGCGCTCGAAGCCCTGCTCGACGAAGAGCCTGGTCGCCCGGTCGGAGATCAGCTGCCGCGTCTCGCGCTTCTTGGTCTCGCGCAGGCCCAGCGCCGGTGCGCCTGCGGACGGGGAGGTCGTATCCATGCGGATAATTTTACCTCCGTAGTAATTTTATATTGACACCCTGTAGCGGGCCCACATAAAGTTACTACCGATGAAAAAATTTATCGAGGGCAACATCGAGGAGCACACCGCGCTCGAATGGGTGAGCGCGCCCGGCGCCGGGGACCGCGGACACGGCGTCGTCGTCTACGTCCACGGCGGCGGGTTCGCCCACACCACGCCCGAGGCCGAGCGGGCCCTCGCCCGCCGGCTGTCGCGGGCCACCGGACGGCCCGTGCTGCGGGTGGACTACCGACTGGCCCCCGCCCATCCGTACCCGGCGGCCCTGGAGGACGTCCTCGCCGCCTGGCGGAGCGTGCTGGAGCAGGGCGTTCCCGCGGCGCGGGTGGCGTTCTTCGGCGAGTCGGCCGGAGCGACGCTCGTCCTGTCCGCCCTGCTGGAGATCGAGCGGACCGGCGGGCCCCGGCCCGGCGCCGCGGTCGTCGTCTCGCCCGTCACCGACCTGGCGCTCACCGGCGCCTCCCTGACGGCCAACGACGGCAAGGACGTCATCGACCGGACCGTCCTCACGTCCGTCTGCGCCCAGTACCTCGCCGGCGCGTCCGCCACCGAGGCGCCGCAGTCACCGCTGTACGGCGATCCGCGCGGGCTGCCGCCGCTGCTCGTCGCGGTCGGCGGGGACGAGGTGCTGCTGGACGACGCCCGCCGGTTCGCGCGGGCCGCGCAGGCCGCCGGGGTGAGCGTGACCCTGCGCGTCCACGAGGGCATGAAGCACGCCTTCCACCTCTCCGAGGAGGACGGCCGCGCGCTGTTCGAGGAGGTCGGGCGCCTGCTCGCCGGCCCCGTGCGGGAGTTCGCCGTCACCGGCCCGGACGCCGGCCCCTACGCACTCGCCGAAGGACCGGACGGAGCCCTCTGGTTCACCCTCGTCCACCAGGACGCCGTGGCCCGCCGGGATCCCGGCGACGGGAGTGTCACCGTCCACCCGGTCGGGGCCGGGCCGACCGTGATCGCGCGGGGCCCGGACGGGGCGATGTGGTTCACCGAGTACCGGGCGCACCGCATCGGCCGGATCACCCCCGACGGTACGTACTCGTCCTTCGCGCCCCCGACCCCCGGGGGCGGGCCGTTCGGGATCGTCGCCGGGCCGGACGGGGCCATGTGGTTCACGCTCTCCTCGGCGGACCGCGTCGGCCGCGTCACCATGGACGGCGAGATCACCGAGTACCCGGCGCCCGGCGCCTTCCCGTCCGCCATCGCGGCCGGCCCGGACGGGGCCCTGTGGTGCACCCTCAACCAGGACAACGCCGTCGGACGGCTCACCACGGACGGCCACGGCACCGCCCACCCCCTGCCGACCGCGTCCGCCGCACCGGTGGGCATCGCCGCGGGGCCCGACGGAGCGCTGTGGTTCACCGAGATCGGGGCCGGGCGGATCGGCCGGATCACCGTCGACGGCGACGTCACCGAATATCCGCTGCCCGACCCGGCGGCCCGGCCGCACGCGGTCACGGCCGGACCCGACGGCGCGCTGTGGTTCACCGAGTGGGGCAGCGGCCGGGTCGGCCGGATCACCGTCGACGGCCGCGTCACCTCGTACGCGCTCTCCCGTCCCGACGGCGAACCGCACGGCATCGCCCGGCACGACGGCGCCCTGTGGTGCGCCCTGGAAACCGGCTCCCTGGCCAGAATCGAGGTCCCCGCATGACGACTCCCGACCCCGGCGTCCTCCACCCGCTCGCCCAGCATCCGCGCGTCGTCCTGCTCAAGCCGCTCGTCACCGACGAACGCATCCGGGTCGGCGACTTCACCTACTACGACGACCCCGACGACGCCACCGCCTTCGAGACCCGCAACGTGCTCTACGCCTACGGGCCGGAGAAACTGATCATCGGCAAGTACTGCGCGATCGCCTCCGGCACCCGGTTCCTGATGGCCGGGGCCGAACACCCCACCATGGGCGTGTCGACGTTCCCGTTCACCATGTTCGGCGGCGCCTGGGCCGAGGCCACGCTCGACCTCGTCACCGGCATGCCCAGCCGCGGCGACACGGTCGTCGGCAACGACGTGTGGTTCGGCTACGGCGCCACCGTCATGCCCGGCGTGCGCATCGGGGACGGGGCGATCATCGCCGCGGGCTCGGTGGTCACCGGCGACGTTCCCCCGTACACCGTCGTCGGCGGCGATCCGGCCCGGCCCATCCGCGCCCGGTACGACGCCGAGGATGTCGCGCGGCTCCTCCGCGCCGCCTGGTGGGACTGGCCGGTCGAGCTGGTCACCCGCCACGTCCGGACGATCATGTCGGGCAGCCCGGCCGACATCGAGGCCGTCGCGCGCGAGGAGGGGCTCTCCTGACCGGCGTTCCCGCCACCGCATCCGCCCGCCTCGTACAGGACCCCACGGAAGGAACCGGCTTGACCGACCGGACGCACTCCCCCGCCGCCTCCGCCGCCCCCGGCTCCCCCGCCTTCGACCCCGCCGCCGAGTTCGACCGGCAGGTCCGTACGCTCGTCTCGCTCGGCTACCCGGCGCTGTCCGGGCGCACCCCGGAGCAGTTCGCCGAGCTGGTGGCGCCGCTGCGCGCCGAGGCCGTGGCCCACGCGGGCACCGCGGCGGACGGAGCGGACGGGGCGGACGCTCCGTACGATCCCGCCGTCACCGGCCGGGTGCCGTTCGTCCTGGTCGTCGGCCGGGAACTCGCCCCGATCGAGCGGACGATGCCGCTGACCACGTTGCACGGCGGCCGGCTGCCCGGGTTCGTCGACCACTCCTTCGAGCCCGGCTCCCTGGAACGGTTCGTCGCCACGAAGGAGGCCGCGCCGCCCGGCCGGGCCGGCGTCCACCTGCTGTGCGACGTCGAGCGCGGGGAGGAGTTCTGCGGGGTCGTGCCCGACGACGCGATGGCCGCCGTCGCCGAACGGGGGCGCGGACTGCTCACCCTCGAGGAGGGCATCGCGCTGATGACGCACGTCCCGCAGATCCTGGTCAAGAACAAGTGCTTCTCGCTGGGTGGTTCCCGGTCCGGCGACCGCCGGGTCCCGGCGATCTGGATCAGCCGGAAGGCCCCGAAGCTCGGCTGGTGCTGGGCGGGCAACCCGCACACCTGGCTCGGCATGGCGTCCGCGGGTTCCCGCCGCGCCTGACCCGCCCGGCCACCCGCGGCCCCCGTCCCGGACGTCCTCGCTCAGGGCGTCCGGGCGGGCGGACGCCGGAGCCTTCGGGAGGCGGGCGCGGGGCGCGTGCGAGGGGCGCGGGGCTAGCATCCCGTCCATGACGACCTCAGAGAACGCGCAGCACGACGACAGCCTCCCCCTCGACGTCGAGATCGGCGCCCTCCAGGGCGGAGCGGCCGGTCTCTCCCGGTACGCCGGCCGGGTGGTGCTGGTGGTCAACGTGGCCTCCAGGTGCGGGCTGACCCCGCAGTACGCCGGTCTGGAGCGGCTGCACGAGCGGTACGCGGAGCGGGGCTTCACCGTGCTCGGCGTGCCGTGCAACCAGTTCATGGGGCAGGAGCCCGGCAGCGCCGACGAGATCGCCGAG
Organism: Streptomyces sp. NPDC093586; assembly: GCF_044764905.1. Lineage (NCBI taxonomy): Bacteria > Bacillati > Actinomycetota > Actinomycetes > Kitasatosporales > Streptomycetaceae > Streptomyces > Streptomyces sp. NPDC093586. Next base: position 10,489 of record NZ_JBIWJA010000009.1, on the reverse strand, counting down.
TTCTGCTCGGCGACGTACGGCGTCACCTTCCCGATGACCGAGAAGGTGGACGTCAACGGGGAGGGGCGGCACCCGCTGTACGACCGCCTGACCGGCTTCGCCGACGCCGAGGGGCACAGCGGGGACGTCCGGTGGAACTTCGAGAAGTTCCTGATCGGCCGGGACGGCAAGGTCGCGGCGCGCTTCTCGCCGCAGACCGAACCGGAGTCGGCGGAGGTCGTCGCGGCCGTCGAGGAACTCCTCGCCGGCTGACCGGGCGGGCCGGTTGACCTTGCCCCTGGGGCAGGGCCGAGCCTCGTGGTCGCCGGGCGGAACAGGCCGCCCGGTGACGGAGGACGACGACGTGGACGATGCGCGCGACGACGGGTTGCTGACCATCGGGGCGTTCGCCGCGCGGGCCCGGCTGTCGGCCAAGGCACTGCGGTTGTACGACCGTCTGGGCCTGCTGGCGCCGGCCCACGTGGACGAGGCCACCGGCTACCGCTACTACCGCCCCGGCCAGGTCGAACGCGCCCGGCTGGTGGCGCTGTTGCGTCAACTGGACATGCCGTTGGCCCGGGTCGCCGAGGTGGTCCGGGCGGACGGGCCCGGGGCGGCCGGGCTGATCGACGCGTACTGGGCGGACGTGGAGGCGCGGGTCGCCGGCCAGCGCACGCTCGCCGCGTACCTCCGTGCACGGCTTTCGGGAAGGGAGTCCGAGGTGTACGAGAGGTTCGCGGTCGAGACGGTGGACGTGCCCGGGCAGGTGCTGATCACCGAGACGCGGCACACGCTGGCGGACGAGCTGCCGGCGTGGATCGGTGCCTCGCTGGGACGGCTGGAGGAGGCCGCCCGGGGTTGCGGGGGTGTGGTGGCGGCGCCGTTCGTCGCCTACCACTCCGAGGTGTCGGTGGAGAGCGACGGGCCGGCCGAGTCGTGCGTGCCGGTCGCCGACGAGGCGGCGGCACGGGCGTGGGTGGAACGGCAGGGGCGCGCGGGGGAGGCGCGGGTGCGGGTGGAGCCGGCCCGGCGGCTGGCCTTCACCCGCATCACCAAGGCCCAGGTGGCCCATCCGCAGATCCTGGCGGCCTTCGATGCGGTGGAGGCGTGGATCGCCGACCGGGGTCTGACCGTGGACGGGCCGTGCCGTGAGGTGTACTTCGCCGACTGGGACGCGGCCGGACCGGAGGATCCGGTGTGCGACGTGGCGTTCCCGGTGAGGTGACCGTGCCGCCGGAGTGAACAGGGCCCTCTCGGCAAGGTCGGCGAACTGGTCGAGAGGGCTCTGCCGGCGGTGCCGGTGGGCCGTGCGCGGGGTCGTCAGCCCTTGACCGAGGCCACGAACGCCTTCCACGCGTCGGCGGGGAACGCCAGGACCGGGCCCTCGGGGACCTTGGAGTCACGGACGGCGAGCGCCGCCACGACCGGAGACTTGACCTCGACGCACGCGCCGTTCCCTCCGGAGTAGGAGGACTTGGTCCAAGATTCCGTGGCGCCCTGAAGAATTGCCATGTCTGCTCCGATGGCGAGTGTGTGCGGTGTACGCCAATGACGCTTGATCTTTGGCGTGATGGACGCTACTCGCTGTCCTCGCCGATCGGAGCGGCCGTTCACCCGACCGGATGGCATATTCCAGGCGACTCTTCCAGAACGACGCGGCAGGGGTGTAGCATCCCGCCGCCTCTCAGCGCGCGTACTCCTTCGCCACGTCCTCGATGAGCTGGCGGGACTGCTCCACGTTCAGCGCCTGGGCCCGCAGGTGTTCGTACATCACCGTGTACTTCTGCACGTCCTGGGCCTTCTCCAGGTACAGGTCGCTGGTGACGCCCTCGATGTACACGACGCTGGAGTCGGCCGCGTCGGCGAACTCCAGGATGGAGTACTGGCCGTTGATGCCGGGGTGCGCCCCGACGTCGAACGGCAGCACCTGCACGGTGATGTGCGGCAGCTGCGACATCTCGGCGACGTGCTCCAGCTGTTCGCGCATCACCTGCCTGCCGCCCACCACCCGGTGCAGCGACGCCTCGTCGAGGACCACCCACAGCCGCAGGGGGTTGCTCCCGGCGGAGACGCGCTCCTGACGCCTTATGCGGACCTGGACCCGCTTCTCGATGTCGGCGGCCGACGTCTCGGGCAACGCGCCCTGGATCAGGGCCTCGGCGTACGGGCGGGTCTGCAACAGGCCGGTGATGATCTGGGGTTCGTACGTCCGCAGCGACTCGGCGTCGGTCTCCAGGCCGATGTAGACGCTGTACGGGATGTCCCCGAAGGCGTGCCACCAGCCCTGCTGGCGCGAGTCCTTGGCCATCTGCATCAGCGAGTCGACGACCCGCTGGTCCTCGACCTCGTAGACCCCGCACAGGTCGCGGACGTCGCGCTGGCTGATGCTGCGCCGGCCGTTCTCCAGGCGGCTGATCTTCGACTGCGAGACCAGCAGCCGCTCCGCCACCTCCTCCGCCGTCATGCCCTTGAGCTCGCGGAGCCGGCGCAGCTCCTGGCCCAACCGGCGTCGCCTGACGGTGGGATTGACATTGGACGCCACGGGACGTGCACCTCCGGCTGCGTGACTCATACCTGCCACTTTGCGTATCTGCTGTTGAGCAGACTGCCACCAAGGTGCTTCCTACCGCTGGCAAACGGTCGATATGCACCGCGTACACGCCGGTTCGGGGGCACATCCGCACACATGGCCGCGCGGGGCGGCGGGTCCGGCCGTGTCCGGGTGTGCCGGACGTACGGCCGGTCCCGCCGCCCCGCGCGGATGTGCGGCTCCCGTGACCGGGTCTCGGGGACAGTCGGTGCGGCGGTGCGTGGTCGTGCGTGGTGCGTGGTGCGGTCGTGCGGGTGGTGCCTGTGGTGCGGTCAGTGGGCCGCGGCACGCGCCATGGATCCGTGGCGCGGTTGCGCCGGAACGCCGCGGGCGGGTTCCGGGGCGGGCCTCGCCCCCGGTCCCGCGGCCGGCCGGCCGGCCGGTGCCGGGCTGCGGCGCGGCTGCGCCGCCGCACCGTTCTGGACGTCCATCACTGCGTGCGCCACCAGGCCGCCCATGGGGTCGTGCCTGATGAGGTCCCGCAGGCGGGACCGCGACGAGCGTCCTTCGTTGCCCGGGTACAGGTGCTTGCCGAGGCCGACCGCGTGGGCCAGCGCGGCGAGCGCCGCGGTCCGCGGGTCCGGCGGTACGCCGGTGCGGATCGCCGAGTCCAGCCGGGCCTTGATCTCCCGGCTGATCGCCGTGTCCGTCGCCTGGTAGCGAGTCGTCGGCAACACCCCGCACATCTGGCCCTCCACGGCATGCACCATGCCGCAGCGCTCCAGATGCGAGAGATAGGTCTGGCGCAGCCCCAGGCGGGGCCCGCCGATCCAGTTGACCGCCCGTACGGGAGCGCCACGCCTTCGCAGCAGCTCCAACGCGCAGTCGAGTGTCGGATCTCCGGTCGGCCGTGGGGCCACCACGGCGATACGATCCCCGTCTGGGGCTATCCGTCCGGCCAGCGCCAGCTCCACCAGCTGTGCTCCGGCCAGACCCAGGTCGAGCGACTGCGGCTGTGCGGTGGTACCCGTGGTCGGGTCCAACGCCAGCAGCAGAAGCTCCTCCGGAAGTGTTCTGCGGCTCCTGCCCATCCATGCCTCCCCGCGTGGATGACAGACAGGGTGACCCCTCTCACATTGGTCTGTCGAGAGTGCGTGACCGGTTCGTAGTGGAACCAGTAGGTATGTCGTTCTCGTCTACCGCGTGGGTTCCAGCCGTACACAGGACACTGGTACATGGTTCGGTAGCGCACACAGGACGTGCGGCGCATGGAGGAGGCATCGGTGGCGGGCGAGTCCCCCGACAGGTCGAAGCAGCGCGAGTCGTCGGAAGAACCGACGTCGGGGAGCGCGGGTCCGGTTCCCGAAGCCAGGACCGAGGCGAGCGAGACGCGTGATCCGCGGCTGGCGGTGGCGCGGGAGACCGGGAAGGCGTCGGCGTCCGCGGATTCCGACGGGTCCTCGGCGTCCCGTGGGGGCGTGGACACGGCCACCCGGGTGCTGTCGGTCCGTGGGACGGAGACCGAGGCGGAGACGCCGGAGGCCGGGGCCGACAACGAGGACGAGGCGAAGGCCGCACCCGGGGCCGAGGCCGGCGTCGAGGCGGACGCCGGGACGGACACCCGGCCCGAGACCGACGCGGACGCCGAGACGGACGCCGGGTCCGAGGCAGAGAGCACGCCCGTGTCCGGCGACAGGACCGCGCCCGAGACCGACGCGGACGCCGAGCCCGGCGACCGGGCCGGGGACGACGACCGGGCCGGGGACGACGACCGGGCCGGGGACGACGACGCGCCCGAGGCCGAGGACGGGGTCGAGGCGGACGGCGAGAAGGGCGCGTCGGGGACGGCCGGGGACGGCCGGCTGCGTGACGCCGTGGCGGCGTGGGTCGCGACCGCGGACGAGCGTGCCGCCGCGAACGCCCGCCACGAGGCCGGGAACGAGCCGGGGGGCGCCGCCTCCCCCGAGGCGGCGGCCGAGGACGCCGACGGGCCCGAGGAGGCCTCCGAGGGCCCCGCAGACGACCGCGCCGAGGCCGGGCGGGAGCCCGGCGCCGACGAGGGGGCCGAGGCCGGCAAGGGGGCCGAGGCCGGCAGGGGCCCCGTCGATCAGCCCACCGCCGTCTTCAAGACCGTACGGCCGTCCGCCGGGCCCTCCGTGGACCAGCCGACGACCATGCTGAAGCTGGGCGACGCGGCGAAGAAGGACGGGAAGGCCGGCGGGACCGGCAAGGCCGACGCCGAGACCGACGCCGAGACCGACGCCGAGCGCACCAGCAAGTTCGTCGCCCTGCGGCACCCGGACGACCCGGCCACCCGCAAGCCCCCGCGGCCCGCGCAGCCGGACCCGGCCCCGGCCCCGGCCCCGAAGGCCGGTCCCGAGGCGCCCCACGCGGCCTCCGCCGGGGCCACCGCGGCCGTGCCGCAGGTCGGTCCCGAGCGGACCACGCAGCAGCCGCTGCCGCCGAAGCCGCCGCTGGACCTGCTGGCCGAGCTGACGAACACCCCGCCGCCCCCGGAGACCCCGCTCCGCACGACCGTGCGCCGGGTCAAGATCTGGACCCCGCTGGTCCTGCTGCTGGTGCTCGTGTTCGGGGTCGTCCAGGCCGTGCGCCCGCTGCCCACGCCCACGCTGCACCTCACCGCGCAGGAGACCGTCTCCTTCGAGGGCGGCAAGCCCTCCATGCCCTGGCCCGGTCAGGGACAGGCGGCCATGGACGTCAACGGCATCGGCACCTTCGGCACGTCCGGCGACCAGAAGCCCGTACCGATCGCCAGCATCGCCAAGGTCATGACGGTGTACCTGATCCTGCGCGACCACCCGCTGAAGACGGGCGAGAAGGGTCCGGAGATCCCCGTCGACGCGACCGCGCAGAAGCACTACGAGACCGGCAAGGCCGAGAACGAGTCGGTGGTGAGGGTCTCCGAGGGCCAGAAGATCACCGAGTACGAGGCGTTGCAGGCGGTCATGCTGCCGTCCGCCAACAACGTCGCCAGGCTGCTGGCCCGCTGGGACTCCGGCAACGGCTCCGAGGACGCGTTCGTCGCGAAGATGAACAAGACCGCCAAGGAGCTGGGGATGAAGAACACCACCTACACGGACCCCAGCGGCCTCGACAAGACGACCGTCTCCACCGCCGAGGACCTGGTGAAGCTGGGCCGCGCCGCGATGGAGAACCCGGTCTTCAAGGAGATCTCCCGGCAGCCCAGCTACGTCGACCTCAACGGCGACAAGCAGAACAACTTCTTCGGGCTCGTCCCGACCGTGGCCATCGGCATCAAGACCGGCACCACCACCGCGGCCGGCGGCAACATCCTCTTCGCCGCGGAGAAGAACATCGACGGCAAGAACCGGACGATCATCGGCGCGGCCCTCGGCCAGTTCGGGCGGAACGGCGTCGCCAACATCGACGAGGTCACCGGCGTCGTGCGCAAGCTGATCGAGGCGGGGCAGGACGCGCTCACCTCGAAGACCGTCGTGAAGAAGGGCGATGTCGTCGGGCGGGTCGACGACGGTCTGGGCGGCACCACGCCGGTGGTCGCCACCAAGGACGTCTCCGCCGTCGGCTGGTCCGGCCTGACCGTGCGGCTGAGGCTGGACGGTCCCGGCGACGGGTCGGTGCCGCACACGGCGAAGGCCGGCACCCAGGTCGGCACGCTCGTCGTCGGCGACGGCAGCGGCGGTGACGCCGTCGAGGTCCCGGTCGCCCTCCGGGACGACCTCGCGGAGCCCGGTCTCACGGCCAGGCTGACCCGGCTCGGCTGACACCGGGCAGGACAGGACGGCACGGCGCCTGTCACGCACCCCGTCCGGCGGCCGCCGGACGGGGTGCGTGCTAGCGTCACGAAACGGGGCAGGTCGCCGGGTCGCGGGAACGCGGCCGTGAAGAGTCGTGAAGAGTACGGGACGTACGCGGCCGAAAGCAGAAGACGGGACACGGGGAGTGCCTTCAGGTGGCCACTGCGGAGCCGACACACGCCGACGACGCCGATCCGGGTCCGGGAACGGGCCCGCGACCACACGTACCCGCGCCCCGCAAGGACGCCGGGGACCGCGGGGACGGCGGGAGGACCGGCACCGGCCCGGCGGACGACGACCGTGAGCCGGACCGCACCGAGCCTGCCGGGCGGGAGTCCGGCGGACGGGTACCCGGCGCCCCGGAGCCTGCCGGGCCGGAGCCTGCCGGGCCGGAAGCGCCGTCCGCGGTGAAGGGCGCCCTCCTGGCCGTGCGCGAGCGCATGCTGCGCCACCCCGTCCTGTCCGTCACCGCCCTCGCCGGGATCCTCCACATCATGTGGTTCTTCACCTTCGCGAACAGCGGCGGTGACCTCGCGGCGCAGGACGCGTGGGCGGAGTTCGTCGGCCGGCATCCGGCCTCGGCGTACAACCTCGCCTGGTACGGCGGCATGCACCCGGTGTCGTACAGCGTGGTGTCGCCGTATCTGATGTCGGTGCTCGGCGTCCGGACCACGATGATGATCGCGGGGACGCTGTCGGCCGGGCTGCTGACGCTGATCCTGATCCGCAGCCGGGTGGTCCGCAACCCGCTGTGGGCGTCGCTCGCGGGCCTGTTCGGGCTGCTGTGCAACGCGATCTCGGGCCGGGTGACGTTCGGGCTGGGGACGATGTTCGCGCTGGGCGCGGTGGCCACGGTGTTCTGCTGGCCGCACCGCTGGCGCCACGAGCGCTGGGCGAAGGCGCTGTGCACGGCGCCGCTGGCCGCGCTGTCCACGATGGCCTCGCCGGTCTCGGGCCTGTTCGTGGGCCTGGTCGCGGTGGCCCTGTTCCTGCAGAAGCGCCGGCCGGGCGCCTGGGCGCTGGGCCTGGCGCCCAGCGTGGTGGTCGCGCTGTCGGCCTGGCTGTTCCCGTTCTCCGGCACGCAGCCGATGATCTTCGGCTCGACGATCCTGCCGTTGCTGTGCGCGGGGGGCGTGTACGCGGTGGTGCCGCGCACGTGGAGGACGGTGCGGATCACGGCGGCGGTCTACGGGCTGGCCGTGCTCCTCGTCTGGGCGATCAGCTCCCAGATCGGCTCCAACATCACGCGCCTGCCGATGCTCTTCGCCGGGGTGGTGCTGGTGGCCGCGCTGCCGTTCACGGTGCCGCGCTCGCGCAAGTGGTACGCGCTGATGGCGACGCTCGCCTGCTTCACCGGCTGGATCGGTTACAAGACGGGCGACGACATCGTCCACACCACGCCGGCCGCCTCCTGGGCGCGCGAGCTGGCGCCGCTCGTCAACGAGCTCCAGGAGGTCGGCGCGGAGAAGGGCCGGGTGGAGGTCGTGCCCGCCCGTTCCCACCGCGAGGCCTCGGCGCTCGCCCCGTACGTGAACCTGGCGCGGGGCTGGAACCGCCAGGCCGACATGGAGCGCAACCCCCTCTTCTACGACGACACGCTGAACTCGGCGAACTACCACGAGTGGCTGCAGCGCTGGGCGGTGCACTTCGTGGTGCTGCCCAAGGACGAGCCGGACGGTGACGGCGGCGAGCGGGAGCGCGCGCTGGTGCAGCGGGGGTTGCCGTATCTGAAGCAGGTCTGGGGCGACACCAACTGGCAGTTGTTCCAGGTGACCGACCCCGCCCCGCTGGCCGAGCCGGACGCGGTCGTCCAGCGCGCCGAGCAGGGCGAGTGGACGATCGACGTGCACAAGGCGGGTCCGGTCCTGGTCCGGATGCCGTACTCGCCGTGGCTGGGTCTCGTCGACGCCGAGGGCAAGAAGCTCAAGCCGCCGCAGGAGACGGAGGCCTCCAGGGACCGTCCCGAGGGCTCGCCGAAGTCGTTCGAGAACGTCAACGGCTGCCTGACGGAGACGGAGGAGACCGTCGACGGCGACACGTGGACGGTGCTGGTCGCCCCGAAGGCGGGCACGTACCACCTGGCGGCCCCGTACGGGTTCTCGCGCGGCACCCCGTGCCCGGACGAGATGAAGGACGAGCTCAAGGACCGGCTCGCGGACCAGCTCAAGGACGAGCTGAAGTTCGCGACAAAGTAGCGCCGGGCAGCGCCGGAGCAGCGCGGGATTCGCTCCGGAGCCGCCCGACGGTGGCTCCGGAGCCGGCGAGACGGCCGGGAAACCGGTCCGCGAACGCCGGCTGCCTCACCCCTTCGTCGTTCATGTAGGTGAACCGAGGTCAACAAGCCGAACCTTTTTACCCGCTCTTGACTCTCCGCTTTCTTGTCGTGCCCGCGTCGACGCACCCACGATGAGCGGGCACTTCGCCGTGCGCCTCGCCCTCCCCCCGCTCCCGCGAAGCGCCGGCCTGCTGAGCGGAGTTCACAAGGCGGACCCCGGAAGGGGGCACATGAACGGTCTCGACTGGTCCGTGCTCATCGGCTACTTCGCCGTGATGGTGGCGATCGGCGTCTGGTCGCACAAACGCGTGGACAACGTCAGCGACTTCTTCACGGCCGGCGGCAAGATGCCCTGGTGGCTGTCCGGCATCTCGCACCACATGTCGGGCTACAGCGCGGTGATGTTCACCGGGTACGCGGGCATCGCCTACACCTACGGCGTCACGTCCTTCGTCACCTGGTCGCTCCCCATCGCCCTGGGCATCGCCGTCGGGTCGAAGCTGTTCGCGCCGCGCATCAACCGGCTGCGCTCACGGCTCCACGTGGCCTCTCCCCTGGAGTACCTGAAGAACCGCTACAACCTGCCGACCCAGCAGGCCCTGGCCTGGTCCGGCATGCTGCTGAAGATCGTGGACGTGGCCGCGAAGTGGGCGGCCATCGCCACGCTGCTGTCGGTCTTCACCGGCATCTCCCTCAACCAGGGCATCCTGATCACCGGCGTCGTCACCGGCGTCTACTGCACGATCGGCGGCCTGTGGGCGGACGCGCTGACCGAGCTGGGGCAGTTCGTCATCCAACTGCTCGCCGGCGTCGCGATGTTCGTGGCCGTCGTCATGAAACTCGACGACCACGGCGGCTTCTTCGGTGTCTGGGACGAGCCCGCCCTCCAGGGCCACGGCAAGCCGCTGGTCGGCCCGTACGGGACGGTGTTCCTGCTCGCCTTCCTCTTCATCAAGCTCTTCGAGTACAACGGCGGCATGCTCAACCAGGCCCAGCGCTACATGGCGACGGCGAACGCCCGCGAGGCCGCGCGGTCGGCGCGGCTGTCGGCGGTCCTGTGGCTGGTCTGGCCGGTGGTGCTGTTCTTCCCGATGTGGATGTCGCCGCTGCTGGTGGAGTCGCAGAAGCCGGACGGCTCCGACTCCTACGGCCTGATGACCGAACAGCTCCTGCCGCACGGCCTGCTGGGCCTGGTCATCGTCGGGTTCTTCTCCCACACCATGGCCATGTGCTCCTCGGACGCCAACGCGATCGCCGCGGTGTTCACCCGGGACGTGGCGCCGGTGGTGTCGGCGCGGGCACGGGCCTGGGGCGAGCGGTCCGGGCTGGTCGCGGCACGGGTGACGACGGTCGTCTTCCTCGCCCTGTCCATGGCGGTGGCCACGCAGGTCGACTCGCCGACGTTCAAGGACATCATCACCGTCGTCATCAAGTGGGTCGCCGGTCTGATGGGACCGATCGCGATCCCGATGATGCTCGGCCTGCTGCGGCCCTTCCGCCGCTCGGGACCGACGGCCGCGCTCACCAGCTGGGCGGCCGGTCTGTTCGCCTTCTGGCTGGTCAACTACCCGGTCAACTGGAACGTCGAGGGCGGGGTACCGCTGGAGTACCAGGTGTCCGTCCCGCTCGCGGTCTCCCTGGTCCTCTACGTCGTCGTCGGCTTCCTGAAGCCGGAGGACACCCCGGAACGGCTCGCGATCATCGAGCGCGTGAACACGGACGACGACGGCGCCGGTGCGGCGGCGGTGCTCCCGGCGCCGGCCGACGGGACGGAGGACGCGGTCGTCACGCGGGTCAAGGACTAGTGCCGCACCAGGCGACGTTCGCCCCGTCGCGACGCCCGGCACGCTCCCCCGGAGGGGGTGCCCCCACTCGCCGCACCGGACGCCGCTCCTCACCGGGCGAACG